>NZ_CP019646.1:2578904-2901267 GCF_001999965.1 Limihaloglobus sulfuriphilus | reverse complement strand
GGCCCCAGGCTCAGCCCGTGGCCGGCGGCGGACATGTGTTCTCTCGGCGCAGCAACAAACACATTGCCCAGCTCGCTGAGTCGCTCACAGAGCATGGTGAGGCCGTTGGCGGATATGCCGTCATCATTTGTAAGGAGTATATTCATGTTAACACCGCTAAGGTGCACTCCCTGTTAAACTTACACATGTCAGGAAAATCTCTCAAGAACTTTGCGGGCTTTTTCTTCATCAGCTTTGTCCACCGCAAGACGAATTGTAATAGCGCCTGTACCGTACATGTTAGCCGAATTAGAGTCTAAGAGTTTACCTTCTATGCCCGCGCCCTGAAGGAGATTTACGGCAAGCCGAGCCTCTATTTCGCTGCTGTATTCTGCTATTTCTAAAAGTTCCATGCAGGCATTTTAATTGATAAGGCGGTTCAATGCAAATTATTATTTGGCTGCGAAGCGATGTGGTGTCTGACAATAATGTAGAAGCCGCAATGCCTGCGGCTCTCGACCGATGACAACGGAAAGAAGTAAACAATAATTCCTAATTCTTAATTAAAACAAAAGGCCGCACCCTGCTGAAGGAAACGGCCTTTTGTAATCTGTTTAAATTTTATGACTTAGCGTCTTTTCCTGAAAGCGAAAATGCCGCCAAGCGCCATGACAGCCATTGTAGCCGGCTCGGGTACGGTTGTGCCGTTGGCCAGTGTTACCAGAGCCCCTTCTGGTGCGGTTATCTGGAGGTCGTCGAGGTAAATCACGTTGCCTGGAGCAGGGTCGCTGTAGATACGTGCTTCGATAACAACTGCTTCTTTGCCGGTAGCAACAGTGGTACTTTGGGTAAACTGCATCCAGTCAACTGTGCCGGCATAGTCGTTGTTTGGATTTGTACCGCTGCCCTCGTATGTGGTGATGTCAGCAGCAGTAGAGTAATGGCACCACAGACGGCCGCGGGGGTTTGATACTGCTGCGTCTGCACTTGTGCTGTACATCCAGCCGGTAGCAGTAATTACATCACCTTCGCTGACGCCGGTAACCCAGCCGACATAAACCTGTGGTGTGCTGCTTAGGGGATCTTCCACTATCTTCAACGATTGTGTGCCGGTGCGGGCTACGTCCGTGTTGAAACCTGTATTTACGGTATCAATACTGCCGTAGGTTCCAAGGTATGCCTGTGAGCCTGTTTCCCAGCCGTAATCAACTGTGTAGGCAAACGAGCCGGTCACCATAATTGCTGCGCATAGCGCTGCTAAAAACTTTTTCATCTTCTTTCCTTTCAACTTTTAACCAATAACATAACTTCTATTATACAAACAGTATCCAACTGTTTCTACACTAACCAAATAAATAAACACAGGGCGAAGTATGGTGTATATCTGAAGACGGATAAGGATTGCTCCTCCGCCGGGGGGATATGACACAACTTCTATATTTCTTCTTTCAAACACATAGTATTTTAACCGTTACATCCCCTTTTTCAATTGAAAAATTAAATAAACAGGAAAAAATTGTCGTAAATCGCGAAATCACGCGCCCTATGAGTAAGTTTGCTGTGTTGTCTCGACTTCGGCGGTAAATTGACGTAAGTCCTTGTAAATAAAGAACCGGAGTTTTTCTGTAGGCACTACAAAGCCCCTATTGGCAGCAGGTTAGACAGTTAAAAGATAAGAATTTACGGGCAGTGTTTACTAAGTTTTCATTTTGTCTTATGTGGGCTTGACAAGTACAAGCGTTATTTTATACTACCCTGTTTCTCGTTTTGTATTTTGTGAGTTTTACTTCGCAATTAACGGAAAATGGCAATCAGCTAAGCATATAGGATAAGTTTTTAGAGATGTAATATGGTTAAAATTCAGACAAAGGCGGTTCTTGAACAGCTGCGAAGCGAGGATCTTAAGTTAATTGCAAGAAAACTAAATTTGTCGAGAAATATCACCCGCAAAGCAGACCTGATAAATGAGTTTCAAAGATTATTTGAAAATGATCTGCCTAAAATACTTGACCTGTGTACTGATAAGCAAAAGACACTTTTGGCAGAGGCTGCGTATGGTCAGGGCAAAGTACAGAAAAAGACCTTCAAGGGTAAATACGGATACCCTTGCCCGCAACGGAATTATTCATGGCCATCCAAAGACATCTCACCTTTCAACTTGCTTGTTTTTAATAGTGAGGATGGTCGGCATATTTGTGTTCTGCCTGATATTGTTGAATCGCTAAGGCAGCTTCTTCCTAAGCCTGAAAAGGTAACAATAAAAACGGCTGATACAATCGAGAAGACTTACAAATATGATGCTGCCGAACGACCAATCCACATTTTTGAGGGCGAAAGTGTGGTCTTTACAGAATTGCGGCAAATGTTAAGCATGGTTCAGGCAGGAAAGATCAAGGTTGCAGCCAAAAGCAAACGTCCTACAGATTCATCTGTGCGTCAGATATCAACAGCATTAGTGTTGCCTGACTTTGAGCTGGATATCCCTGAAAAAATTGCTCGCCGATGGGATGAATCAGCAGGGGCGGTACGTGCACACGCCTGGGGTGTTATTCTTCAACAGTGCGGATGGTGTAAGGTCAATGGCAATAAACTAGATTTTACCCGTACGGGTAAAAAACTGCTTAGTGGCATTACCCCAAGTGATCTGAAAACAGGTTTTTTACGGTACCTGCGGAATGATTCATTTGATGAGATGAACAGGATCAATAATATCCGAGGTCAGACAGGCAAAGGCAAACGCGAGATGACCCGTGTTTCGGATCGAAAAGTGGTTTTCTGCAACTCAATGGAACATTGGCCTGTTAATAAGTGGATCGGCTTTAATGATGCGTGTCGTTTTGCAATGGCATCAGGTAAGATGTTTGATCTCTGTCATAGTGACCCGTGGAATCTTTATTTTTGCGATAAAAATTATGGCAGTCTGGGATACAATGGTATTGGTGAAGGATTAGAGCGCCAGTTTTTGCGAGTTTTTCTTTTTGAGTCATTGGCAACTCTTGGATTGGTTGACGTGGCATACACCTGGCCGCACCACCTATGGCCGGAAATGGGCAATTGCTGGGGTGTAGATGACCTAAGCTTTTGCGGGAGATATGATGGTCTATTGTATGTGAAGCTCAATTCTCTGGGTGCATATTGCCTTGGAATTTGCGATAAATATGAGGCACCTAAAATACAACAGCGGAAGTTGTTTAAGGTTTTGAGCAATCACGAACTTGCATCAGTGCAGGACTGTGAAATTCCGGCAGCAGACTTATGTACGCTCGAGTTATTCGCAAAACCCAAGAGTGAGTTTGTCTGGAAACTTGATAAAAACCGTATCTTAAAACATATTGAATCCGGCGGTTCGATAGAAAATTTGAAACTTTTCTTAAAGAATAAGACCGATGGTGAAATTCCAGAAACTGTACATATTTTTCTCCGTGATATAGAAAAGAAACTATCTGCATTTTGCGGTATTCAAGATGCTATCTTGATTGAAGTAAACGATAAAACTACCGCTGCACTTATCGCACACGATAGCCATGCGGGCAAGTGCTGCTATCCAGCCGGCAGTTTCCGGCTGGTTGTTCCAAAGAAAAAAGAACGGGCGTTTCGCAGTGCCCTGAAGAAAATGGGATATGTACTGCCTCAATGAGTAAAGTAAATCTGGAGAATCCGTTAATAGTTCAGGGTGATCACACGGTACTTGCGGAAGTGGAGAGCCCAAGGTATGCGCAGGCCAGAGATGAGCTTGCGCGATTTGCTGAATTGGTCAAATCTCCTGAGCATATTCATACTTATCGTATAACACCGCTTTCAATCTGGAACGCTTGCGCAGCCGGCGTAAAAACAGACCAGATTATAGGTTCACTGCATAAATTTTCCAAATATCCGATTCCTGAACATGTATTAGTCAAGATCCAGGATTTTGCATCCCGCTATGGCAGACTCAAACTTATGCGCAGAGACTCAGAGACACTGATCTTGTCAGCTAACGCAGAGCCGCTGGCTGAGGAGATATCCCACAATAATCTTGTGTTACCACTTCTTGCTGAGCGATTATCTCCATTGACTTTTCGAATTGAGTCTATATCCCGTGGTAAGCTGAAGCAGGCGTTGGTTAAGATCGGTTTCCCAGCAGAAGATTTAGCTGGTTATACCAAAGGGGAAGAACTATGTATGGAATTTCGCAACACTACGGTTGCCGGTGAAGCTTTTCTACTGCGAAGTTACCAAAATGATTCGGTAAGAGCTTTCCATGCCAACGGTTCCAATAGTGGCGGTTCAGGTGTTATAGTATTGCCATGTGGTGCCGGCAAGACCATTGTCGGCATAGCTTGTATGGCCAGATTGCAATCATCAACACTGATTCTTACAACCAGTGTTACTGCTGTACGGCAGTGGAAAAACGAACTGCTTGACAAAACCACCCTTACCGAAGAACAAATCGGTGAATATAGCGGTAAGATGAAACAGATACGACCTATTACTCTGGCAACGTACCAGATTATGACATACCGCAAAACAAAAGACAGTAATTTTGAGCATATGTCACTTTTTGACCAGCGTAATTGGGGGCTTATTATTTATGATGAAGTTCATCTTTTACCGGCACCTGTTTTTCAGTTTACGGCATTTCTGCAGGCTCGTCGCAGGTTGGGTCTTACCGCAACATTAGTTCGTGAAGATGGCCGCGAAAATGATGTCTTCGCATTAATAGGGCCTAAGAAAGCTGATGCCCCCTGGAAAACTCTTGAGAAGCAGGGCTGGATAGCCAAAGCCGACTGTACCGAGATACGGATACCTCTACCACAGGATATTCGCATGCCTTACGCAGTTGCTGACTCTAAAAGAAAATTCCGTATAGCTTCCGAAAATCCGCTTAAAGAGCAAATAGTAAAAAATATCATATCGCGATATAAGCAAGAAAAAATCCTGATAATCGCAATGTATCTTGACCAGATCAAGTCTATTGCAAAAAACTTAGACATTCCTGTTTTGACAGGCAGTACCAGTCAGGACAAACGTGATAAGCTATTCGCAGATTTTAAAGAGGGCAAGATTCATATCCTTGCAGTTTCAAAGATTGCTAATTTCGCGGTGGATTTACCTGATGCGTCAGTGGCTATACAAATATCTGGGACTTTCGGCTCAAGACAGGAAGAAGCCCAAAGACTCGGCAGAATCTTAAGACCCAAACAGGGGCTTAACCGTGCTCATTTTTTCACTTTAGTAAGCGCCGATACCATAGAACAGGACTTTGCTCTTAAAAGGCAGTTATTTTTATGCGAACAGGGTTATACTTATTCAATTCGCGATACCGACAGGGAAGACCCAAACTCTTTTTTACAGTAAAAACACTAATACAAAAAATTATAAATATTTAACATTGAACTTATCCTTTTAATCGCCTCTTGAATATGTGCCGGAGGTTATTCTGGTGTTTTGTTGTTATACAGTGTTTTTGCGTAACCGCTCCATTACTGTTGCGGCTCTGAAAAGATGAAACAAGGGTGTCCGGCATCTTTGTTCGAGCATAGCAGTACAGACATAAAATACCTACCTGCGAATGAAAAAGTTATAGATTATTCAGTAAACCCCTAATTCCTGGCTGCTCACTCTTAATTATTTTCAAAAGAGTATCTAATTTTTCTCCATTGCCGCGGCCTGGCTTACCAGGAGCATGACTGCCATTCTTGTTGTGATGCCGTGTGCGACCTGCTCGAGTATGACACTGTTTGGGCTGTCGGCGACTTCGGACTCAATCTCTACGCCTCGGTTGAGCGGGCCCGGGTGCATAACGAGTATATCGGG
This sequence comes from Limihaloglobus sulfuriphilus, assembly GCF_001999965.1. Taxonomy (GTDB): domain Bacteria; phylum Planctomycetota; class Phycisphaerae; order Sedimentisphaerales; family Sedimentisphaeraceae; genus Limihaloglobus; species Limihaloglobus sulfuriphilus. The sequence continues at coordinate 2,895,492 of NZ_CP019646.1, read as the reverse complement.
TTTTGCTCTTTTCAGCCGGTCAACGGTCAGTGCGAAAAACCTCGAATACTCACGCACCGAGGGGAATGGGTTGCTGCCCATGCGTTCAAACTGTATCCTCAGCATGTTTATAACGTCCACCTCTTCTATGACATCATCAAGGCTTGTGCTGACCTTTACCGGCAGCTGTGATACTTTTGGCGGCATCAGTGTCGGCGGGCCGACAAGCGTAACCTCCGCGCCGAGCTTTGTCATGGCGTAAATGTCGCTGCGGGCAACTCTTGAGTGTGCTATATCTCCGACAATGGCGATCTTTAGCCCGTCGAGGCTGCCGCGGTGGGCGCGGATTGTGTATGTATCGAGCAGTGCCTGTGTGGGATGCTCGTTGAAACCGTCGCCTGCGTTTATTATCGGCACGTCCACCGCTCTGGAAAGCAGCAGCGGAGCCCCGCCGGCGTTGTGGCGAATCACGATCATATCAACGCCCATCGAGACAATATTTCTCGCGGTATCGACAAGTGTCTCGCCCTTGCTCACCGCACTGGCTTTTTTTGTAAAGTCAAGTGTATCAGCACTTAAGCGTTTTGCCGCCAGGGCAAAGCTGTTTCTTGTGCGTGTGCTGTCCTCGAAGAACATGTTTACAACGAGTCTGCCCCGCAGCGTAGGGAATTTCATTACTCTGTTGCCGCCGACCGGCCGAAACGCGTCCGCCGTGCTGAAGATATGTTCAAGCTCCCTGCGGCTGAGGTCCTTGAGGCCGATAAGGTGCTTTCTTGTCCAGACAAAATCGCTTTTTGATTCAGACTCCATATGATTTTTCCTCATAAAATCCCGTAACTAACTCACTCTTGCCGTAAGGTTTGTTTATTCGTTTTGCCCCCATTGAAACTATTCTAAAACCGCCTGGTCGATGTCTCCGTATTCTTCGAGTGTAACCCTGACTTTCTGATCATCGCGTACCTCTAATTTGACACCGGTATAATCTGCCTGGATCGGGTATTCGCGTCCGCCGCGGTCTATGAGCACCGCCAGCTTGATCAGTCTGGGCCGCCCGTATGCCACTATCGCGTCGAGTGCCGCTCTGCAAGAACGCCCCGTATGCAGAACATCGTCTGCCAGTATTATTTCTTTGTCGTTGAGCGGGCACGGTATGTACGAGGGCTGAACCGCCCGCATTGCCCCGGAAGGCTCGGTAATGTCGTCTCTGTATAGAGTTATATCAAGTGCTCCGCTGAGAGCGGTTTTGCCGGCCCTGGAAGTGATTATCTTTGAGAGCCGCTCACTTAGTATTTCGCCCCGGTCTCTTATGCCCAGAATGACAACTTCATCGCCGCTGCTTTCGATTATCATATCAGCAAGCCGGCTGATGGCCTGGTCTATCTGTTTTTTGTCAAGTAACTGTGTCATGTTTAATTTCCTTGCCTGCCGGGTGTTATGCCCGTACCGGAAAAACCGCCTGATTCAACTACCCTGAATTTATAATCACCGGTATCAATATTGTAAACAATACCATCTACAAAATTGTTGTCAAATATACAGGGATTATTTTCTGAGCCTGCAACCTTTAGCAGCCTGTCATTTTCATCGTAAAAAATGCTCTCGCCGAAGAACTGATGCCCGCCGTCTTCTTTGTAGATGACGGAGTTGTCGGCGGTGAAATTTTTTATAACCGGACCGGTCTCGGGGGCCTGTTCGATTGAGACACTGACTCTGCCGGCGTCTATGTGGTTTGCCGGCATGGGTTTTCCCTCATTGTCCAGCGGCACGTATGCCATGTGTATCAGCTCCTGGTCTGTGTGTGCGTCAATCCTGCCCCTGCCGATATCCCACCTGAGCTGGTTGAATCTCTCTATTAGGGCATAGCACGGTCTGCCCAGAGAGAGGCTGCCGCCGGGCAGGGGGGCCGCTGAGGAAGAATCACCGCCGAGATTGCTTAGCTGTATCTGTCCGCGGCCGGAGGCGGTAATGACGTCTTTTATGCCGTCATAATCCATCGAGGCGCTTTCGAGACGCAGTTTTACCTCTCTGCCGGTGCTGTATTTACGCTGTGTGTTGAAGTAAACTCTGTTTCCGGTCAGCTCGAGTTTTTTGACCACTTCACGCCCGCTGCCGGTTGCCGGAGTTTTTTCTGATTGATCCGGTTTGCCGCTGTCATCGCTTTCTGTCATTGCTGCCGGGCGGCGGCTGAACTGGATTGAGAGCTTATCGCCCTTGAATGAGTATGATTCATTGTATTGGTCGGTCTCGCGTGTGCCGGAGGCGTGAACCTCGCCGACTAAGACAGCGGTGTTGTCCAGGCGGTGAAATTCCAGCCTGTCACGGGCAGTAATCTGTGCCGGCTGTGTAAAACCGCTCTGGGCAAACTCTGCTCCGGGGTAATACAGCAGTTTTACAGGGCCTTTTGCGATAGCGATCTGCTCTGCCGGATCATAGTTTACTTCCGGGGCAGTCATAACCACCGGCGTCGAGGCGTCTTTGTCAACAAAACTCATCGTTGTCAGACCGGTAGCCTGCACGTTTACCGGTACTGTGGTGCCGGTAAAGTCACGTTTGAAATCCACTCTCGCCTGTTTCGTTTCAAGTTTACCCGAGAGATAAGAGAGCCGGACATTGTCTGATATGTCGATACTTGATATAAGTCCATCGTCAAAATAAACACTTGCCTTGTCAGCCTTTACGCTGTCGTTCAGGTCATCTCCGAAGGCCAGCTCAAATCCGTTATGAATCTCGATACGCTTTAAAACCGGCCTGTCCGATTCCCTGGGCTTGTAATCTGGGTCGAAATAGACGCTGATTGAATCTTTAAACTTCAGCTCGTAATCGTCCTGTGCGGCGGTTCTTACTGCCCGCACCGTTCCAGGGCCCTCAATCCGGGCAAGTGAGCCGGCCCTGTCCCAGAAAATCTGACCGCGCGAGCTGAGAAGGCTCTTAGTGTTCTCGTCTGAGAAGCTGAATTTTACCTGTTCGTTCACCGTTGACGGGTCAATCAGCAGGGTCTCCCTGTCAATATCGTATGTGATCGCACCGCTTTGCACTATGGGGCTTTCCTGCTGATATACAACAACCGGCTCGCCCTCGAATTTTATCTGTCTTGTAAGCTCTGCCGGTGCGGGCTGTTGCGTTTCTATAGGTTTGAGCTCGAGGCCTCCGTTAGCGGTGATAACAATTTTGGTTGTATCCTGCGGCGGGGTTTGCTGCTCTGAGCTCTGTTCATCGGAATCTTCCGCGGACGAATCTCCAGTCTCAAAAAAATGCAGGTTTGTTACCAGTATCTGCCTGGCCGAAATGGAGTTTGTGCCGTCTTTGATTGTAACATCATTGTATATAGAGCACTGGTACAGCTCTGCCGCGGCATCTTTGCCGGATTTAGCCGCGGAGTCTTCTTTCTCGCTGTTGTCTGCGCCGGAGGAAATGTCCTGCCGGGCATACTGCAAAACTGCCTCTGACAGTTTGTCAATTCTGAGCAGGCGGATTCGTTTTTTCAGGTCGTTATAGATCAGCGTCATGCCGCGTCCTTTGATTGAAGCCTGCGCGGAAGTTACGCTGACCTTGCCGTCGGTTCGGAATTCTGAGCTGTCGGAATAATACCGTATATCATCCATCTCTATGACGCAGCGGCGGGATTTATCTTCTCCCCGCGGCTCAAATACGATTTCCACGCCGTCATACAGACTTGCGTCGCTGGGAAAGACGTGGCCGCCGACAATGTCCACGATTACACGTCCTTTCATTGAGCCCAGCATCAGGACAAAATCCTTTTCATAGACCTCGATAAATGGTTTTTCTACGAGCCATTCGCCGTCTTTTTTCTGGGTTATGCCGGAGAAACCGAAACGCCTGGTCAGGTTTCCGCTTTCGTCAAACATCTTGTATTCGGAGATGTCGGTCTGGCCGATTTTAACTTCACCCTCGCGATCTACGCCTTCGGTCTCAAAAAGCTCATCGATATTGTTTTCTTTGAGCTGGTCTGTCTGGGGTTGATCAATTTTGATGCCTTCGGCACCGCCGAAAAACAACAGATACACTATGAATACCGCGGCGGCGATAACAAGAGTGATTGAAAAAACAGCGATTTTTCTTGTGCCGGCCATTATATCAGGTACCGCTCCATAAGTGAATCCCATCTTCCGGAGGCTTTGAGGAGCAGCTCTATAACTTCGCGAACTGCGCCGCTTCCGCCTTTGCGTTTTGTGGTATAATCTGCGTAATGCTTCAGCTCGTCAACGGCGTTTTCCACCGCGGCACCAAAACCGGCCCTGCGAACGAGCGGAATATCAATCGTGTCATCGCCGATATAGGCTGTCTGGGCCGCAGTGAGCCCTACTTTTTCCAGCAGTGATTCATAAGCGGGGAGTTTCTTTTTGCATCCCTGCATGACATATTTAATATCAAGCTGCTCGGCGCGTTTAGCGGTAACATTTGTTACTCGTCCGCTGATTATCGCCGTCTCAAGCCCCGCACGCTGCCAGAGCTTTATGCCGTGTCCGTCTTGAGAGTTAAAAAGTTTCATTTCGGTTCCGTCTTCGGCCAGAATGATTCCGCCGTCGGTAAGAACGCCGTCAACATCGAGAATCAGCATTTTTATATTTTTCGCTTTTTCAGCATCTACTTTCAAATTCAGTTCCTTTGCAGCTTTTAAAGGGTTGGGTGCCTTTGGGTTGTTCTGCTTCAAATTATTTAACCAACAACCTTTATAGAAACAATATCCTGAACGTCAATCATTCCTACGGGTTTTTTGTCGCCGTCAACAACCGGCAAATCGTCGATACGGTATTTATGGAAAATCGCCATCGCCTCTGCCGCGAGAGTTTCTTCGGTAACGTATTTGCAGTCCGGTGTCATTGCCTGGGCGACTTTCATCTCCAGTGCCGCCTCAGCGTGCTGCGATACCGCTCTTCGGAAGTCGGCGTCGGTGAGTATTCCGGCGAGTTTTCCGTCGCCATCTACCGCCATAACTGCGCCGCGGCGTTTGAGCCCTTTTGTTTCTTTGAGCATTTCTTTGAGCGTCTCTGTCATCGGCACTACCGGCAGCTCGTCATCTCGTTTGAAATCCATTGACTGCCCGACGGTTATGAGTTTTGCCCCGAGAGAGCCGCCGGGATGGTAACGGGCGTAATCTTCGGCAGTAAACTCACGCGCTTTCATCACTGTCAGCGCCAGCGCATCGCCCAGAGCGAGCATTGCGGTCGTCGATACGGTAGGGGCAACACCAAGCGGGCACGCCTCGGCGAGTTTGCCGATGCACAGAGTTACGTCGCAGTGCTTGGCAAGCCTCGAATCATCGTTGCCTGTGACGGCTATCATTTTTATCCCCTGCTGTTTTACCAGATTCATCAGACGAATCATCTCGTCCGTTTCGCCGCCGAAGCTAAGCGCCAGCACCACATCACCCGGGCGAACCCGCCCCAGGTCGCCGTGCACGGCCTCGACAGGGTGTAGAAAATGGCTGGGCGTGCCGACAGATGCCATAGTAGCGGATATCTTCCGGCCGACTATGCCGGCTTTTCCGATTCCGGTGACTATAACCGCTCCGCGGCAGGAATATGTTAATTCAAGCGCGTGTGAAAAATCTTCTGAACCGATCAAACCCAGAAGGCTCTCTACGCCGCGGGCCTCGATTTCTATAACATTTCTTGCGTATTCTATGTCAAAATGCGGCTTATCCATAATTGTCAGTATTCCCTTGTCCCTCAGGTTGTCAAAAATCCATGTTCAAGTGTCTGTCACGGTTGTCGTAACAGTTGATTATATAGTTTTCTCCCACAATGTTCTCATCGCTTCGTACGATAATCCTCTTATCGCATAGCTGCTCAATGCGTGAAATGTCTGTACGTTTAAAGTTTTGGAGAAAGTCCGCGACACCGGGCGAGACAAGCATTTCGATTCTGTATGTTTCTTTTTTCGCTCCCGCAAGCTGAAGCAGCCGGATCAGCTCGAGTCCGAGCATGTCATCGTTCTTTATGTTTCCGGTTCCTTTGCAGTATGGGCATTTGTAATAGGTTGAGCGTCCTATTGAAGACCGCATCCGCTGACGGGTAATCTCGATAAGCCCGAACGCGCTCATTTTGAGGATTCTCAGTTTGGCATGATCGTTTTTCATCGCCGCCCTGAAAACCTTTTCGACTTCGCGGCGGTGTTTGCTTACCGCCATATCGATAAAGTCGCATATTATCAGTCCTCCAAGGTCGCGGAGCCGCAGCTGTCTGGCAATCTCGACGGCAGCTTCGAGGTTTGTCTTGTATATGTTTGTCTCGGCATCATTGTGCCGCGAGCCTTTGCCGGTGTTTACATCAATTGCGACGAGGGCCTCTGTCTGATCGATAACAATCGAGGCGCCGCTTGGCAGCTCAACCCTGTTGGAGTGTATTGTTTTTATCTGGTCTTCGATATTGTAATGGTGGAATAGGGGTACCTTGTCATTATAAATGCTGACAATCTTCTTCATTCTTGGCTGGCTGATAGCGACAAATTCCATGAGTTTTCTGCCCATTTCTTCAGAGTCGCAGACAATTTTCGTCAGCTTTGTGTTAAAGATATCCCGCAGTGTGCGTATAGCCAGATTTGAATCCTGATATATTTCTGTGGGAGCTTTGCTCCGCTTAAACTTTTTCTGTATCGAACCCCACAGACGCATGACATATCGCAAATCGCTCTGGAGCGCGCGTTTTGAAGCGTCTTTTGCGGCAGTCCGGACAATCAGGCCGCAGTTTCTGTACTGATCTTCGTCATCAAATATTTCTCTGAGCCGTTTTCGGTCCTCGTTTTCTTCGACCTTTTGTGAAATTCCCACGCCGTGCAGCCAGGGCATAAGCACCAGATACCTTCCGGGCATTGATATGTACGTGGTAACGGTAGGGCCTTTCTTCTCGATGCCGTCCCGCGTTACCTGAATCATTATTTCCTGGCCTCGTTTGAGGCATTTCTGAATGGGCGGCCGCTTTCTCATTGAAAGTCTCTGGCCGACCTTTTCTACGGGGTAATCCTTTGTGAAATATTTCGGGTGAACATCGCTGATGTGGAGAAAACCGGCTTTGGGGCCGCCAAATTCAACAAAAGCCGCCTGTATGCTCGGTTCTATTCCGGTTATTTTGCCTTTGTAAACATTGTTTACGCAGCTTTGCAGGTTTGTTCGTTCGATATATAGTTCATCTAATATTCCGTCTTCTACGACCGCAACCCGGCATTCTTCCGGCTGCGATACATTGACGAGTACATCTCTTGACATTGTATATTTATCCTTGTTATTGTTATTTTGTGGTCCATCGTACACTTCTTCTTAATATCGGCCCTGCCAGTTCCTCCGGCTTCAGGCCCGCAAGCTCCATCATCTCATCTACCCTCAATGACCCCGACTGTGTAACAGAGCAGTCAAATACAATTTCGCCGTTTCCGGTCTCTATTGAATTGATATAATCGGCCGCATTGAGCTGTTTGTCAATGTTTTTTGCCGGATTAGTCCTCCTGATCGGCAGCGGGCCGCCGCTTTTGACGGTTTGCGCCGCGGCGGTTACCCTGGTTTTTACCGTCTCATCAAAACACTCCGTCTTCGGAGAAATCACATATTCGACGCTTTGAGGCAGAAAAGTTTTTTTGCCCGGACAGCATTCGAGCGTTTCTATTTTCACCCCTTCGGGGAGCTGTTTTTGCAGTTTCCGGGTGGTCTCATCGGAATCGAAATTTTCATTTTCGTCCTGTTCAATGCTTACGCAGATAATCTCCGCCAGAGAATTGACCCCTACGGGCCTTGGCAGCGGGATTGTCATCTTCGGCCTTGGATTGAATCCGCGGCTGAACCAGAGATTCAGGCCCGCCCGAATAAAGCATCGCTGAAAAAGGCGCATCATCTCCTGATGGGAAAGATACCCTGTAAGACCGCTAACTGAAAATCCTATCGCCAGCGTAGATTTCATATCAGAGCCCCCGTGCTTTTACAAGCCCATTGCGGCAGGTAACCAGAGGTCATGAAACCATGCCGAAATAATATCCGGTTTTCTGATATAGGAATCAGTATGTCTCTTCTGTCTATTTTCACTAATGTAATTTCTTTTCTGTATTTTAATACGTTTCCGGCAGTATTTTCATTGCCGCGGCCCTGAAATGATTACTTACCTGCGCAGGGAAGCACATATCACGGGCCTCTTCGGCGAGCCGGCGGCATTCTTCAATTGAAACGGAAAGAATAACCTTCTTTATTTCAGGTATCATCGCCGGAGCGATTGAAAGGGTTCTCACGCCTATACCCAAAAGGAAAAAGATAAACTCCGGATCGGATGCCATTTCTCCGCAGACACTCAGCCCGCATCCGGCGGCTAAGACATTGTCAACAGAGAGTCTAAGCAGCCGCAGAACTGCCGGGTCGCCGGGGTTGTACAGCGTTGCGACACGTTCGTTGGCCCTGTCAACAGCGAGGGTGTACTGTATGAGGTCGTTGGTGCCTATACTCACAAAATCGACATTTCTGCAAAGCCTGTCGGACATAATCGCGGCACTGGGAGTCTCTATCATTGCCCCGAATTTTATGTCGGAGTTATAACTGATACCCTCCTCTGCGAGATCTTCCATGACATCACGAAGCAGCATCTTTGTCTGGCGAACCTCGTAAAGGTTTGTAACCATTGGTATCATCACGCTGATAGTGCCGCAGCCGGAGGCCAGCAAAATAGCTCTGAGCTGATTTTTGAACATATCCATGTTCTCGAGGCAGAACCGTATAGATTTAAAACCGAGAACGGGATTGTGTTCGTGGGTGAATTCCTCGCCGCCTAAAACCACCTTGTCAGCTCCGAGGTCCATTGTGCGTATAACCACCGGCCTGGAGCCCATGATTCGGGATACTTCTTTGTATGCCCGCAGCTGGTCCTGGACTGAAGGTTCTCTGCCGTCTTTCAGGTAGAGAAATTCCGTTCTGTAGAGGCCGATGCCTTCGCCGCCGTTTTTAAGTACCAGCTCTGCTTCATCGGGCAGCTCAATATTGCCCAGAATCGTGATTTTAACCCCGTCCCTGGTAACGGCTTCTTTGTCTTTCAATGCCGCGAACTGCTTTTTGAGCCGCTTCATATCCTTTGCGAGGCCGCGGTACTCGAGGAGCGTCTTCTCGTCGGGGTCAACAATGGCATAACCGCGGTTTCCGTCAATAATGACGGTAACGCCCGGCTCTGCGAAATCTGTGATGTGCTCGAGTGCTACGACCGCCGGAATTCCAAGCGCTCTTGCAACGATAGCTGTGTGGCTTGTTCGGCCGCCTACATCCGTGGCAAATCCCTTGACAAATTCCCGGTTCAGGCTCACCGTCTGGCTGGGGGTCAGGTCATGCGCGACAATAACCGTGTCTTTACTGACGGTCTGTATGTCCTGCTGAACAGCGTCGATAAGGTACTTTAGCACGCGTCTTTCGAGGCTGTATATATCCGAAGCCCGCTGTCTGATATATACGTCTTTTAGGCTTGAAAAGTACTCCGCAAGCTCCCTCATTACCGACGATATGGCATATTCTGCTGTAACAAGCTCGTTTCGGACACGCTCGTTAATTCTCTTTCGCAGTACCCTGTCTTTGAGAAATGCTTTGTGCGAGGCGAATATATCTCTGACGTTCTTTTCATGAACATCAGGGCTGTTCTGGAAATTCCTCAGCTCAAGCACCGCCGAGGCAAAGGCACTGCGCACCTTGTCCTGCTCCTCACGAACAATCGCTTCCGTGATTCTGCGCCTCGGTATGCGTATCTCACCGCTATCGAGTACGATAGCATCGGCGATGGCTATACCGGGCGAAACGGCAATGCCTTTGATTACTTTCATTCTTGCAAGTTCATTACTGCTGCTCTTGAGACAAATCAAACATCTTGACAGCTACTAAATCGTGAATCGCATTTATAGCATCTTCGGCATCTTCGCCGCTGGCTGTAATCTTTAGTTTTGCTCCCGGTCCGGCTCCGAGCATCAAAATATGCATAATGCTCTTGCCGTCGGCAACAAAGTCTTTGTGCGAAACTTCTATCTTTGAACGGAACCGTGTCGCCAGCTCCGTAAAGAGTGTCGCCGGCCTCATGTGCAGGCCGTCTTCGTTTTTCAGCTCTAAATGTATTTCACGAACCTCTGCCAAGGTTTTACTCCGTTTATTGCACAGCCAGAATATTAATACTAAATTTCACCTTCATCGACCTCGCAAAGAAGATCGCGAACATCCTCGGTGCTTCTGGCCTGGCACAGGAATCTGCGAAAATCTTCTTTTTGAAGGTTTTTAAACACAATTTCCATAGCCTTAAGGTGAGCGTCCGGGTCTTTCTCCGGACTGATCATCAGTATCACCGCGTAAACGGGTTCTTTGTCCAGAGAGTTAAAGTCTATACCGTTTTGTGAGACTCCGATAGCCGCTACAACTTTTTTAATTCCGCTGTGTTTGACGTGAGGTACAGCAACACCTTTGCCAATCCCTGTGCTTGCCTCATTCTCGCGTTTGATCAGTAAATCGAAAATGCCCTTGGCATCTTTCTTTTTTATATCACCGATCGAAACAAGCATGTCCACAAGTTGTTTTATTACAGCATCCCGGTCAGAGGATTGCAATTCTGCATCAATCGCTCCTTCCTGCACAAGGTCATTAAAGTTCATTTGTTCTCCGTAATTAACTAAATTAACCCGCTAACGCATCACTTTTTGCTGCGTGTTTTGGGTTGCGTTCTTTACCTTTTGCTTTTGTAAGTTGACGCTCCATTTTGTGGAAAACACTGTCAATACAGGAGTAAAGGTCTTTTTTTGCTTCGCCTTTTTCGGTGGCCACAAATACATGTCCGCGGCCGCAGCGCACAATCACTTCTGCAAAGATACCATTATCAGAGGTACCATAAACGATTTCGATTTCGTGAATGCTGCTGTAATAACGAGGCAGTCTTGAGGCTTTTTCTTCTGTATGAGACCGAATAGCATCGGTAACATCAAAATGTTTTCCAGTAATTTGAATGTTCATAGCGTCTCCTTTTTAGACATAAAGACTGCAATTATAATATTCTAAGCATGTTCGGAACTCTTCTGAACATGTTGATTCCATTGTGTGGGGGTGACAACTCCCCCGCTTATTGTAAAGCGAAGCGCCTCTTCTATGGTTAAAGACATATTTACAGCGTCGCTTTCCTTTATCATTACGACATAACCGGTGAACGGGGTCGGTGAACTTGGAATAAAAATTGTAAGCATTCGCCCTGACTCGCCTACAATTTCAGGGAATCTGGTCAAACCTTCGCCCGTAACGAGTCCCAAAGACCATATACCTTTGCGGGGGTACTCAATTGCGACAACCCGTTTAAACTGGATTTTGTCGTGAGAAAAGAAAAAATCCGTAATCTGCTTTAGGTACGGATAGATATCTTTAAAAAGCGGCAGTTTTTTGAGAAAATCGTCAAAGGCATGAAGAAAACTTCTGCCGATAACGCTGGCAAGCATCGCGCCGATTATGCAGATTGCTATCAGCGGGACTATAAATCCCGCTACCTGGCCGCCGCCGCTGACCCAGAACGCTTCGAGCTGTGCAACGGTGTAATTGTCTGTAAATGCTGAAATTAGCTTAACTATATAGACGTTGACGTGCCTGCTCACGTTGTGGCTTAGAAAATGATACAGCTGCATCAAAAGCCACACTGTAAGTATGGTGGGCAATAGAGCGGCTATGCCCCTGATAAAGTAACTTTTAAAAGTTTTTAATATCCGCATGTTTATTTTATTATAACGGTTTGAAACCGGGAAAAACTGTTAAGTTCATCTAACACCGTAAAATACTTTTTTCTACAAGGCTTTAAGTTAATTATATTTAAAAGAAACCAGAATGTCAATAACAAACTACTAACAAACTTCGTTTATAGCAGGGTAGTGCATAAGATTTTTTTGTGTGCTGCTTATTGGCTTTTTTCTGAAAATACAGAGCATTGCAAGTTTAAAAGGGCGACGGTTAAGGCCTTGTATAAAAAAGACTTAAAAGAAGCCGCCTGCTTGGGCCGTTCGCAGGGCTCAGAGTGAAGAACGGGTGTTTCGTTTAATTTATTCCGGATTTTGCTGCCAGTATTGCCGCATCTTCTGCGCTGAGGACTTCCAGCTCAGCGGCACAGGTCGAAACAATGTAGCATATTATAGGTAAATCTACCGGCTCTACAATAAGCTGCATTACCGGGCTTATCGGGCCTTGTATCTCTTCTAACGGCGGCATTTTAACCAGATAATCGGCCATGTGGGTAACAAATTCGGGGTAATATTCGTACGCCTGGGCGAGTTTTTCTTTCGCGCCTTCCAGGTCTCCCGAGCGGTACTCGCATATCGCCCAGTCAGTATGCAGGCCCGCCATCTCGCCGGCGCTTCTTACAACCTCCTTGGCGCTGGTGAAGTCTTTCTCGGCCAGCTCAAATTCTCCGAGTTTGTAGTAGCCGCAGCCTCGGTTCCAGTATGCAATGGCTGAATTCGGGTTAAGTTCCAGCATCTTGGCATAGTCCGCAACGGCAGCTTCATAATTGCCGTTGAGTGAAAGGGCGGATGCGCGTGAGCTGTAGAGATCAGGATAATCCGGCACAAGTTCTATCGCTGCATCATAATCTGCCATTGCCAGCTCTTCCAGCCCCATTTCACTGTAGAGGCCGGCCCTGAAAAGCAGGTTTTCGCATTTGCTCATCGAATTACTGGAATTCTCCACCGTCCATGTTGCCTGTTCTTTGGCGGCTTGCTCATCACCCATTTCGTAGTATATGTAAGCCTTCATGTGGTAATTGCTTATGTCCTGGGGCAGCATTTCGATGGCTTCTTCAACGCACGCCATAGAATTCTCGTATTCACCGTCCTGGAAGAACCTGTTTGCGTCTCTTGTAAGCTCGCCGTATTTTGTGTAAAACCTTACGTCGTGGTAATATGTGCCATAGACAATCGCCGCGAAAATCCCTACCAGAACAATTGCTATTACCCCTAACCTTATGAGCATTTTTTTATTCATATAATGACCTTTCCGCACTATAGGCAGAGAATACATGTTATTTATATACTAAACCCATTTTAACTGTTAGCCTGACAACATGCAAGCTAAACTTTGGCAAGTGGGAATTGTTGGGGTGAAGCTGTTGACATAATGGCTCTGAATGTTTAAAATCAGCCGGCAGTTGGCGGTGTCCAGGCACGCCGCCGCGTAATTAACCACCTTTAACCCGGGAAAACCGTTGAATAACCCGCTTTTTATAACGATTGTATTTGTCGCACTTGTGACGCTTGTCGGTGCTTTTGTCCGGCGAAGAAGCCGGGATAAGTGCCTCAAGAGTTTTGTCGGCTTCGATGTTGTAATCGAAAATGTCGGCGGCAAGCAGGTCTGGGGCCGGCTTCGTCTTGAGAATACCGGTCTGGAGCTTCTCTATTGCTCGCCGCACAAAGATTGCGACGGGCATCTCGAAACCAGCTATATCCTTTACAAACAGGAATACTCCAATATGCAGGCGGTAATCCGTTATCATGACCAGCTCGACGAGCGGGGCAGAAACCGCCGCGACAAAGAGCTTGCCCGGACGTATCACCCGCGTTTACTCCGCCGTCTCGGCAGGCGTATCAAGAACATATTCAAGACTATTCGCGATTCGATAATCGAGGTTATCAACGTTTTATTGAGCCAGGTCAAGAAGACCACGCCCGCCGGCTCGATGCTGACCAGCCAGGATAAATATGTAAACCAGATGAAAAATGAGCTTATAAGCTCTGTCGCAACCTCTTATGAGCCGCTGCTTGAGAGGCATATCGGGCACAAGGTGGTTCTTGAACTGATCAAAGGTGATAAACTGCTCGAAATAGAAGGGATCCTCAAGGATTACACATCGGAGTTTGTCGAGCTTTTGGATGTTAATTATAGCATATCCGCGGAAGAAGCCCCCCGCAGGGCGGATTTGGTTGTTTTGCGTAAATACGGCATAATAAGGCATTTAGCGGAGTAAAAAACGCATGAAGATAGCACGCATACAGAAAATACATGGAGGCAGCGTCCTCTACGCTTTATTAGAAGATGACCGTTATATGGTCATCAAAGACCCATTCGCCGAAAAAATCGAAATCACCGGTGAGGAGGTTGCTTTTGACCAGGCACACCTTCTGGCACCGGTTGAGCCGCGGCAGATAATCGCGATCGGAGTTAATTACCGTGAGCACGCCGCCGAGTGCGGCAGGCCTCTGCCCGATGCGCCGGTTGTTTTTGTCAAGACCCTCAACACGCTTATCGGCAGCGGGGAGGATATTGTACTGCCTGCGATGGCGCCTGATGAGGTGGATTTCGAGGCGGAGCTTGCGATAGTTGTCGGCAAGACGGCTAAAAACATAACTCCCGAGCAGGCAGATGATTATATTCTCGGCTATACCTGCGCGATGGATATTTCCGCCCGTGACTGCCAGCTGCGGCTTGATATGCAGTGGGCCCGGGGCAAGTGTTTCGACACGTTCTGTCCGGCGGGACCCTGTATCGCGACCGGGCTTGACGGCGATAACCTCGGCATCAGCCTCAAACTCAACGGCGAGACGATGCAGGATTCCAACACGTCCGATATGATTTTCGGCTGCCGCTATCTTGTAAGCTATCTGTCCCGCTGTATGACGCTTATGCCTGGAAGCATGATACTCACCGGCACGCCGCCGGGGGTTGGAGTCGGCCGCGAGCCGAAGGTTTTCCTGCGGCCGGGTGATAAACTGGAAATGCAAATCGAAGGCATCGGGCGGCTGGAACACAGGGTTACAGCAGAGAAAATTTGAGCTGTTTTGCCGTCAACTTACCGCATATAAGGTAGTTATACATCTGACATGTCCTATCCTCGCATACTTTGGGCGATTTTGAACCTGGCTGGTTTTGCGCATTATGTGAAATTTTAAACCTGATATGGTATTGTAATAATCCTTCAATCGAATATAATCAGGCATAATAAAATAACTCTTAAGCAATGAGGTTTAATGATACTATGAATAAGAAATATAATGTTAAATATCGTGGCGGTTACCGTAAGTCTTTGGGCGGTTTTACTTTAATAGAGTTACTGGTGGTGATTTCAATCATCGCCTTATTGATGGCGATATTGATGCCTTCACTTCAGAAAGTGCGTGATTCTGCCAAAAACGTTGTGTGTATGTCTAATCTTAGACAGTGGGGCTTAATCGCTCAGATGTACACCCAGGACAATAATAACCGGTTCCATGCCGGCAGATTCAACGTTGCCGACCCGGCAAAGGATAAAAGCTGGCTGGAAGTATGGGAGCCGTATTATCAGACTCCTGAAATTCTGCTTTGCCCCAGCTCGTCGCGGTCACGAAGTGAGGTTGCAAAGAATACCGCTATTGGTTCCACCAAATATGCCTGGGGAGTTTTTAAGGGCAATTCCGGGAACAACTGGGATGTAGAAGGCGCTACCGGCAGTTATGGTTTGAACTCTTGGATAACCAATCCCCCGCAGGGCGGTAAGAAACCCACCGGCGGCTATCAGAAGTACTGGCGTTCATTGGACGTTGACAATGCCGATAATGTTCCCTTGATGGGCGATTGCATGTTTATCAGTGCCTGGCCGCAGGATACCGATGCTCTGCCGCCGTATGAGGATTTTTACAGCGGCAACAGCGGTTACAACCTGGCAAGATTCTGTATGCAGAGGCATGATGAGGGGATAAACCTGATATTTCTTGATCAGTCAGTTCGCAACAGCGGCCTGCAAGAGCTGTGGCGGCTTAAATGGCATCGTGAGTTCAGGACAGACCTGAGGCTGCCCCGTAAACCGCAGTGGCTTGAGTAGTCTGACGGCGGCAATAAATCCGTTTAATATTTCTAAGATATCGTTTTAGATTTAGATTATGAAAAAAAACAAAACCAAGTTGCTCGCAGCAGGGGTCTGCCTTGCTTTGGCGGTTGTAATAATTGCTATGAGTTTTAAGGAAGAGTCTGACGGGATTGAAGATTATAAGGGCGAGATCGCGTATATAAAATGCTTTGAAGCCGATTGCGGCCATGTCGAAGAGATGGATTTGTCTGAGTATTACCAGATGATCCGAGATGAATATAATAATTTCGAGAGTTCGGTGGAATGCTCGAAGTGCGGCGGCAGGGCAATGCGTGTAAATAAATGCCCGGAGTGCGGATTTTTATTCCCCAACGGCGCGGCAAGACGCGGCTATCCCGATACCTGCCCTGAGTGCGGGTTCTCCCAGACACAGCGGGATCGCGAATAACCGCCGTTCAATTTAATCGCGGCGGTCATTCCCGATAGACATCTCCGAGGCTGTTCAGGCTTTTTTTGCAGCCCATATCGGGCTGCTCCAGCCGGTTCCGCCGTCTGCCTGTACAGCTCTGAGGTAGTAGATTGCGTCACTGCTGAATTTTTCGTCCTCTAATTCTGCTTCCCAGCGGTCACTGCCGATGTCTGTGAATTTCTCTGCCTCAATCCAATCTCTGTCTTCTGATGAGTATTTCCACAGGACAATATCTTTGAGCGGCGCTGTGCCTCCGACCTTTATGGAGAACCGCGGCTTTTGACCTGGGCCGATTTCAGTTTTGTCACCCATCATCGCGCCTCCGCAGTTGAATGAGATTACCATTCGACAGCCGTTAGTGCCGTAGCAGTGGCGGGCTTTCATGCCTTCGTAGAGACTCTCTCGTGTTAGATTATTGGCGAAAGTTGCCTGTAATCCGGCTGTATTGTAACAGATATCCGGCACGAACGGATTGGGCCATTTCTCTCCCGGGTTTGGCATCATACTGCCGGCGGGCAATCTGTGGTTGTCGCTGCCGCCGCATACTCCGAAGTATTTACCGGCTGCTCCGACAAACTGCTGAAACCGTTTTTCCTGGTCGCTGACCTGGTGGGTTGTATGCATTTCAAAAAGCCACATCACATTATCATCAGCGAACTGATAGCGGGTGTGGCAATGGCCTATTACAAATGCCGGCACGTTGAGTTTGTTTACCGCTTCAAGAAAATCTATCACTCCTTTTACAAAGTAGGGCTTGCCGGGTTTCTTTTCCCTGGTTCCGGGTATCGGCACGGGCGTTCTGAATTTCGGATCGTCTAATTCCGCTTCCTGTTCCAGTGCCGGGTTATAGAACAGCTCGGCATCGCCGGTGTTGACAAAATATGCGTTGCAATGTCCGTCGCCTGCCCATTCATAGCCCGCAAACGTAACGAAACTTCCCGGCTCGTGATACAGCTCGGTTTTATCGAGAAGGTTATCCCAGGCCTGCTTGCTGCCCAAATGCGATGCGTGGCAGGAAACGGATATAAAATCCAGACCGGCCGCGGAGCGTGCATATTCGAAGTGATGCTCCCGCGGCACTGTCGCGTCGCAATCGAGCGTATGGCAATGCATATCTCCAAAATACACCTTATTCTCCGGCTCTTCTTCGCCGGCGATGATGTAATTTGAGTATCCGTTTATATTTTTGGAAGATGCTTTTGCTTTAAACCAGCCGGTTTTGTTAATCTTTAATTTTGTGCTTATCGAGCCTTTATCTGCCGCGGACATCTTGAGAGAGCGTGTTATAGTTTCATTTTCGCCCTCAACGGTTAATTTTATATCGCCCGAGAAATTCTCATCTAAACTGAAATACTCGTCTAATGCCGATATTTTTACCTCGATATCTTTTCCTGCCTGAACAAACGGCTGAGCTGTCACATAGAGTCTCACCGCGCTTTTGGCCGCTACTGTAATTGAAGGGAGCATGTCAAAGCCGCCCCTGCGAACAGGCGTTTTGCTGTCCAGCGCCGGAAGCAGTGAAAACCTGAAAGGCATAAAATAATATTTCATCGCTGTTATAGGCGCCTTGACGCCTTCTGAGCCTTCTCGCTTATCTCCCCAGGTGACGGTTATGACGTCGCCTGGGCGAAGCTCACTGCCGGCCTTTATCTCAAGCACATACCGCAGTCTGTCTTTAAGCGATCTGACAAGATGGGCTCTTTCGTTACAGTAGGGCTTGAAACCGCCTAACTCACCGACCTTTAATTCCAGTTCAGCATCGCTGTTACTGCATCTTGCGGTTATGTAGTTATCGTCTTGCGAGCGTTCAGTCTGCCAGGGACACTGGCAGCCCCACATCTGGTCCGGCCAGGAAAACTGCCAGCGGTCGATGTTGCTGCCGCTGACAATTCCGATGCTCTCACCCTTTGCAAGTCCGTCCTCGCCCAGAACTATCGTAAAAGTAAAGGTGTTATAAGATTCGCTCTGAACCTTATCTGGTGAGACGCTGACTTTTGTTGTATTTCCAAGAAGCGGATTTGAAAAGAATCTCAAGTCTTTCATGTGATCTTTATTCCCGAATAAACCTGTATTCATTGACTGCGCAAAAGAGTTGGCTGCCGGCAGTATTGTCATCATAACGGAACTGCCGCATAAGTTTTTCATAAACTTTCGCCTGTCCATTTTTTTCTCCTGTGAAGCGTTAGTTGTGATTATAATATTATCTTTCAAATTATACGCTCAAACAGTGCTTGTGAGAATCTCTTTTCGTGTTTATTTTTTCACAAAATGCGCCAATTTAAACACTTGAGGGTCCTTTGCGGGTTTTTTTTTGCAAAGAATTTTCAGAAGTTTTCAATATCTGCCGTATTTTTTTCGGTATTCCAGAGGCGAGTAGCCGGTATTGGCCTTAAAGTATCTGCTGAAACTGTTTGTTCCGGAAAAATACAAAAAGTCAGATACCTTGGTAATGCTCATATCCGTATTTAGCAGCAGCTCTTTTATGTAGTTTATGCGTGTTCTTTTTATTTCATCGAGGATAGTGCTGTTGAGGTTTTCTTTGAATTTTTTCTGGAGTGTTCTCAGCGAAACGGCCGCCTCTTCGGCAACCTCGGTGATTTGAACAGGTTCCCGTTTCATTGCGCGTATATACCGCATCGCTGTAACCACGTCTTCGTCTTCAACGGCGAGTGTGTCTGTGGATACTCTGGTGATAACCTGAACGGGCTCAACTTTTACGATATGCTCGTATGTCTTCTCACCCTTCATGATTCTGTCAAGCAGCTCGGCAATTTTAAAGCCCGCCTGTTCACTGTTAAGGTGAATGCTTGAGAGCTGGGGGAAGCATGTATCGCAAATCGGGACATCGTTGTCAACTCCTATAAGCGAGAGCTGTTCGGGAATATTGATTCCGGCGATTCTGGCGGCCTCTATGACATTCACCGCCCAGGCATCGCTGGACGCCATCACCGCGATGGGTTTCTCCAGGGAGCTGAGCCAGTCGGCAATATGGTTTATTTTGTAGCCAAAACCCTTTTGCATTATGGTTTTTGCCGGGGGGGGGTCGTAGCATGTAAGAGAGCAGCGGGATTTCTCGACTATATTGCGGAAGCCTTTATACCGCATCTTTGTCCAGAGGTATTTTGTGTCGCCGTAAAAAGCAAAATTTTTGTAACCCTTTTCAAGGAAGTATTTTGCGGCCATCTCGCCCACCGCGATATGATTTATCTGGAGTTTAGGGAAATCGCCTACGGCTTTGGATTCGGTAATGGCAACTATGGTTGGGATGCCCTTCCGGGTGAGTTTCATCGTCCTTTTGGGGCTTCTGGTTATCAGTCCGTCAGCTTCAATATCCTGAAGATGCTCATAGAATTCCTTCCTGTAGTTTCTGCCGTGCAGATAAGATGAATCATGAATGTCCCTGTAGATCGACCATGGCCCGTGAACGCGTGCGTAACGAGAAATCCCTTTGATAAGGTCTCTGCAATATGAACTGGAATCTTCGATTGCCAGTATTACTTTTGGTATTTGAGTAAACATAATCCGATTTAAATTGGATTATAGTTTTTTTAAAAAGAAACGCAATCAATATTGCGTAAATTGTGAAAAAATAATCCGAATATGGTATTTTTATTGAACAATTTTATAGTATAATGATGGGTATTAGTGGAATGCCGTATCAGGCATAAATTTTTAACCTATTCTAAGGAGATTGAAATGAGAAAATCAGAAAGAAATTTATTTATGGCAGCAGTTGTTATGGCGGTATTGTGTGTTAGCAATATCTGGGCGGCAGCTTTGATGAGCGAGTCTTTTGAGTATGAGCTGGGTGAGCTTGCCGGAAACGACGGCGGAATCGGCTGGGGCGGAGCCTGGACGATGACAGACCCGGACGGAACGGCAACTGTAGTAGAAGGTCTTTCATTCAGTGATTACCAGGTATCAGGTAACGCCGCCCGCATCACCATGACGAGTAACGACGGTTTTGCTGACGCAATCGCCAGGAGGGCGGTCGGCATAAACGTAACATCCGGCGACCTTTGGGTCAGTTTTCTGTATGCCCAGCCGGACGCTCCCCTGGCTTCGGTTGCCAGCCGAACAGCATCTATAAGGCACGGCCTCAAGCTCAGAATGAAGCCCAAAAACAGCGGTTCACAAGGTGTTGCCGTTGATTACGGTGCCGGCGCAGCAGCCAGCGGCGGATGGAATGTCCAGAGCGGCGAGACTTTTATGATGGTAACACGTTTTGCCGACCTGGGCCAGGCCACTGGAGGCGAGGCAACGATGTGGGTGCTGAGCGAAAGCCATTATGACCAGATCAAAGCGGGCGGCATAACAGTAGAGGAATTGATCGCAGTTCATGCGCTTGCCCCCAGCGCGCCGCATTCTAACAGGACGCTGACAACGGATGATTTTGTAAACATGCTGGTAGCAGACAGCTCCAACACGAGCTTCTCAGCGGTTTTCGATGAGCTTAACTACGGCGCATCGCTTAGCGATGTAGTTGTACCCGAGCCGACAACCATGCTTATGTTCGGTTTTGGCATGACAGGCGTTTTTCTGAAAAGAAAAAAATAATCTAAGGAAATTATCATGAAAAAAACAGTATTGCTTTTATTGTTGTCGGCTTTTATTCTGCCGGCAATTGGGGCGGAACTTGCCAGTGAGCCGTTCGACTACCCCGCAGGCGATATTATCGGCCAGGAGGGCATAAACGATGACTGCACCGTAGATATTGCTGATATTGCCTTAATGGCCGCAGAGTGGCTCAGCGTGCAGTATTACTGATTGGATACCCCCTTAAATTATAACTTTTATAGTGGGGAGTGTTCTCGGATACTCCCCATTTTTTTTGAAAGGCAGTGCCCTTGACTAATAAAATAGTCCGTCTATTTTTTTTCCGGCAATTACAGCTTACATTACTCACGGCAGGAAAGTTTCCCTGGAACTGGATTTCTTCGAATCCGGCCGACAGCAGTGAACCGCATTTCAGGATTGCAGCTTTATTACGATGAATAACAGGATTTTAACAATGAAGATATTTCAAAAAAGCCTTATATACCTTTATGTTCTTCTAAGCCTTTGGGCAATAAATGCTTCGGGTGAGGTGTTGTTTTACAATTCATTTGAAGATGACGGCTTCAGAGCCGATTACGCCGGCGGCAGCGCCGCGGCAGTTTTTCATGACAGCCTTTCACCTGTAACGGGCAAGAGCGGCCGGGGGCTTTGGTGCAGGCCCAACGAGTACATAAGGTATGAGACTGATGAAAATATCAGCTTTAATCTCGCCACTGTCTGTATGTGGGTAAAGCCCAACTACAATCCCGGCAAAAACCGCGAGCAGTTCGGCCCCGAGGTTCAATGCCTTTTCAGTATCCGCATTCGTACCGGAGATATGATTGAGCTGCGTCTTAGAAACGATAAGACTCCGCCCGGTCTGTGGCTTATGACCGGCAGCAAAGAGGGCGGCAGAAGCAATATAAATGTCCCCATTGAGGACTGGAAAGCGGATCAATGGCACAGAGTATGTATGTCCTGGGATCGTGAAAAGTCTATGCTGGCACTGAAGGCCGATAACAGCGAATGGGCTGTTATTGAGGATGCTTCGATACCTCAACTGCCCGAGGCGATGGCATACGATATGTATCTGGGCACAAATTCCAACCAGACGGCTCTTATGAGAATGGAGCACTTTGACGGGGTTATCGATGAGGTTGTAATAACAGACACCTGGCTTGATGATGACCCGTCGCAGCCGCCGGCGCAAAAGAGCCGGGCCCTGCCGGAAAACTTCAACACAACTCCGCGGCATATAGGCAAAAACAGATACCGTGTAAATATACATGTTGAGCCTGTCAATGATAAATGGGACAGGCTGCCGGTTAAGGCGGAAATAGAATTTACCCAAGAGTGGATGGATCTTACGCCTGCTCAAAAACGAAAAGCTCTCAACTCTTTCAGGCTTCTTCGGTATGACCCACAGAGCGGCGAGCCGGTTGTTTATGACAAATCACAGTCAGGCGAAAACAGATTTTTTATCCCGTTTCAAATCGATGACTCTCTCTTTTACAGTCCCTCGGCAGTGCTGAGGTTTACCCATCAGGGCAGCCGCGAGGCGGGTTACTCCTTTTACTACGACACAGCGAAGGGTTATCGGCAGCCGTATCCGCTTGAGATACCGATGGTCGGCAATGGAGACAGGCTGAGAATCGGACGCAAAGACACAACCGGAATGCTGTGTTCGGGCATAAGCGGCGTCTTTGATGTGTTCGATATAGACGGTGACGGCAATCTTGATTTGTGGATGAACTCCGGTACGCTCAAAACCCGTGCTTGCACTGAGCTGCAGGTCGGCCATTACTATTTTGAGAATATCAGCGATGAATTGAACAAAAAAGACACCTTCGCGCCGGGCAGGCTGATAATAAGAGACAACACCCCTTACGGTTACATATCAGGGGTTGTGATCCCGCAGTTCTGCGATGTGGACCACGATGGGAAGATGGATATAATGGTGCTTGGCAGGAGCAGCCAGGAATGGTGGAAGTGGCATTATGAAGAAGGCAATGTCGTTATAGATGAAATTGTACCCTTCAGGTTTACGGCAGAGCCGATAAAGACAGAGGCCAAGACTTTCTGGTACGACTGGGACAAAGACGGCCTCGGCGATGTAATCGCATCCCAGCTGGGCAGTCTGGGAAAAGACGAGGTTACTCCGTCTATTTACGTTTACCCAAATGTCGGTACCGCCGGTGAGCCGCTGATAGACACGGCAAATCCGGTAGAGATAGATATCCCAAAAGTGGATCTGCAATGGCAGTATATACCGACAGACTGGGACTGCGACGGCGATACGGATTTCATATCAGCCGGTTTTATACACGAGCTGTATTTCTATGAAAATACCGGCACAGACGCCAACCCGCAATTTCCCCATGCCGAACGGATCAAAACATACGACAGGCGGGAAATCAATATCCCGCAGGCTCTGATCAACATTGTTGTAGTTGACTGGGACGGCGACGGGGATAAGGACCTGCTTTACGGGTGTGAGGACGGCGTGGTCGGCTTTATGGAAAATATCGCAGGGCAGGGCAAAAAGCCTCAGCTTCGTCAGCCGGTTTATCTCAACCAGACTCGTCCGGTTGTTGATGGGGGTTCAATCTCTGTACCCCATGCGGTTGACTGGGACTGCGACGGGGATAAAGACCTGATTATAGCCGCGTCGAATACTTTGCAATACTACGAGAATCTCGGCACAGACACTAAGCCTTTCTGGTCGCATCCGCGGGATATGAGAGCAGGCGGGAGCAAGATCCAGCTAAGGGCCGGCGATGAGGGCTCGATACAGGGTATCGAAGAGCTTTGCTGGCAGTACAATAACGCCGAAACGGCGGACTGGGACGGCGACGGGCTTAAGGACCTGATCGTAAGCGGCATAAGGGGTGAGCATGTCCTGTTCCGAAATATCGGCAGCAAAACAGCCCCGCGGCTCCAAAGAGGGACGCTCATGGAAGTTGACTGGAAAGATGAGCCGCTGTATCCTGAATGGTCAACCGTTATACCGCAGGCAGATGAGCTGATTACCGTCTGGCGCACCAGGCCGGAAGCAATAGACTACAACGGTGACGGCCTGACTGATTATGTTACGCTTGACCATACCGGAGAGTTGGCACTGTACCTGAGGTCAAAGACGCCTGATGGAAAACTTGTGCTCAATGAGCCGCAGAATATTTTTACATTTGAAACTCCATACAGCCAGGCACTTGTCTGGAACAGGGCACCCAATGCCAGGGCGGGCATGTCTGGAAGGACGATTGTAAATCTTGCGGATTGGGACGGCGACGGTGATTATGATTTGATCCTGGACAATGTCAATGCGAGGTATTATGAAAATGTTACGGATAACGAGCGTCCTTTATTTAAAGACAGGGGCGATCTGGTTAAAGAGCGTCTGGCAAACCACAACGCAGGGCCCTCTATTGTTGACTGGGATAATGACGGCAGGCCCGATCTGCTTATCGGAACCGAGACCGGCAGGGTGTTTTACTTCAACAGGGCATACATTGAAGGCGACGAGGCAATCGTAAGGATTCTGGAATAATTATTTAAGGACGCTGATGCAGTTTAAAGAAAAAATTACCGGTATGCGGCGGCTGCCGTGTTTTTACTTAGAGATAGAACTTAATTGAATTTAATATAAGCGGAGTTGAAAATGTCAAAAGTTAAATTCCTGATTATTGGAGCAGGCTCAAGAGGAGTTTCGTATTCAAGATGTATCTTGGAAAGCAGCTCGAAGGCAGAGGTTGTCGCAGTAGCGGAGCCTGACCCCATTCGTCGGGATACGATAGTAAAACAGCATAATATAGCTGATGAGAATATCTTTGATGACTGGCGCGAGCTGACCGGCAAAGGTAAAATAGCAGACGCGGTGGTAATTGCCACCCAGGACAATCAGCACTATGAGCCGGCTATGTATTTCATTAAGCAGGGCTATCATGTCCTGCTGGAAAAGCCGATGTCGCCTGATAGCAGCCAGTGCCGTGAGATTGTCCAGGCCGCCAATGAAAGCGGCAAACTGTTTTCCGTGTGCCATGTCCTGAGATATACACAATATACCAAAAAACTCAAACAGCTTTTAGACTCAGGTGTTATCGGAGATATTATATGTATTCAGCACCTCGAGCCGGTTGGATATTTTCACCAGGCCCATTCATACATAAGAGGGCATTGGAGAAACGAAGATGAGTCGTCTTCAATGCTTCTGGCCAAATCCTGCCATGACCTTGACTGGCTGAGGTATATTATTGATTCTCCGTGCAGCAGTATATCGTCGTTTGGGAATCTCAAATATTTCAAAAAAGAAAATCAGCCCGAAGGTGCCGCCCACAGGTGTTTAGACTGCCCTGTAGAGCCGCAGTGCCCATATTCGGCGAAAAAAATCTATATAGGCCGGGCAGAGAAAGGCGATTTTGACTGGCCCGTGAGAACCATAACAAAAGATCTCACTGTAAAGGGAGTTACGCAGGCTCTCAAGGAAGGGCCCTACGGCAGGTGCGTCTTTGACTGTGACAATACTGTCGTTGATCACCAGGTAGTGAACATGCTTTTTGAAAACGGCAGCACCGTATCGTTCACAATGACCGGTTTTACAATAGACGCCGGCCCGAGAAAAACCAGAATCTTCGGCACAAAAGGCGAAATATACGGCAATGAATCCCATATAGAAATCTATGATTTTCTCACCGGTTCACGCGATGTCTATGAGGGCAATTCCGCCGACGGCACCATCATTGGCGGCCACGGCGGCGGAGATATGGGCCTGGTCAGCAGTTTTATAGCCGCGATAGAGACCGATAACCCCGACGAGATTATAACAGGCCCCGCCGAGACACTCGAGTCGCATTTCATGGTTTTCGACGCTGAACGGGCAAGAAAAGAAAACAAAGTTATAAACAGAGCAGGAAGATTATCGCCCCCGGCCCAAAAAAACAAAGCGGTATTGGATGAAGTATTCGTCTGAATCATCGCCGCTATGTTAAAAAACGCGGCACCACAGGATAATAATGTAAACGAAACTATCCGCAGATAACGCAGATTCCCGCAGAACGCTTATAAGGTTGCCGGTAATATCAGGATATTTTCTGCAATTCAAGAATCGCCTGGTTTACTTCCTCGGATTTTTTATTTATCAGTCTGATCAGCTCAGCCGGCGGCGGTGGCGGCGGGGGAGGTGCGATATTGGGATTTACAGCCTTTATATCATAAACCGCGTTTAGTATCTGCTCGGCTTTTTGTGATTCTTCTCTTGATTTTTTTTCAAAATCTTTGATTACCGCCAGTGTTTCCTTTATAGCGTCTTTGTCCAGGGGCTTTTGTTTTTTCAGAGCCTTGAGTTTTTCTGTATAGTTCTGTGCGCTGTGCATGTGTTCCGCGGCGTGGAGCTGGAACGGGTGGGCTTGTTTTGCGGCTTCGGCTTTGAGTTTTGTAATATCTACAGTCCAGCTGTACTCGCTGTCTTTGCGGCCCGGCAGCAGCCTGAAGAAACCTTCAAAATGCGCCTGGGTCAGAGGAGATTTTTTTCTGATTTTCAGGTGCGAGAGGTCGTAATACCATATCTTTTCAGTAGGTTTACCCTTGGTGAAGAACAGCAGGTCTGTTTTAACGCCGGCGCCTGCCGCGGTAAATACTCCACCGGGCAGGCTTACGACACACCATAAGTCGCACTCATCAAGCAACTTGCGTTTTGTCTGGACAAAAGCGGTTTCATTGGTACGAAACAGCAGCCCCTCATCGAGTACCATGCCGCACCTGCCGCCGTTTTTGAGGCTGTCGATGATATGCTGTAAAAACAATACCTGTGTCGAGCCGGTTTTATAGGCGAATCTGGTCTGTGCGTCTTTGCCTTCTTTGCCGCCGAAGGGTGGATTTGTAAGGATTACGTCAAACTGTTTTGGGGCGTGTTCAAACAGCCCCTCATACGCCGCTGCGCCGGTGAGGGTATTGCCGTGCCAGAGGTGCGGGTGATCTATCCCGTGCAGGACAAGATTGGCAAGGGCTATCGGGTAGATGAGGTTTTCTTTTTCGCGGCCGTAAAAGGTGCTGTGTTTGAGTACGTCGAGCTGCTGGGGAGAATTGATTTTTTTATTATCCTTGCCCGTCATAAACTCATATGACTGCGCGAGAAAACCGCCGGTGCCGCAGCAGGGGTCATATACCGTTTCACCAATGACAGGCTCAACGGCTTTTGCCATGGCACGGATAACCTCGCGGGGGGTGAAGAACTGGCCGCCGTCGTTGCCCTTTTCGCCCATCTTGAGAAGAAGGCCCTCATAGACCTGTGAAAGGGTAAAAACGTGCGTATCATCAACCGCGGCGGTGGTTATCTCGTCAACCTTATCAAGGACATCCTGGAAATTGCGTTCTGTATCGATACGCACATGTTCTACGCCCGAGAGTATCTCGCTTATAACCTTCTGCCGAGGGGAGGCGTTGGGCCGGTTTTTCAGCTCTTTTAAATGCGGCAGCAGCTCGTCATTGACAAACCCGAAGAACTTATTCATGCCCGACTCGCTCAGCTCAAGCCGTTTCTTGCCGTTTGGCGCCGCCCAGTCCTGCCAGCGGTAGGGATACTCAAACGACGGGGTGAATTCCGCGCCGACAGCACGGCAGTAACGCTGCTCGTCATGTTCGCGTTCATCGAGGATACGCAGAAATAACAGCCAGGTAAGCTCGGGGACATACTGCAAAGCCCCGGCGCAGTTGCTCCGCCGCATTATATCGCATATTGATTTTACGGCTGCGTTTACTGACTGCTGGCCGTTGTATCGTTTATTCTTTGTCTTTTTATTTTTTGCCATAGTATCGTAGGTCGGGCTTCCAGCCCGACTTATTGAGTATCAGGCTGGAAGCCTGACCTACACACTCAAAAGCGTCATTCACCGACTGCTCTGAATTGTAGTTTTTAGTTTTAGATAAATTTCTTTTTGCCACGTTTATTTAAATTCCATACTCTTGCTCTTATAGCATTTTTTACGTCTTCAATTTGTTGAAGCACACTTTGCTTTACGTCTTCAATTTCTTGTTTAAGCACACTTTGCTTTTCTTTTTCAATGTCTGCTTCTTCTGAGTCTTTAACACTTAAGACCTTATCTTGAAAAAGAGCTATTCCTTCAAGAACAGCACTACATTTATCAAGAATGTCCGGATATAAAAAAGGCTGGTTTTTAGTTAGTGTGCTATAAAAAGCAGGGAGAACGTCGGCAATTGTCAGTTTTTTTCTGCTCTCTGGACTTGTGGGGTTCAGTAAGTATCCACCATTGGTGGGTATCGCATTGGCGGGTAAATTATTAACATAATTTACGAGTGGAAGCAATCCAACCCAAATTTCAACATAAGCATTGAACTCTTTTTCAAACTGACATTGATGTATATAAAGTTTTTTTTGTCCGCTTATATCAATTTTATTTTGGAACACATAAAATCCCCCCTTAAGAATTAATGGGATAGAACCGCCAATCGCTGAGACTGCTAATGTTTCATACAATGTCATTTTACAATTTCCTTTCAAATGTTTGTTTCAATAATGATACTGGTAGTTTGTCGATTAGTTCAAATTCGTCTATGATTGCTTTTTTTGCCTTTTCCGCTGCCGCGATCTGAGCGGTCAAAACCTTTACTATACGCTTCTGCTCCGTCAGGAGCGGCAGGGGGATATTAAGAGTTATTAAAAAGTTTTTAGGAACACGCTGCTGACCTACAGCACCAGTAAAACACTTTTCTGCTTCATGCAGTATTTGAGGTTGACGTATATAACTGTGTATCCACTCTGGTAGAATCTGTTCAGAAGGTCTAATCACATGAAACTCTGTCGTCCCAAAACCAAAACCATTCAACAATTGTCTGGCAATCGCGTGCTTTCCGTTTTGCATACACGGGGTAATTTTAGCGAATAAAACATCATTTTCTTCAAAATATGTATATCCCTTAAATACATCTTTTAACTTTTTGACTTCTGCTTTATCAATAATACCAGTTTCTGAATTTACAGCCGGCATTGGGACAAAAGTAACATTTTGTTTCATATCTGCTATTATAGGATTCCTCGTAGGGTTTATTTTACACACTTCCCCCAGTTTTTTCTTTGGCCATTTTTTTGCATTTTCGCTTTCAAAGATTGCGTTTAGAAAAGAAGTCTGGAGTTTTTCCGCGGCTTCTAACTTTTCCTGACATGCTTTTTTTGCCTTTTCCGCTGCCGCCATCTGAGCGGTCAAAACCGTTGTTATTCTTTTCTGCTCCGCTAGGGGCGGCAGGGGGATAGAAAAATTGAATAACTGGGATTTAGAAATTTCAGCGAAAGTAGCACCACTACCCAAAGATTGCAAAACAGGAGTTGATTTTTTCAAAGTAAAATACAGAAAAACATTATCTATGACTTTTGAATCTGCAACAAAACTCTTACAGCCTTGATTAGTACACAAGTCAACACAGGCAATAGCCAGATGTCCTATTGGAGCTCTTGAAGACAGTACCACCGCACCTTTTGTGATAAGGTTCAGATTACAACTGTTAAAACCTGCTTTGGTAATTTTACGCTCTGAATTGTTGATTTTTGGGGTTTTCAATTTTCCTAAGTCGGTAGGGGTTACCCATACTATATCACCATTCCAATACTTAGAAATACCAGTTTTGGGGGTTGTACCACTTATAACATCACAAACTTCTCCCAGCTTTACCCATTTCCAGCCGTTTGGTAATTTTTTTTCGGTGTCAATCACGCTGCGAATATCCTCTCTTTTGTCATTTTGAGAATATCAGCCGGTTTTCCGATAGCCGACAGCGCGTTTAGGCCTCCGGCGTTTATTATCTCGGGCAGCTCGAAGATGTGCTGACTTTCGAGTGAATCGGTGCCGCCGCCGGCGAACTGCCCGGTGATGGCTTTGAGTGTGGCGGCGGTGTTATCCGGCAGGGTTTTCAGCCAGTCGCTGTGTTTGTACTTAAACGCCTCTGCCCGCAGTATTCGTGTCTGCGGCGCGAGCCCGTAGCCCAGCTCGGCAAGTACATCGTAGAGATCGTAATCGTCCATTTCTTCCACCGTCTGGATAATCTTTGGAGAACAGCCCGCACCAACGAGATTATCAATGAGGCTCCTGCGGTTTGCAGGGTCTATCCAGCATTGGCGGAACGCATCGAGGTCGGGCAGCTCATCTACCAGCCTGCGAGCGATACGGCGTTTGTATTCTTCTATCCTGATCGGTACGGGCTTTCCGTCAATTTCGCCGAGAATATACTTTCCTGCCTCGTTCACATACACTTCGAAACCGTCAACGATAACGGTCGGCTCCGGCGGCGGTGGCGGCGGAGGGGGCTCCGGCCCGGGACCTTTGGGGCCGGATTTTTTCTTTTTTGTCCTGAAATCCTCGCCAAAGAGGCGTGTGGCGTTCGTATAATCGTAAACGGTGAACATCATCTTATTGCTCGGCTCGTCAATGCGTGTGCCCCTGCCGACCATCTGGTAAAAGGATATCGGTGATTTGACGTATTTGAAAAACACGATATTCTTTACACAAGGTACATCAACGCCGGTTGTCAGCAGCTCCACTGTGGTTGCGATGAAGTGATGGCGGGATGCACCCCTAAAGTCCGGCAGGTAGTCATTGCCATTGCCCTTTTGGGTACATTTAAACGCGTATGATTCTTTTCGCTCGAGGTTATTTTTACTGCACCATTCGGCATAAAGGTTGTTCATTGTCGCGGCTACATCATCGGCGTGGCGGTCACGGGCGCAGAAAATAATGGTTTTCTGCTCAGGGCCGCCGGTACTGACAAGGTAGTCGAAAAGATCACTGCACATGGCAAGGACACGGTCGGGCAGTAAAATCCGGTTTTCATATTCTGTTTTTTCGTAGCGTTCTTTCAACTCATCGACAGTTAATGTCCGACCAGTGATTGCGTCCCGCGGATTTCGCGAGGCGATCTGTTCAAGAGTTATGCCGGTTTCATCAAGGTTTACCCTGCCCTTTTGTATCTGGCATGCGGCAAGGTAGCCGTCTTCTATGCCCTGGGTGATGGAGTATTCATATACCGGCTCTCCGAAATATTTCAGGTTGTCGGCGGAAATTTCCATGTCTTCCTGCGCTTCGGGGGTGTTTTCTGTAGTTATGATTTCCCGGGGCGTTGCTGTAAGGCCGATCTGTACGGCATCACTGTTGCGTTTGAGGACCTGTGACCATTTGCCCCATGCGGAACGGTGGCATTCGTCTATAATTATATGGCTGAAATGGTTTTCGGGATAATGTTTTGTTAGAAAATTGCCGTCTGAATCGTCCCTGTCAACATCAAGCGTCTGGTATGTGGCGATGTGAATACGGGCGTTTTTGGCGTTGTTTTTGCCGTCTGGTCTCTGGTAAACCGGTGCGGCATTGGCACCGAAGACGTTTGTAAAGGCTCCAAGGCCCTGTGAGCGGAGCTCGTCACGGTCGCAGAGAAAAAGCGCTCTCTTGAGCTGGCCGGCATCGGCGATGCGGCGAAGCAGGTTTACCGCGATAAAGGTCTTGCCTGCCCCGGTAGCCAGCGATAGCAGGGCACGTTTTTCGCCCCTGGCGATCTTTTCAAATACGGCACGAATGGCGGCATCCTGATAGTACCTTCTCTGGGCTTCACCTCCGGCGTATTTTACCAGCAGCGGTTTGGCGAGTTCGGAATCAAGGTCAATTTGTCTTGCCTGTTCGTATCTTTTTCTGAGTTCACCGGGTGTTGGAAACTCTTCCAGCGGTTTTGGTTGGCTGGTAAGGCCGGTAATGCTGCTGAATTCTACGAATAAATGACCGTTTGATGAAAACACAAAGGGAACATTGAGCCGCTTGCAGCTTGCATAGCCCTTAGCCTGCTGGAGGCCGTGACCGGGCGGCAGCGATTCTTTTTTTGCTTCAAGCAGAGCAACAGCAACGGGTTGTGTGTCGTGCGTGACTTTTATACGGAGTGTATAATCGATACGACCCTTGTGCCGGCGCCTTGGCCTGCCGTTGATAATCTCAACAGCCGGGGCAGATTCTTCACGCCGGATCAAATCCTCGCTCCAGCCCCTGGCATGTATAGCCGGATCTATGAGCTTGGCCCTTGTGTCTGCTTCGTTGTATGGCTCTCTGTTCATTATGAATTCTCTGATGAAAAATCCTGTCATCCTGTCAAGAATCGAATACAAACCAAACGATAGCGTAGATTTATCATTTTTACAAGAATAATCTGCGAAAATCTGCGTAATCTGCGGATCAGAAATATTTAATAATAATCCTGTAATTCCTCTGTAAGTTGAACATTTGGAAAGTTTAACACTATAATACATTAACTTACTGTCATAATGTGAGAGTTTTTTTCGTTGAAACAAGCAGGATACTTGTTAGAATCACCGGTCAATATGACGTTTAGAAAGATGACATTATTATCAATCAGCCTATTTTTGGCAAGCTATCTGCTCGGCAGCGGTTCTGTGATTTGCTACGGGTACGACGGCGGGTCTGCGATAAAACCTGCCGACCACGGGTGCTGTTCGTCAAAAGCCGGCTGTTCTGACGGCGGTGAAACGGGCAGCAGCATAATTCGTGTGCCCCACAGGCATTGTATCGATGTTCCGGCGGTTTCGTCTTTTACCTTTTCAAAGCCTGCCAAATCCCAGCATGGGCCGGCAGCTGTAAGGCTCATTTCACAACCGGCGGCAGAAGTTGTAAGACCTCTTATTATAAAGTTTTACGAATCTCCCCCTGATTGTTCGGGCTTTCATGAGCCGCTGAAATCTATTATAATTCTCTCCTGATATTTCCCTCGGGTTTTCTCCCGCTGCTTTTCGCGTGATAAATCACGGGAAAGGTGTATCGCAAGTCTCTTATTCAGAGGCGTTTATCTATTATTACGCAGTCGCGGCGTCTATTGCGCACGGACTGCAGCATAGAAACTAACTAACCAGGGAAATAACATGTTTAACCCCAAGATATTTATCTGTCTTTTGCTGCCGTGCATATTTACGGTCTCGGTCTTCGCAGGCTCTGAAGATGCAAAAACCGCCGGCAGCGACATAACCTTAAAGCGGGCATTATCGCTTACAGAGCAGCACAACCCCGAGCTCGCGGCGTATTCAACCGGCATCAAGGCCACCCGCGCCGAGCAGCTCCAGTCTTCGCTAAAGCCAAACCCCGAGCTGGAAGTCGAGATGGAAAACGTCGGCGGCACGGGCGGGCACAGCGGCCTGGACACTTTAGAGACAGCCGTGATGCTCAGTCAGCTTGTAGAGGTCGGCGGCAAACTTGAAAAACGCCGCGATGTCAGCAGGCTTGGCGTTAAGATCGCGGACCTTGATTATCAGCACAAACGAATATCCGTCTTTTCAGAGGTTCAGAAGGCCTACTTCAAAGTTTTGCAAGCTCAGCAGCAAGAGCAACTTACCTCTGAAATACTGGAGTTGAGCCGTGAGTCGCTTCGGATTGTAACTCTTCGTGTCGAGTCCGGCAGGGATTCACCGGTTGAGATATCCCAGGCCCGGGTTACTCTATCACGCGCCGAAAGCTCGCATGAACAAGCCCGCCGCGACCTTAAGTATGCAAAAAGGCAGCTTAGCGGATTCTGGGGCAGCGACGAGCCGCAGTTCGACAGGGCTCTGGGGGATTTTCAATCGCTTGATGTGCCGGCGAATGAGACCGCATTGAAGGCCGCACTCGAGAGCACCCCGCGTATAAAATCAAATGATGTACTTGTCAGTCAGAAACGCGCTGAGCTTGAACTCGAGAGAGCAAGGGCAAAAGGCGACATAACCATCGGCGGCGGCGTGAAATGGATGAACGAATCTGATGACGCTTCACTGCTGTTTGGCATTTCGATACCGCTGCCGGTCAACAGCAGAAACCAGGGCACGATCCAGGCGGCTTCTTACAGGCTGGCAATGGCAAAACGCGGGTCTATGGCCGCCAGGCAGGAGCTTTTGAACCAATTCAACGCGGCATATCTCGAGCTTTCCAGCGCATTTGAAAATGCCGAGGCTCTGCGGGATAATATACTGCCCGAATCCGAGAAGATATACAACACGGTCTTGCAATCTTACCGCGAGGGCAAAACAGACTTTTTGAGGGTGATAGAGGCTCAGCAGGCACTTTTTGATGTCAAAAGCGAGTATGTCTCATGCCTGCTGCGTTACCATCTGGCAAATGCCGAGCTGGACAGGCTCTGCACACTCAACCCGCGGGCAAACCAAACAGTCAACAAATTTTCAGGAAATATAAACGATGAAAAATAAAATACTTACAACCATAGTTTTCATGTCTGCCCTGGCTTTGCCTGTTTATTATACTCTGGCACAAACAGGGCATGACGACCATAGCGATTGTGAACATCAGCACATAGAAGATTCGCACGCCGCCGATTCAGGTGAACATGCCGAAGATGAACACGAAGACCACGCCCACGGCGGGGAATGCGAATCGCAAGCCCACCAGCACAGCGAACATGAAGGCGAAGATTCAGACGCTCACCAGCACAGCGAGCATGAAGGTGAAGATTCAGACGCTCACCAACATGACGAGGATGAGGGCCTTGTAACTCTCAGCCCGGAAGCCGCAGCTAATGCCGGTATTGAAACAGCGATCGCCGCCGGCGGTGAAATCGGGATACAGGTCAGCCTGCCGGGTGAAATAAATGTTAATCAGGACCGCATGGTGCATATCGTGCCTCGTGTTGAGGGGGTTGTCTCGAAAGTGATGAAAAATCTCGGCGATAAGGTAGAGGCCGGTGAGATAATCGCCGTGATTGAAAGCCGCGAACTCGCCGACATTAAGGCGGCATATCTTGCAGATATTGAGCGTCTCGAAATGGCACAGATAGCTTTTGATCGTGAAGAGCGGCTCTGGAAACAAAAAATATCAGCAGAACAGGAATACCTTGAGAGCCGGCAGCGTTTGAGCGAGGCGAAAATCAATTTCCGCACGTCAAAGCAGAAACTCATCGCCGCGGGTCTGGACGATACATATCTCAAACGCCTCGAAACCGAGCCTCAGCAGAGTCTTACAAGTTTTGAGATACGGGCTCCCTTTGCCGGAACCGTTATTGAAAAGCATATCGTTCTCGGTGAGCTGGTAAAGACAGACGAAACGGTATATATAATCGCCGACCTGAGCAATGTCTGGGCGGATATTGACGTTTACCCTGTGTATCTGGCACGCATAAAGCCCGGCCAGGCGGTTACGGTTAAGGCCGGCGAGCATCTACCGCCGGTAAAGGGCAGGATAGACTATCTCGGCGGCCTCGTCAGCCGGCAGTCACGCACTGCGCTGGCTCGTGTTGTGCTGGACAACGAAGCCGGGACACTGCGGCCTGGGCTGTATATAAACGCTCTGGTTGACGTTTCTTACAAGAATTGCGAGGTGGTTGTGCCCGCCGGCGCTGTACAGAGGCTTGAGAACAAAAAATGCGTCTTTGTAAAGACAGACGCCGGATTTGAGCCGGTGTTTATAGAAACAGGCATGGAAAACGCCGAAAAGCTGGAAGTCATTGCCGGCCTGGAGCCGGGGATGGAATACGTTGTGAAGGGCGGCTTCTCGCTTAAGGCAAAAATCGTAACATCAACACTCGACAGTCATGCCGGACACGGACACTGATAATATAAGGAACTGAATATGCATAAAAGATTACTCAACACGGCACTTCACTATCGATTGCTGGTAGTGCTTGCTCTGATAATGGTTACGGCTGTTGGTGTGCATCAGTACAACAGCCTGCCGGTTGATGCCTTCCCCGATATATCGCCCGTCATGGTGCCGGTTTTCACAGAAGCCGACGGCATGGCACCCGAAGAGGTCGAGCGGCTGATTACGTTTCCCGTTGAGTCGGTGATGAACGGGCTGCCCGGAGTTACACAGATAAAGTCCACTTCGGCATTTGGCATGTCTGTGGTATATGTTTATTTCGAAGATGATATGGATATTTATTTTGCCAGGCAGCTGGTTAATGAGCGTCTCGGCGAGGCTCTGGCTCAAATGCCCGATTTGCAGGAAAAACCCAAACTCGGCCCCATATCAACGGGGCTTGGCCAGATTTTTATATACTATCTCACCATTGACGATTCGGCAGACACAGAGGGCAAAGACCCGCTGAGCTATCTGCGGGACCTGAATGACTGGGTTGTCAAGTATCAGCTCCAGACTGTTCGCGGCGTTACAGATATCCTCTCGGTCGGCGGACATGTTCTGCAGTATCAGGTGAATATCAAACCTGATATGCTGCTTCAGTACGGTCTCTCGATTCACGATGTTACCGAGGCAATCCGGCAGAATAACGGAAATGTCGGCGGCCAGTATATTATAACCGGCAGCGAGGAGAACCTTGTCCGGGGCATCGGCCTGCTAAACTCGCTCGAAGATATCAGCAATGTGATTATCGATAATATCGACGGCACACCGGTTCGCGTTATGGAGGTTGCCGATGTTGAGTACGGCAGGGCCGTGCGGCGGGGAATTGTCTCGCGAAACGGCGGCGAGGAAGTCGTAAGCGGCATTGTGCTCCAGCTTTACGGGGAAAACGCATCAAACGTTATCGAGCGGCTGTATGCGAAACTGCCCGACGTGCAGAAATCGCTGCCCGAAGGTGTCAGGCTGGTGCCGTACTACGAGCAGCAGGAAATTGTACAGCGTGCAACATGGACGGTTAAATCCGCTCTGCTCACAGGGGCAGTGCTGGCGGCGATTGTGCTGTTTGCCTTTATCGGCAATTTCAGGTCTGCTATGATAGTTGTATTTGCGCTGCCTTTCAGCGGGCTGGTTTCGATTATCCTGATGCAGCAGGCGGACATATCTGCAAACCTGATGTCGCTTGGAGGAATCGCCATCGCCATGGGTATGCTCGTGGACGGTGCGATTGTCATGGTTGAGAACATCTACCGTCATTTGAACGTCAATGCCGGCGATGATATACGCAGCCGAACCGCCATCATTATTGACGCGGCGTATGAGGTGGCCCGTCCGGTTACATTTTCGCTGCTGATCGTGATTGTGGTTTTTGTGCCGATATTGACGCTGCAAGGTGCCGAGGGACAGATGTTTATACCGATGTCATACACCCTGTGCTTTGCTCTGCTGGGTTCGCTGATTTTCGCCGTTCTGGCAGTTCCCGCCTTGGCGAGCTACCTGATGCACGTCAAAAAGCATAAAGAATTTTTCATATTCGTTATACTGCAGAAACTCCATGATCCGCTGTTGAGGATTTCTGTTAAACACCCCGTTCTGGTGCTTATGTTAGTTCTGGCCCTGCTTTGCGGCAGCGGATTTATGGCAATGAACCTGGGGACAGAGTTTATACCTACGCTCGAAGAAGGCTCGATCATGATCGGTGTCAATATGGCCCCGTCGATAGCCCTCGAAGAAGCGGCGGCTATCATTAAGAAACTCGAAACCCGCATTATCGCTCTGCCGGAGGTGGAGGAGGTTGTTTCACGTATCGGAAGGCCCGAAGCCGGCAGCCACCCGCACCCTGTCAACTACGCGGAGGTGCATATTGAGCTGCATCCGGAAAAGGAATGGACGCGTCTGACGGACAAGGCCGAGCTTGTTGAAGAGCTTGAAGAAAATCTCTCAGATTTCCCCGGAATACAGCTCAACTTCACCCAGCCGATACAAAATGCCTTTGATGAGCTGGTAACCGGTGTCAGGTCGCAGGTCGCTGTCAAAGTTTTTGGTGAAGATCTCGATATCCTGCAATCAAAAGCCACAGAAATACGAAACAGCATAGATAATATTGAGGGGCTTGTGGATTTGTCTGTTGAGCAGAGCTTTGGCCAGCCTCAGGTGCAGGTGATTGTTGACCGCCGTGCGTGCGCTGCGTATGGCGTGAATGCCGGAGAGATACTTGAGCTGGTCGAAACCGCTATCGGCGGGCAGATCGTTGATCATGTGTACCTCAATACAAGGCGTTATGGAATACAGATCCGCTATACAGAGGACACGCGGGACAATATTCACGCGATCAAGTCGCTGCTGGTGCCCTCACGCAGCGGACAGATGCTCCCGCTCAGCCAGCTCGCCGAGGTCAGGGAAGATGTCGGCTCGATACAGATCAACCGTGAAAACAACCAGCGGCGCTGGATAGTCCAGGGTAATGTACGCGGCAGAGACCTTGGGGGTGTTGTCGGGGATATACGCCGGCTTATCGCGGAGAAAATCGAGCTGCCCGACGGCTATCATATTGAGTACGGCGGGCAGTACGAAAGTCAAATGCGTGCGATGCGGCGGCTGGGTATTATAGTGCCTGTAGTCGGCATGACAGTTCTGCTGATGCTGTATCTGGCCTTCGGTTCGATAAAGAGCGGCCTGCTGGTTATGGTTAATATCCCGCTTGGGCTTATTGGAGGCGTTGCAGGGCTTTATGTTATGGGTGAATATATCTCCGTACCCGCCGCGGTTGGCTTTATTGCTCTTTTCGGGATCGCCGTTCAAGACAGTATGGTTCTGGTAAGCGCGATAAACCAGCTCCGCAGAGAGGGCGTGGAGATGGTCGAAGCGGTTATTACCGGCTGCCACCAGCGGTTTCGCCCTGTTTTGATGACATCGATCACTACTGTGCTTGGGCTGCTGCCGCTGCTGCTGTCAACAGGAATCGGGGCAGATGTGCAAAGGCCGCTGGCGGCTGTTGTGATATTCGGTATAATATCATCTACTCTGTTAACCCTGTTTGTTATACCCGCGTTTTACAAATGGTTCGCTGTAAGGCCGGAAATGTTGGAATAAAACGTACAATGACAAACCTGTATTTACCCCCAGAGATCAAAAACACCGTTTACTAAATGTTCTTTGATAGATATATGTTACTGTAGGGGCGGGTTTTAAACCCGCCCCTTTTAACTTTTTTCTAATTTTTTATTTTTTCTTGTTGACTTGGTGTTGCGTATGTGGTAGATTTTAACATGAAGATAGAAGTGAAGAAGAATGCAAGCCTAACAAGCACCATTTTTCAACACTCAATAAAAGTAATAATTGCTCTTTTAAATACTGAATATTGAGTCAGAAGAAAAAGAAGAAGATGTGACTAAGAAAGAAGTGAGCCCCAAAAAAACTCCCTTTAAACAGCCGCGAAAGATTTGCGCCTGGAGTTTTAATTTTCACCGTTATAATTATTCGTTCTTAGTCATTAGTTTATAAAAGACCATCAACAATCTCTTTCTCCCTTTTCCCTAATTTTTCAGAAGAGTACACCGAAGACCTGAACTGTTTGAGGTTTTCCCGAACTCATCAGACAGAGCCGGCTCTGGGCCGCGGGTCTTCAGGTGTCTCCTGAACCTTATTAAGAATTAGGAATTAAGAATTAGGAATTAAGAATTAGGAATTAGGAAGAAGAGAATTGGATACGATAATATATTAAAAAGTTAATAAGATAGACCATAACTATTAGTTTTTAGTTAATAGTTATTAGTTTAATAAGACCACTAACACAACTTCTTTCTCCTTTCACAAGGAAAGTCCAGTGAGGTCTTGAGGGCCCAAATTCAAGACCTCCTGACTTTCTTTAAACTACAAAGGACAAAGCAGAGTTGATTTGTGATACATTTTACAAGTAAATATCGAAGAATAAGAAGAAGTCGAAGAAAAAGCAGCGTTTTTGAGTCCCGAAGAAGCTCATAGACGCAGGTAACAAGATATTTCAGCCGCAAGGCTGAAGTGAGTAACTGTTAGTTTTAGTTAATAGTTATTAGTTTAATAAGACCACTAACACAACTTCTTTCTCCTTTCACAAGGAAAGTCCAGCGGGGTCTTGAGGGCCCAAATTCAAGACCTCCGGACTTTCTTTAAATGAACAGACCCAGCAGCGCAAGATAAGCGCGCATATAAAATTATCTGTTCAGAAGTGCAAAGGCGGCGTGAAGTGCGTGGATAACATGATTTCCGGCTTAACAGCCGGACGGAGTGTGGTACAGGTCCGTGTGCCCGGGGAGGTTATTGAGCCGGGCACACGGGTCATTTTAAACTAATAACTAATAGTGAAAAACTAATAGTTGTGGAGGCGGCTGACGCCGCGATTTAAACAACTATCCGCCGCAGGCGGATTCATCAACTATTAGTTAATAGTTAATAGTTTTTCACTTAATTCAGAACGACTTCTTTCTCCAATCTTCAGACCTGGGGCATGGTGCGCTGATGTTTAGCGGCATTGGCAGCCCGGCCCGATACCAAAGGAAAAGAGCCGGCAGGCTCGTATATAATGAGCCTGCCGTTTTTCCCTTTAATATGGCCAGGTCGATGAGTCGTTACCAGTTGAAGGTATGGAGAGAGGATAAGTTATATATATGGTTTGAAGAAAAAACGAGAAATGAAGTTAAATTTACGAAAGGTATGATTGGAACGAAGAAGTTAGAACAAAATACCCAGGCTTAGCCGGGATCATAAGGTTGGAGAGCCTTACCGGTCCCTGATGAGCTGCTGACAATTGAATATGTAATGCGTATTACCGGATGAGCGGCCTTAGAAGAGGCTAAATACAAGGCCGTGGTTAGTCTGGGGATGCGTATCCTGTATCTGAAATACGGTATATGTATATACCTGTTCGGAGCGGGAGCTGATTACACGCGGCGAAGGTGCGGCGGTGGAGCGTATCAGTGCGGACATATAGACATGGCCGCCTCGGATACCTGCACAGAGAGTGTGTGCGGAAGCATACACAGAGGCGCCGATGTTGTATGCGTAGAGAGACGCATGTTCCGATGTTCTTCGGGGCGTCTCTACTATTGCCTATTGCCTATTGCCTGTAACAAAGTACAGCTTCTTTCTCCAATTTCTCAGACCAGAAAAATGAAAGCATGGGGTCTCCGCGCGGGCGGCCACCTGCCGCGGAGCCCCTTTACGCTTTCATTTACAGATTCTGGTTATGTTAGATATTGGCAGAGAGTTAATGATAAAGATATGGCTTCTGCGGACGGTGGATAGACCGCCGTCCGCGGCAGAGCCGGCTTTATCGCAGAGCGTGTAACGGCAAAGAAGTGTAAATTTAAAATATTGGTCGAGAAATTGTTAATTACGGAGAATTATTAACGAAGCAGAACAAGATACGAGTAAAGCTCAATCGGCCCTGTGTTTTCAGGGCTCACAATTGAATAATTAAAAGCTGTTCGGCGCAGAGTTTTCCTGCGTTGCAGAGCGGAAGTTTAACGCCGCATATTTGATGCCGCGATCCGTGCTGTACGCTGGGATATTGAAACCTGCCCGCCGGGTTGTCCGCGGCTGCTTATCCGCCGCGTAAAAGAGACCCGTCCGCGGCGAAGTCTAAGCATCTCTGAGAGATGCCCCGAAGACTCCGCGCAAGATGACAGCTTATTAGAAACGAACGACTTCTTTCTTCGATTTCAGGATACAGGCCTCGGGGGATTAGCACGGGCCAACGCGAAGCCCCCGGACCTCCTGATTCTAATTGCGAATTAGGAATTAGGAATTAGGAATTGAGAATTAGGAATTAAGAATCAGGCGGTGCCCGGCAAAACTATTGCCTGATGCCTATTGCCTAATGCCTGAAATACAGAAGAGAGGTTAAAGATATAATTTACAAGTTAATAAGAAACAGTGAATGGTTAACGGCTGCACAGCAGCACAATTATTACCCGTTCACTTTGAAAACGAACGACTTCTTTCTTCGATTTCAGGATACAGGCCTCGGGGGC
This sequence comes from Limihaloglobus sulfuriphilus, assembly GCF_001999965.1. Lineage (GTDB taxonomy): Bacteria > Planctomycetota > Phycisphaerae > Sedimentisphaerales > Sedimentisphaeraceae > Limihaloglobus > Limihaloglobus sulfuriphilus. The sequence goes on along the minus strand of NZ_CP019646.1, from coordinate 2,854,130 downwards.
AGTAGCACGGGCCAACGCGAAGCCCCCGGACCTCCTGATTCTAATTGCGAATTAGGAATTAGGAATTAAGAATCAGGCGGTGCCCGGCAAAACTATTGCCTGATGCCTATTGCCTGAAATACAGAAGAGAGGTTAAAGATATAATTTACAAGTTAATAAGAAACAGTGAATGGTTAAGAGCTGCACAGCAGCACGATTATTACCCGTTCACTTTGAAAACGAACGACTTCTTTCTTCGATTTCAGGATACAGGCCTCGGGGGCATTAGCACGGGCCAACGCGAAGCCCCCGGACCTCCTGATTCTAATTAAGAATTAGGAATTAGGAATTAAGAATTAAGAATTAGGCGGTGCCCGGCAAAACTATTGCCTGATGCCTGATGCCTATTGCCTAATGCCTAATGCCTGAAATACAGAAGAGAGGTTAAAGATATAATATTTACAAGTTAATAATGAAGTACTTAGAGAATTACGAATTACGAATTAGGAATTAGAACAGCCGTGAGCGAAGCGAACGCCGCAATTCTTAATTCTGCATTCCTAATTCCTAATTATTAAAAACGTCCGTAAACCGTTTTTCTTCAACTTTTTCAAACAGACATTACCGGGGCCTGCCGGTTTGGCTCGCCCCGATAAAAGTCTGTCCGAGGTTTTGGAAGACGGAATAACTAATAAGATTTTAAGTTGTATCCTGCAGGATAGTCTTGCGGGTCTTACATGAAGAAGAACGTATTTAAGTAAAGTGAGGAAAGTATCATGAAGAAGACAGTTTTTACCTTAGCCCTTGCAGCGGTATTTATCGCAGCATCCCCGGCAGCGGTTGTCGATTTCGGCAATGTCAGCGACTGGGAGAGCAGCACCTTTACCCTTGGCGGCCTTGAGTTCGGCAGCTTTACCGTCCTCTCCAGCGCAACCGGCGGCGGCTCGGAAGTAGATGCTTCCGGCGTAGCGATCAAAGGTGAAGTTGACGGCGACAAAGTACGCCTCTACTTCAGCGGCGGCTGGACGGCAGACCAGGGTGAGACCGTGGATACGCTGATAAACTTTGATGTTACATCATTATCAGCCCCTATAGTCGGCAATACCCTGAGACTGGACGCTTACGGCGTAACCGGCACAGGCAGAGCCCTTATCACAGAAAATTCAATAGATGATATGGACAATATAATCGCCAACAAGCTGGTTTACAGCCGTCCCTCTGGTGTACAGAACAGAGACACAGCCGACTACAGCCCCGGCCAGATGCATGTAGAGATAACCAAGAATGTATTTGTCGGCGGCGGCACCGACGGCCTTGCCCACATAAGCGGCTTCAGCCAGAGCTTTGTGGTTCCCGAGCCTGTAACGCTTGCAATGCTTGCCCTTGGCGGTCTGATGATACGCCGCAGACGCTAAGAGTACTTCTAAAAAAATGATCCGCGGGGCGGGTCAGTAAATACCTGCCCCGCATAATCCTGACACGACTTAAACAGTTCTTTAATACAACTTTAAAAAATGTTATCCGGCTGATGAAAGGCCGGTCAAGTAGAAGAAAGCTCTTTAGAAACTTTATAACGGAATGCAGGTATGATGTTCCCAACGGCAAAATAAGAACGTTGTGCGGCATATCCGTTAAGCAAGTGCGGCTGTTTACCCTGCATAAGGCTTAAAAGAAAGGATTCACGTTCCCGTTAGAGGCATTGCGTTGCCGGAAAGATATGGGAGCGTCAGATGTAAGCCCAAAAGAGTGTGTTGCTCGGGTTTTTATCAGTAAAAGGGCCTTGCCGCCTGTGCGGGCGGTGGGTACAGAACAGTAAAGCAAAAGAAGACTCACCCGCGGTGAATGTGCAAAAGATGCCGCGTCTGAGTCAAAAACAAAAAGAAGAAGAAACAATCAGAAACAAAAGGAAGATTACCATGAAGAAGACACTTATCACATTAGCATCAGTATTAATCGCAGTATCCGCAGTATCAGCAATCCCTGTAAAAACGGCAGCCCTCTCCTCGGCAGGCAATATCGACCTGTTCGCGGACGATACAATGATTGAGCTTAAAGACCCTGAGATGGGCGAGCTCTATCAGGTTGACGAGAGTGCGGTTATCTCCGGCGTTCTTACGAATAACTGCCTGTACTGGGCACTTGGCCTCGAGGTTGAAGGTTCAGAGATGCCGGTAGTACCAACGGCCGAAGGCTATGAAGCCTCAGGCGGACTTGAATTTGTCCTTGAAGGCTTTATGCCGGCGTCAGGCGTAGAAGTAAACGCAGCGAGTTCATCATATATCTCTCTGAGCGACAGCGGCAGCTGGTTCCGTCCTTTAGCGGCCCGCACCGTGTTTGAAGGCCTTGGCCTCTCTGGAGCAGGCATCGTGAATGTTTACGGCTACACCGACAACGGCAGTGCCTACCTTGGCAGCTTCGAAGTAGTACCGGAGCCCTCAATGCTTGCACTGTTTGGAATCGGCGGACTGATCCTTAGCCGCCGCCGCAAGGCATAACCAGAATAACAAAAGGCCGCGAGAGCCTTTTAAGATAAAACCACGGCCCGCCGGGGAGCCGAAAATCCCCGGCCTCTGTTTTAGAGAGTAGAGAGTAGAGAGTGGAAAGTAGAAGGCGGAGAGCAGAAGAATTGAGATTGCAGATTTAGAGATTATCAGCCTGGAAGAAGACCTTAAAAGAGAAGAAAAACGTAAACGAGCAAAATACCAATCGGTAACAAAAATCGATAAGATTGTCTTCTTCTTCAAATAGAAAGCCCCCGACGCACACGGGGGCTTTTTTTGAAACCTCGACAGACCTAAAGTAACTCAATAATATTGGATGCGGAAAATGTCTGCCAGACAAATTCTGGTAAATATAGATTGACAATTTACATGGCTTGATATACTGTTGGATAAAGCATGATAACCAGTGATCGCTAAACCCTTCTGATGCGGCGATGGTTGTCAAACAAATTTTGTCCCGTCAGACAGAACAAGGTTTATACTCAACAGTAATGTGAGAGAGCAGAAGGTATTAACTGACGACTGGACGTTTTTTTTTATACTTGGATTTTGAAAGGAAATAAATAATGAAATTATTTTTTAATAGAGCAGCATTTGCCCTCATTTTGATGTTTTTTTTGGGCAGTATATTACAGGCTGAGTTGGTAAATATCCCCAACGCTTCTTTTGAGATGCCTGAGACTGAATTTGCAGATCCCAATATATCCGAGTGGCAAGATGCACCCAAACCCTGGTGGTATGATGAGAGCGGCGGGTATTACTGGGAGCAGCTTACAGGTTTTTTCCGGAATGTAGGGTCCGAAGATCCCGCCCATATCGACAACTGTGACGGGAATCAGGCGGCATGGCTGTTTGCCGTTCCTCAAGTTGAATTATTCCAGGATCTGGAAGCTGTTTTTCAAATCGGCAGGATTTATCGGCTCAAGGTCGGTATAATTGGCGGCGGGGGAAACATGAAAGACGATGTCCCTATTGAATTGCGGCTCTACTACCGTGATGCAGAGGATAATAAAGTGGCGATAGATTCAACAGCTTATTCTTACGATTTGAGCTCGGGATACATCAAGCATTTCAATGATATTGTTGTTGAGATTCCGCCCGTAAAAGAAGGTGACCCCTGGGCGGGCAAGAGTATTGGGGTGCAGTTAGTATCTACACTTGTTTTTCCTGATGACCTTGATCCGGAGTCCGGACGCGCAGGGGGCTATTGGGATTTAGACAATTTCAGGTTGACGGCGGTTTCACCTGATTTCAGTTCAGACTGTTTTGTAGATATGGAAGATTTCGCTTTGATGGCTCAAAATTGGCTGTCCTGCTCAGACGCATCAACTGATTTGACAGATGAGGGGTGTGTAAGCGCAGAAGATATGGAAATATTTGCCGGCTACTGGCTGGAAAACGTTTGCCGGTAATCTCCCTGTAAAATGAACTGATCAATATAAAAACAGCAGCCATTGGTAATCTGGCTAAGGCTGCTAAGCTGGTTTCTTATAGATGAGAGAAATAAATCATTCCGATTCCGGAGGCACGTATGGTTATGGCCGTCCGCGCTGCGGGTTTACTCTCATCGAGATGCTCGTGGTTATAGTTGTTATCTCTCTTCTTATGAGTATATTGCTTCCTGTGTTAAATTCCGCGAGATCGTCCGCCAGAAAAGCTGTCTGCATATCAAACCTCAGTCAGACGGGCAAGGCTATTCACATGTATTCAATGGATTATAACGGCAGTATCCCTCTGGGGCCCAAAGCTCCGCCATTTTTATCACCGGCGGATTTTTATCCGTCAACCGGAACGCCTACCAGCCTGATTTCGCTAAGGGACGGCCGGCCGGTAGGTCTGGGGCTGCTTTTGTCCCGTTATTTATCCACACAGTCTAAGGTTGTTTTCTGTCCGGCTTCGGATCAGTCCGTTTCAGCCGAGGCCGAGCTGGAAAAAGTCGGCACCTCGCAGTCTCAATGCAGTTATTATTATCGACACGCATCCACGACACGCCTGTTTGACAGTGCCGCAGACCCTGCGCCGATTCGTGTGCCGCTTTCCAGTTTGGGGAAGAACCGAAACAATCGCCCTGTTCGTGCCCTGGTAATGGATACGCAGTTTCTGTGTCCTGAGAGTCTGGCCGCTTTTAATGTCAGGCCGCGAACACATCACAGACTGCAAATAGTCAACATTTTGTTTGCAGAGGGCCATGTAAGTTCAAGCAGTAATGCAGACAGCAGATTCACTGTTGATCTCACTGATTTTTCTGAAGTACGTAATGCATTCAGCAAAATACTTGCAGTCTTAGAAGAGGCCGATGAGGAATAGGATATTGCCCGCCCTGTGCGTTTTTTAGACAATAATAACAAAAGCATGGCAAGTTCTCTTATCTGTCTTGCAATAAAACTGTGCTTACGGCTCAAATTAGCAGGTGTTATTGCTTGAACAAGCATCCGGAAAAGGTTATAATCTAAAACGGAATTTCAAGGATTAGAGTGAATTTTTCTAAAGGATTGTAACTCATGCAGCTGCAAATGATTGACTGGGTCAGTATTTTTGGTTTCTTTCTGTTGTCATTGATTGTCGGCGTTTTGGTTTCCCGGAAAGCCGGCAAAAGTGCCTCAAGTTTTTTCCTTTCCGGCCGTAATATGCCCTGGTGGCTGCTGGGAGTTTCTATGGTGGCAACCACTTTTTCCACCGATACACCCAACCTTGTAACCGATATAGTCCGGCAAAACGGCGTGTCGGGCAACTGGGCGTGGTGGGCTTTTTTGCTTACCGGAATGCTGACGGTTTTCGTATATGCCAAGCTCTGGAGAAGGTCGGGAGTGATGACAGATGTCGAGTTTTATGAACTCCGTTACAGCGGCAGGACAGCCGCCTTTCTCCGCGGCTTTCGGGCAATCTATCTGGGCATTTTTTTCAATGTGGTCATAATGGCTACGGTAACACTTGCCGCGATAAAAATCGGTGCTGTAATGCTCAATCTCTCGCCTTTTGAGACCGTAACTATCGCCGCGGTTGTTACTGTCTCCTATAGTATGCTCGGGGGCCTGACCGGTGTTTTAATCACAGATTTTTTCCAGTTCGGAATCGCTATGTTTGGTGCTGTCATGGCGGCAAAGCACGCTCTCGGACACCAGGCTGTCGGCAGTCTGTCCAACCTGATAACAAATCCCGAAATCACCGACAAGCTGAGCATCCTGCCGGATTTTTCCGATACAGGCCTTCTGGTTTCGGTCTTTATAATCCCGCTTGCGGTCCAGTGGTGGAGCGTCTGGTATCCCGGAGCCGAGCCCGGCGGCGGCGGATATCTCGTGCAGAGAATGCTTTCGGCAAAGAATGAAAAACACGCCGTCTGGGCAACACTCTTTTTTAACATTGCCCACTACGCCCTGCGTCCGTGGCCGTGGATAATAGTTGCCCTGTCTTCTCTGCTGGTATTTCCGGATCTTCAGTCGCTGCGGGATGCATTTCCCAATGTAAACCCTTCGGTAGTGCGCAATGACATGGCGTATCCGGCGATGCTGACCTTTTTACCCGCCGGCCTTTTGGGGCTTGTCCTGGCATCGCTGATTGCCGCGTACATGTCCACGATATCGACTCACCTCAACCTGGGCTCATCATACATTGTAAATGACTTCTACCGCAGGTTCATAAACCCAAACGCCACAGAAAAACAGCTCGTCCGTATGGGGCGTATCTGCACGCTGCTGCTTATGATAGCCGCGTGTGCGCTGGCGCCGCTTCTGGAAAACGCAAAACAGGCCTTCGATCTGCTCCTGCAGATTGGTGCCGGCACAGGTTTGCTGTTTATACTTCGGTGGTTCTGGTGGCGGATCAACGCTCTGAGTGAAATAACCGCTATGGCGGTTTCATTTTTGATAGCCTGTTATTTTACATTCATACACTCACATACCCCGCTGCCGCAATTAGAGAGCTGGCAGAGGCTTGTAACAGGTGTAGCTCTGACAACCGCTTCATGGCTTATCGTAACATTCTTGACCCGGCCGAGCGAAAAAGAAACACTAAGGTCGTTTTACCGACTTGTAAAACCCGGCGGCCCCGGCTGGCGGGCAGTCGTTGAAAACGCCCGCGCAGAGAACCAGCCCGTTGATACAGACGATAAGGGATGGGATCTGCCCGTCGGTATTTTGTGTATGTTCTTCGGCTGCACCACCACTTACGGAGCTTTGTTTGCAACGGGATACTGGATCTACGGTAACTACACGCCGGCAGTGATCCTCACTCTGGTTTCTGCCGCGGCGGCCGTACTGCTCATAAACGCCTGGAAAAGACTGCGGATAAACGCTTAACCGAATAACCGGCGGCAATTACAGTGCACTATATGATTTCTGTCCTGGTTAATAATGAAAGGCAGCGAATAAATTTTTTACTCGCTAATTTGCAGCTTTACAGCGGATTTTCATTTATTTTGAGATAATCAAATCCAGCAAAATAGCCGGCTGAATCGGGGTTCTTGTTTTTAACTTTGATTTTCATGGTATTATTGCCCTTGTTGAAGTGCATTTTTTCAAGCCGTATAATCTGGGTTTTTATTCCGGTGGTTACATAGCAGTCCGCTTGTGTGAGTTTGTCACCGTTAAAATAAATCTCCACTATGCCGTAATCAGCGGCCTTGGTGAGCTGTATCTCGCCGCTGTAACTGCCCGATACATTAGATAAGATGTCCATGTCCAGCCATTGACCCGGTTCTGTGAACCTGATCCAGAGATGCGCGTCGCCGGAGAAGTCAACGCCCAGCCCCTCATCGCTTTGCAGGCTGTAAGCAAGGCTCTCAGAGGTAGATGTAACTTTCATGCCCTCGGCTTCCTGGAATGGTATAAACGGCTGGGAGGCATCGGGTATCCGTCTGAGCAGTTGGAGCCCGATAAAGTCGATTCCGATCTCGCCGCCCTTACCCTTGAAAGTTATCGTGTGCTCACCGGAAAACAGCGTTACCGGTTCCGGCCGCAGCACACGTGAGCTAACGGTGGAGTCGAGGAACAGGTTGACCTGCTCTTTGCCGTCCATGATCAGTGTTTTAGACTCAACCGAGGCTGTAAGAGTCCCTGAATACCGGCTGTGTTTTGCGGCGATATAAATCCTGTACTCACCGGCTTTTTCTACGCTGAACCTGAGCTTCAGGGCGTCATCTTCCGTTTTCGGGTTGAAACAGACAAGCTCGCCGCCTGCCCATAGCGGATCGGATTCTATTGTAATATCCCCGCCTTTTGCAGCGGCAATATGTTCGGCCTGGAGAAACTCCGTATTGCTGAAATTGAATCTTGCTTCAGGTTTCCAGGGTTTTATAACCGGCCTCACGGTATCCGCCGGCGTTATGGAAATATGGTCATCTACAATGTCATTTCCGTAAAAATAGCTCTGCCGGGCGTATGAAATCCCCTCAGTGCGTTCGTGCGTGAGTAATTCAATGTAGAAGAAGATATTATTATTGAACGGTATATCATCGAAGATATGCCATCTTATATTGTTGGTGAAACCCCTGTTGCCCGGCCCGTCAACACGCGGCTGGGCGGCGTAGGCATATTCAAACAGCTGGGTCGAACACCAGGAATAATTGAAATAATCTTCGCTTCCTGTGCCGAAAATGGAAGGCAGGCGGTCATCATCAACAAAGACCTTTTCGTCGCCCTCGCCCCACCAACAGCCGCCAAAACCCGGGATTGGATTGGGATTATTGACTACCACAGAGGTTCCGACATATCTGCCCCTGCCCCGTGCGCACAGGAACGGCAGATCTCTCAAACTCGGATCGTTACTGATCAAATCATGGTCAACACGCCATCTGGCGTAGAAATGCTGCATGTCCGAATCCCACTCTATATCCTTTAACAGCAGGCCGCCGGTGATCTCTACGTCGCGGCTGCCGAGATTATGGATATAAATCTTTGCGCTGCTTTCAAAGGGCATCGGCAGGCGGCAGGTCATCGTCCCGTCGCCGTCAACGGTAAAGGGCAGGGAGTCATACGGCACAATCCCCGGTCCCGAGCCGAAAAAATCACCCACAGGAGACTGCACCTGCGGTATGACATAATCATCAAATCTTATATAGAGCAGGGTGTTTCTGAGAGATTCGTAAGTGTCTGTAGAATCCAGCTTTAATGTTAGCTTTTCAATCATGCCGCCGCCTTTGGCTTCCCAGATAAGTTTATTTGTTCCGGGTTCTGCGGTTTCGCTGAAGCTCTCGGCTTTGTCTGAATCATATTTATAATTTTGCGATGGTGATCTGAGCACCGCGGCAGTTTTTTCAATCAGATCGAGGTTTGTTTTTATGTCATCCGGTTTAAAGCTCTCAACTTTTGTCCCCGGCCCGTAAAGCCTCGCCTGGAGATGATAGAAATGCATATCTTTGGTATTGCCGGTATAGACCACGCGGCAGCTGCGGGCGAATGGAATGGGGAAATATACCGCGTCTCTTTGCTCAAACGTACCTTTGAAAAGAGCCTCGTCAATACCGTTTTTGCGTGCATACCAGCTCGCTGTGTTATGGAAGAAATCCAGACCCTTGCCGTCAAAAACCGGCTCGTCACTGCCGTCTATATACATCTCCACCTGGCCTTTAACGGCGCTGTCAGCGGCCCAGAACCTCACCAGTGCGCCGGGGCCCTTGATGTCGCAGACCAGATACTGGCCGATGCCGTCCTTATCCGGCTCTCTGATAACTGCCTCGAAGCCCGGTATCGGCTCACCGCCGAAACCGTCCGAATTTTCGTACCAGCCGGGGCCGTTGGGAGTATCGGACCGCCTGTCATAAGATGAATACTGGACTGTTTTGTAGTTCGCGGTAGAAAAATCCGCCAGCCTGTCAAGGTCGGTCATTTCTTCAACCAAACTGCTAAAGTTAACCTGAGCAAGAAGTGAGCCGCTCAGGGTCAGCACAATTAACATCAAAATACATCTTTTACAGGTCATGGCAATTCCCTTTCGAATGTGCTCGTTAAAGAACCAGAGAGACATAAAACCGGTTCTCGTTTTTCAAATTTTCATACCCTGCTAATTATAATGCGATAAAAAGCCGATTCAAGGGGAAACTCTAAGTTACTCCCGTTATTTGACGCGGCAGCGAGAGAAGATGGCAGAAGAGTGTTTTGTTTAGCTATGTTGCGATCTAATGTTTTACCGTATAAGCCGCCGGTAGAGACGCAAGTTTTGTTGTAAAAATTAGTTGAGAGATATGTCCAAAATACCACTATGAAAAAACGCAGATCTGATGTTCGAAGGCCCAGCGATTTAATTTGACAAACTATTTATTACATGATAAAGTTAAGCACAACAACAAAACAAGATATTTCAAAGGATGACTTTGTGTTGAAACTCTATATAAAATATTTATTTGCAATGACTTATAAGGTAAAAGCGTCAAGCTCCTCTCATGTCCCCAAAGGTTCTAAGAAGAAACCGAATCAACACTGTTACTTGTAATATAAAAAATAACAACAGGCAATTCTTAATGAATACAATTTACAGTCTAATAAGAAGTAAAACAGAAACATGGGTGAAATTAGAGAAGGAGAATAACCAATCTCTTATAAACAATACACTTAGACACATCGGAGAAGCCGGACGGCTTCGCCCGCCGCAGCGGGAGGCTATTGAAACCTATTTGTGGATAAAGTTTGCCGGTAATAACAAAAGACTCTCAGATATGGTCAGGGAAGGTATTCTCTATGACGACGTAACCGCTCAGGAGTACGACTATTATTATACATTCAAAGGGAATTACGTTACGCAGTTCCTCAATCAGTTTTTTCAGGACAATAAACTAAAGGCTCTGAACAAGAAACTGGTTAATGACCCTGAAGGCATATACTGGGACAATCTGCTTGATGAATTATTACACAATTTTGATTATTCAAATTATCTTTTCAGCCTGCCAATGGGAGCAGGTAAAACTTATTTGATGGCGTGCTTTATTTATCTGGATTTATATTTTGCCAGTCTTTTTAAAAACGACAGGAGGTTCGCACACAATTTTGTTGTATTCGCTCCTCAGGCTTCAAAAACGGCGATTCTTCCATCACTTAGAACTATAAAAGAGTTTAACCCCGAATGGATACTACCGAAAGAGGAAGCGGATAAACTAAAGCAGGTTATTACCATCGAAATACTGGACAGCCTGAGCTCAAAAAGAAAGGATAAACTGCACGGCAATAATCCCAACCTTGAAAAAGTAAACAGAATAAAACAATCGAAAGATTTCGGAACGGTTTTTATAACCAACGCCGAAAAGGTCGTTCTTGAAAGATACGATGAAGAAGACCAGATTTACGTTGACCCCAAAAACATGTACTATGATGAGAAAAAGGCATCTGAGTTAAAGAAAACCAACGAATTACGCGAAGCCCTCTCACAGGTTCCCAACCTGACGGTTATTCTCGATGAAGTTCACCATTCCTACGGCTCTACCGGTAACGGGGAAAAGAAATTACGGCAGGCCGTAGGCGTACTAAACCAACACGGCAACGTTAATTCAGTAATAGGTTTATCGGGCACGCCCTATGTAAAAACAAAAATTGAAATAGAAGGCAAAAATATCACCCTCAACCAGATACAGGATATTGTTTATAACTACCCGCTCAATATCGGCATTGGCAAGTTTCTAAAAAAGCCTGATATACGAAAAGTAAGCGTAAAGGAAAGCAGATTCATAGAACAGGCACTAACAGATTTCTTTTCAGATTATGATGTCGAGTATGAAAACGGCACGAAAAGCAAAGCTGCCTTTTACTGCCCGTCAATAAAGAAACTTAATGAAGATATTTTACCAATAGTCCAAAACTGGTACCAGAAACACCGCAAAGGCAGAGAGGATGAGATTTTCAGATACTATTCGGGAGTGGACAAGAAAAACAAGCAGTACCAGCTGCCAAAAGAAAATCTTGCAATCTTCAATAATCTTGATAAGCCGTATTCAAAGAAAAGGATCATACTTCTTGTGGCTGTGGGTACAGAGGGCTGGGACTGCCGCAGCCTTACATCGGTCGTTCTTCCGCGTCAGAAAACCACAAAGAATTTCGTTCTACAGACTACCTGCCGCTGCCTGAGGGAAGTAACAGACGCGTCTAATGAAAATGCCCTGATTTACCTGTCATCAGATAACTATGAAACTCTTGACAAGGAACTCAGAGCAAATTACCAGCTCTCCATAACCGACCTCTCAGAGAAAAAAGAGCAAAGCATAGACGTGCAGGTCAGAAAGCCAAAACTGGGCAGGTTGAAATACAAACAGATTGAAACCAAATACAGGATAGTTAAGAAGAGCTCGCCGGAAATAAAAAAGGAATTAGTGGCCTTTCGCTTTGCCGGTATTAAAAAGTCATTCGATTACGACAAAAGCATATTATCGGGCAGGATAGGTACCAGCGGTCTTACAGGAGAGGTTGCAGTTGCGGATGTCAGGGCAGAGGCGACTGCACTTTTCTCATTCGATGATTTTATGTATAACCTGTCTTTGTGCACCTACGGTCTGTTTTCACAAAAGGACCTGCTTGAGGACTATGCTGATACTTTAAGAGCCATACACGACAGTATTGAAAAGGAAATGGAGTGGCTTATATTAAATCCAAATCTTGATATAAGCGGTATAAACAGAATGATAGCATCTTCATTTATGGACAGGGTTGAATACACAAAGGAAGTGATCGAACAGGAAACAGAGATTGAACTTCTCGAATGGCAAGGCAGCAATAAAGAAATCAGCCTTGTGTCCCCTGATGGCAAGGTTTATAAAATAATGCCCAGAATACCCGAGCGGGATTTACTCGGTAAAAGAGGCTATGCGAATGATCCGAAAAATATAGAGGAAGATTTCTTCGGTGATGAAAACAACTGCGACCCGCAGGATATCAGCTATAATTATGTACCTTATAAAATGGACAGTGAATTTGAACAGAACGCACTGGCTGAAATGCTCAAATTAAGCGAGCTCAAAGACCTTGAGGTCTATTTTAACGGCTACAAAGACGAGCGGCTGCAGTCCTTCTGGATACAGACGCCCAGGGGCAGATACACCCCCGATTTTCTGATTCTGCGGAGAAAAGAGAACAGGAAATACAAAAAAGGGCAGACGATACCCATAGAAAAGGCGCTGATCATTGAAACAAAGGGAGAGCCCTACTACAACGATGAGTTCAAGGCCAAGGAAAAGTTTGTAGAGCAGGAGTTTTTAAAATACAATAAACATTTCAAATACCACTGCTTTGTGGATAAGGGAAAGAACGATTTTACCAGACACCTTGATACATTCAAGAAACTATTAGAGGATTTTTAGATATGAAAACACCGAGACAGTACAATATCACACCGGCAAAGGGCCAGGCTCTGCTGAATTTTCAGGGCCGGCGGTTTCCCGATAAGATCGATGTGTTTGAAACAGAGCTGATCGAAGAGGTCAGAAGCCCTAAATTGAAAAAGCAGGAACTTTTCGACAAGGAAACCGATTTAAACGCCGATTTTACAAACCTCCTGATACAGGGAGACTGCCTCTCAGCCTGTGCCTATCTCAAACAGCAGAATATAAGGGTTGACCTTGTGTATATTGACCCGCCCTTTGCCAGCGGGGCAAACTACGCAAAGAAAATATACCTGAGAAACGGCGGCGAATCAGTAGAAGCCGATGATAACACTATCGGCGAGGAAGTCATGTACGGCGATATATGGCAGAAAGAAGATTATTTGAACTGGCTGTATGAAAGACTGCTGGCGATTAAAGATGTAATGAACGAAACGGGGAGTATCTATGTCCACCTTGACTGGCATATTGGACATTATGTAAAAATATTATTGGATGAAGTTTTTGGGGAGGAGAGCTTCGTTAGTGATATTGTTTGGAGAAAATTAACTGCAGCTAAGTCACAGAGTGATTTCTTTAGTAATGTTAAAGATTCAATTTTCTTTTATAAGTGTGGTGAAGAAACTGTATTTAATCCGGTATATATACAAGGTAATTCAGACGACTCCAACTACCCATATATAGAAGAGAATACTGGACGTAAGTATGGGTCATTTGATTTTAGCCAATCTGGACAAGGCCCTACTCGAAAATTTGGGGAAAAACTGCTAGCCCCCCCTGCTGGAAAACATTGGATTTGGTCACAGGATAAAATAAATACCGGTATTAAAGAAGGAAGAATAATATTTACAAAAAACGGAATTCCTCGTGTTAAAAGATATTTAGACGAAAAAGAAGGTAATTATTTAGGAGATTTATGGATTGATGACGAGGTTAAACCATTATCAGCAAATTCGTCAGAAAGGGAAAACTATAACACACAAAAGCCAGCAGCTTTACTTGAAAGAGTTATTCGAGCATCATCAGACAAAGGATTGATAGTCGCCGATTTTTTCTCCGGCTCCGGTACAACCGCCAAAGTCGCCAATGATCTTAACAGAAAATTCATTGCCTGTGATATCGGGATAAACGCCGTTCAGACAACCCGGGACCGGCTTGTGAAGGCTGGAGCGAGTTTTGATATTCTCAAAATCAAAGACGGCCTGCGTCTTTTTCGCAACCCCGCCCAGACAACGGCAAAGATATTCGGGATTATTGACGGGTTTAAATCCCGCGCCGATTTAGACCTGAACGAGTTCTGGGACGGCGGTATCGCACAGGCAAAGGGGACATATACGCCTGTCAAGTTTTCCGGTATTCACGACAAGCTCACGAGAGAGCTGCTTGATGTTTACCTTGAGGAAATCTATAAACTTGAAGATGTAACAAACAAGGCAAATGAAATCATTATCATCTATGCCCATAAAGACCTGGAAGTGAATCAGGAATACCTGAACAAACAGCTCAATAAAACCGCTAAAACAGAGCTGAAGGTAAAACTTGTTTCACTTGACGAACTACTCGGTGAAAAACGAGACGCCCTGTTTACGCCGGATAATGCCATTGTAAAGGTAACAAAGCAGGGCGGCAAATATAAGGTTGAGATCAAAAACTTTTTCAGCTCGTACCTGAAAAACAAGATTGATGAATTCAACGCAAAAAAGACGAAAAAGGGAACCCTGCAGCAGGATTTGTCAAAGGCTGTAAAACTCAGCAGCAGCGGCCTTGAGCTGATAGAGTCTGTACAGTTTGATACGACACTGGGCAAGGTCTGGAAGAGTAATCCTGACTTGGAAGACAAGGCCGGCATTAAGGAAAAGATAAAAGGCGTTTATGCGCTTGATACAGATAAATTCCGGTTAAAAATCCGCAATATAGCAGGTGATGAAACGATAATCGATTCAAAACAGCTATAATTACCTTTTAATGATACAGATAAACGGCAAAACATCGATTGAGGAGAGCGAGCTTCGGTTTGCTTACAGCCGCAGCAGCGGGCCCGGCGGTCAGAACGTCAACAAGCTCAATACACGTGTGGAGCTGTTCTTCGATGTTGCCGCCTCCGCGAGCCTGGGCGATGCTCAGAAACGGCAGATACGCGGCAGACTCGCCAACCGGATTGACAAGGACGGTGTCTTGCGGATAGTTTCCCAGCGGTACCGCACACAGAAGGGCAACCAGATCGACGCGGTCGAGAAATTCCGCGAGTTGATACGCTCGGCATTAGTGAGGCAGCGCCGCCGGATTCCAACGAAAGTGCCGCGGAGAGCCAAAGAAAAACGGCTTAAACGAAAAAATATCAAAAGCGAAAAGAAACAACTTCGCCGCGATGTTATTGAATAAAAGGCTATTATTTCTGGAGGTTATAATGAGTAAGCGCGAAACGGCATCGCTTGTGATCAAGCTGATGGGAGTATTTGTTCTGATAAGGAGTATTCCTAATATGGGGGCAGCTATCAGCTACATGATGTATGATCATCAATTTCAAGACGATTCGGGCATCAATATTATGCTTATCCGCGTCCTTGCGGCTGCGGCAGGGATACTGATTCCGCTTGTGTTCAGCCTTGCGGTGATAAAACTCAGCGACCGTATCGCCGGTTGGCTGGTCAAAGAGGACGCGGTTATGCCTGCCGGGCCTGCTCTCAGCAGCGATAACGTAATGAGAGTCGTGATATCCTGCATGGGGGTTTACTTTATTGTCCTGACGCTTCCACTGCTATTAAGTTATGCCGGCAGCGCAATCACCTCGGCACTTGGCAGCGGCAGGGGCCCGGAAGGGTACACCAGAATGTTCGGCGGCGGCCTGAATCGGGTATTACCCTCAGTCATACAGCTTCTGCTGGGAATATGGTTATTCGCCGGCTCACGGGGTATCGTAAAATTCTGGAATAAAATAAGAAAATAAAGGAGAGTTATAATGTACAAAAATCTCATATTGTTGGTTGTATTTTTGCCTGGGGTTTCCTTTGTATTCAGCGCAGAGAGCAGCAAAAACCAAGAGCAGTACAATTTTGAAGCCGACATACTTTACAGAACCGCGGCAGAAGCGGACAAGGATGATTACATTCAACAGCGCTGCAGGCTTGATATCTATTATCCCACAAAAATAAAGGATTATCCAACAGTAGTCTGGTTTCACGGCGGCGGCATAACCGGCGGCAATAAATCTGTTCCGGAAAAACTCAAAGGCCGCGGCATGGCGGTAGTCGCCGCGAATTACAGGCTCTCGCCGAAGGTGAAATCGCCGGTGTATGTGGAAGATGCCGCGGCGGCAGTCGCCTGGACATTCAAAGCGATAGAGAAATACGGCGGCAGCAGGGATAAGATTTATGTCTCGGGCCATTCTGCCGGCGGGTACCTGGCAAGCATGGTCGGCATGGATAAAAGCTACCTCAAAAAATACGGTATTGATGCCGATGACATCGCTGCCTTGCTTCCCTTCAGCGGCCATACAATCACCCATTTCACCGTGCGAGGAGAACGCGGGATCCCTGGCACCCGGCCGATAATCGACGAGATGGCGCCGCTGTATCTTGTACGCCCCGATTCGCCGCCGCTGGTGCTGATCACCGGCGACCGTGAGCTGGAGCTGCTGGGCAGGTACGAGGAAAACGCGTACATGATGCGTATGATGAAAGTCGCCGGCCACAAGGAGACTATCCTTTACGAACTGCAGGGCAGCGACCACGGCCAGATGGTCAGTCCGGCTTATGAGATACTGCTCAGATACATCAGCTCAAGAGAGAAGTAACTCACGGGTCAATGAACATCAAAGAAATCTTCGTAATTCTCGCGTGATATAGCCGCCGTCTCGGAGTCAGGGTAAGCACGTGTGAAAGTTTTCGATATCCTGGCTTTGGCGGAGGGGTTCCACTTGAACTCAAAAGCGTGAAAGCGGTTTTCCCGCTCTTCAACATAATCAATCTCCTGCTGCTGGGTAGTCCGCCAGAAGTACATTTTGTGGCGTATTCGCTTATAATCAAGCAGTTTTCGGCGCTCGGCGATAAGGAAATTCTCCCAGATCGCCCCGACATCTGCCCGCTGGGCAAGTGATGCAAAATTGTTTATGACCGCGTTGCGTATTCCTGTATCATAAAAGTAGTATTTTCTGCCCTTTCGAAGCTCAGTGCGTACGTTTCGGGCAAGCGAGGGCAAAGAAAAAACCACAAATGCCTTTTCCAGCAGGTCGAGATATTTATTGACAGTATTTTTATCTACTCCTATCAGTCGGGATAGTTCATGAGGCGAAACTTCACTGCCGATCTGCAATGCCAGGGCCTGAACAAGTTTTTCAAATACGTATGATTTCTTGATGTCGTTAAGAATGAAAAGATCCTTGTACAAATAGCTGTCTGCCAGTTCGTTAACGGTATTGCGTGCGTCATCTCCGGCGGCGGTTACCACCTCCGGATAATAGCCATAAATCAGTCGCTGCTCAAGGAGTCGGCGTTCCTTGATGAGTCCGTGATGCTTAACCATCTCCGCATATGAAAGCGGGTAGAGTTTAAACTCGGTTTTTCGGCCTGTAAGCGGCTCTTTAATATTGGATGCAAGCTCAAATGAAGATGAGCCGGAGGCAATGACCTGCACGTGTTTAATCTTGTCGGTTATCAATTTCAGCGTCAATCCGATATTTTTTATTCGCTGCGCCTCGTCTATAACCACAATCTTATTTGAACCGATAATTGCAATCAGCTCGTCAGAGGTAATATCACTGAAGTTTTCACGTATGTCGGGCTCATCGCCGTTAAGATACAAAACATCTTTTCTGCTGCCGCATACCATGTCAATAAGGGTGGTTTTTCCTACCTGGCGCGGTCCCATGAGAACGATTGCCTTGCCGGAAAACAGCCTGTTTTCGAGATCTGACTGTATGTGCCTGTTTATCATATTCACATTATACTATGATATTTTGTGAATGTAAACACAAAAAAATATAATAATTTTCGAATACAATCACGAATTATTATAATATTTTGTGAATAGTCTGGTTTCGCACTGCTGGAATTATGCCGGTTTCCAGGCTTCTCCGGGCAGCGGGGCGGTTTCTTCCTGCGGGGTGAAAACATTGCCCGTTTCGAAATCTTCCGCTGTTAGTTTCAGCGTCATGCTGTAGAACGGCGATTGCTCGTTTGTCATCAGGTCGCTCATGCGAACCATCTGGCCGGTATATGCGCTTATCCTGCCCATTATCCCGCACATGGTCGATGCGGCGACATTGTATGCCTCATTGATCGGCTTGCCGCTTTTTACGGCGTTTAGCAGGTCGATATGCTCCTGCACGTACGGGTTGTCGTGTGTCTTTATCTCTGCGGGCTTGATCGCGGGGTCTATGTCTTTTGGAGCGTTCGATGCCCATGTATCGCCTTTTGTGCCGACAAAATGCTCCGCCACTCTGTTGTAACAGCCGTTAATCTGGCGGCACATGCTGTGGATATGCACGCCCTCGCCATAGTCGAAATCCACACTGAATGAGTCGTACTGGTTTCCGGTAACCCTGCGGCTGCGGCTTCCAAAGCCCAGAGCCGCGACCGGCAGCCGGCCTATAAACCAGTTCGCAACGTCAATGTTATGGACGTGCTGTTCCACGATATGGTCGCCGCTCATCTCTGTGAAGTTCACCCAGTTGCGTACCAGATAGCTCGCATCTGATTCGTCTTCTTTACGGTCGCGGTGCCAGAGTTTGCCGCCGCACCAGAAAACTTCGCCGCCTTTTATCTCGCCGATAACTCCTTTTTGCACCAGGTCATACGTCCGCAGGTAATCGCCCTGGTGCCTGCGCTGTGTGCCGGCAACAATGCTCAGCCCGGCGGCTTTTGCCTTTTCGCCGGCGGCTATAATTCGCCTTGCTCCGGGCGGGTCAACTGCAACCGGCTTCTCCATGAATACATGCATTCCCGCTTTGACTGCCGCCTCTAAGTGCAGCGGGCGGAAGTTCGGCGGCGTGACCAGAAGTACCAGGTCTGCGCCGCTTGACATGACGTTTTTGTAACCGGTTGCTCCGCCGTAACATATATCCTCGCTGACGCCGTGCTCTTTTGCGGTTGCCTTTGCCTTATCGAGGAAGAAGTCAGCCAACGCGACAATTTTAACGTTTGTGCCGACGGCCTTTGCGGCGGCGATATGATCGCGAAGTGCTCCGTTTCCGCGTCCGCCGCAGCCGACAAGGGCGATTTTCAGCTCTTCATGGCCGGCGGCAAAGAGTTTCGATGAACCGGAGGCCAGCACTGCCGCTGATACGCTTGCGGTTTTAATTATATCTCTGCGGGTCATAACAATCTTGTTATTTTTCATTTTTACTCCTTAAATAATTAAATAAAGTGGACATGATTTACACGATTAACAAGATTTAAATATAATTCAATAAAATCCTGTCCATCTTGTTAATCTTGTCTAATTAGTTTTAAAGTCGGGGTTTAGAAATTATCGCATTTTCGGTACGCTTCTATGACGGCTCTTTCGCCGTCTTTTCCTTTCCGGCTGTTGCCGTGTTCCATGCCGACTATACCGGTATATCCTTTGGAGTGGATATGGGCAAATACGTTACGGTAGTTGATCTCTCCGGTTGTCGGTTCCTTGCGGCCGGGGTTGTCGCCGGTCTGGAAATATGCGATGTGTTTCCAGCATTTGTCGATGTTGGGTATCAGGTTACCCTCAGTTATCTGCTGGTGGTACAGGTCGTCGAGTATCTTGCAGCTCGGCGAATCAACGGCGGTGCAGATATTGTACGCCTGTGCCATTTTGGTCAGGAACAGCCCCGGGTGGTTGGCCTGCCAGTTGAGCGGCTCAAGAACCATTACAAGGCCGGTTTTTTCGAAAATCTCCGCCATAACCCGCAGGTTTTCCACGCAGTTAGCCATCTGGTAATCGTAATCGAGCTTCATTTCAACCTCGCTGGGAACGACTGTGCACCACCTCGCGTTGACACGTTTGGCAGTTTCTACTGTATCATGGCTCATTTTGCGAAGCTCGTCCTGGAAATCCTTGTCCGTTCTGGATACCATATCTTTCTTGCCGTAGCCCAGATACGAGCAGAATACACCCATCTCCATATCCAGCGAAGCCATCTTGTCGGCTATTTTCTGCTGGAGGCTTTTGTCACGTTTCATCATGCCGTTGTCTTCCCATGCCCGGAAGCCCTCGTCTGCCGCGAACTGTAGCTGATCGAGTAAATCCTTGCCGGCGGAATTTTCAAACATGCCGAAGTGCGGCGCGTACTTGAGTTTAAAAACTGGTTTCATGGTATGCTCCTGTGAGTGAAGAGAGGGTGAGGCCGCAACAGCCGCTGCGGCGGCACCTGCAATAATAAATTCACGTCTATCCATTTCGGTTCTCCAAAAGATATAACTATTACATTACTTATATCCTTTCAGCCCGTTAATGTCAACACAAATACCCGCTCGTTTATCGATTTACGCCGCCTGTTGCCGTAGTATTACAGAATTAGCGGAAATAGACTGATCTACGTTGTGTTTTGCTTCAATAAAATGCCGCAGACTAATAAACTCCCGCTGCCTTAAAAAAAAGATGTGTTATTTGAATTGACTTTTCAGCTCTTAAACTAAAATACTTTATTATGACCGATAATGTCAGACAGCTGGGAAAGATTAAATCAGCGTTATCAAAGTATTGGGGCTACAACAGCTTCCGGCCTCTGCAGGAGGAGGCCATGCACTGCGCTGTAACAGGCAGGGATTCAGTTGTCGTACTGCCCACCGGCGGCGGCAAGTCGCTATGTTTCCAGGTGCCGGCGGTTATAGGTGAGGGCTTAACGGTTGTAGTCTCGCCGCTGATTTCATTGATGAAAGATCAGGTTGATGCGCTGGTTGACTGCGGCGTTGCGGCGGCGCGGCTTGACAGTTCGCTGATGACGCATGAACAGGACAGGGTGTTCGAGATGATCGCCTCTAACCGGCTCAAACTCCTTTATATTTCACCTGAAAGAATCGTCTCGGAGTGGTTTCTAAATATTCTGTGCGGCTGTAAAATATCCTTTATAGCCGTTGATGAAGCCCATTGTGTGAGCATGTGGGGGCATGATTTCCGTCCCGAATACCGCCAGCTCGGCCGGCTCAAACAGCGGTTTCCAGGCGTATGTATCGGCGCATATACCGCAACTGCCACCGCTGTGGTGCGGCAGGATATCGCCGCACAGCTCAATCTCACAGATCCGGCAATGCTGACAGGCTCATTCGACCGGCCAAATCTCATATACAGGGTGAAGCCTCGCGGCAATATACTTAAACAGGTTCGCTCTGTAGTTGACCGCCACAAAAACGAGTCCGGCATAATCTACTGTATAAGGCGAAAAGACGTAGATTCGCTCTGTGATTCCCTCCAGTCCGCCGGGTACAGGGCCGCGGGCTACCATGCCGGCATGAAGGACCATCAACGCAAGCTCAGCCAGGATCTTTTTATAACAGAAAAAGTAGATATAGTTGTCGCTACAATCGCCTTCGGAATGGGTATCGATAAATCCAACGTTCGATACGTTATTCATACCGGTATGCCTAAATCTCTGGAGAATTACCAGCAGGAAAGCGGAAGGGCGGGCCGAGACGGGCTCGAGGCGGAATGCTGGCTGTTTTATTCAGGCGGCGATTACGGCGTATGGAAGAGCATTATCAGCAATTCAGAGAATTCCACACCCCAGTCAACAGAAGCGGCTATGGAAAAACTCACAGGCATATACAGCTACTGCACGGGTGACACATGCCGACACCGGAATCTGGTTGAATACTTTGGCCAGACGCTCAAAGCCGGCAGCTGCAGCGCATGCGATATCTGCCTTGATGAGTATGACGCGATAGAAGATGCACTCATAATCGGACAGAAGATTCTATCCTGTATCATGCGGGTCGAACAGCGGTTTGGTGGCGGCTATGTTGCCTCTGTTTTGGCCGGTTCCAAAGATAAACGGATAATAGAAAACGGCCATGACAGGCTCAGCACCTATTCGCTGCTCGCGGAGTATCAGATTAAAACGATACGCGGCTGGATAGAACAGCTCACCGGCCAGGGCTATATCGAAAAGTGCGGCGAGTTCAATGTGCTTGCTGTTACCAAAAAAGGCTGGAATGTTCTTCGGGGCGAAGAGACGCCGCGGCTGCTCAAGCCGACGATGCAAAAAGAAAAGATACAAAAAGCCCGGATAGCATCAAGTTCCTGGCAGGATGTTGACCGAAGTCTCTTTGAACACCTACGCAAGCTCCGCGCCGAGATCGCCGCGACAAGGCGCATTCCCGCTTACATTATTTTTGGCGACACCTCGCTTAGAGATATGGCACGCATAATGCCCGCCTCAGATGAAGAATTCTTACAGGTCAACGGCGCAGGCCGCAAAAAACTAAAAAAATACGGCAAAATGTTTATGCGGGCAATAGAAGAATACCAGCAGAATCATACATGAACTGATTTCTGCAAACTGTTTGATCAGAAGCTGTTTCTATCCGTATGAATTCAAAAAAGAAGTATTACTCAGCCGGTAACAAACGGCATTTATCGAACATCATTCCAGAGCGGTCTTTGCCATGGCTTTTATATTTTCGAGCGGTACGTTTGGCAGTATCGCTTCATGGCTTGGGCTTATGACAACATTGGGGCCCAGCTCAGCTTTTACCCGACGCACGTCCGCGGCGACTTCCTGTGGTGTTGCGTTTACCAGCAGATCCTGCGTGTCGATGCCGCCGATGAATGCGACCTTGCCGCCGAACTGCGAGCCGAGAGTTTCCGCGTCCATGTTTGCCGCCTTCGCCTGTATCGGGTGGAGTGCCTCGACTCCGAGATTGATAAGATCGGGAATGACCCTGTAGATCGATCCGCACGAGTGCAGGAGCACCTGGTATCCGTATTCATGGCCCAGGTCGGTGAGCTGCTTAAAGTACGGAAATATGAAATCCTTAAACTGCTGCGGAGCCACAAGCAGGTTAATCTGCGAGCCGAAATCATTGCCGAAGAAAAAGCCGTCAACCAAATCTCCCGCCGCCTCGAAAAACCGCCGGTTTGCCTCGAGGTAGAAATCCACGATTCCCTTTGTAACCGCCTGGACGACTTCGGGATGCGTGTACATCTTCATGAAGTAGTTTTCCATGCCGAACGCATCCGCTGCCAGGTGGAAAAACGGCGACCACATGCCGCTTGCCCGATAAAACGGGCCGACGTTATTGAGCTTCTCCAGGAACGGCTCAAAATCCAGATAATCAGGGTTGGGCCAGTCAAATTTCGCCGCGTCCTCCACCGTTTCGCAGTCCGCGAACCAGCCTTCTGCCGAGAGTGACTTGCTCTTTCGCTGTAAATCCCACGCCGGTTTGCCTTCGGGGTGTTTATAGCATTCATCCGCCATTAGCCATCTCATATCATCGCCGAGCTCAAGCCGGATATCCTCGAACGAATTTACGCCCATAAGCTCGATATATTTTTTTGCGGTATCCTCATGCGGATTACCCAGCCAGAGTCCGCATCTTTCAGTTTTTTCGCCCGCGATAACCGCTTTTACCAGTTCTCTGCTGTTCATGACAAACCTTTTAAATAAAACAACACTATATTTATCTCAAAAAATTATGATACCTTTAATATTTCCTGATATAAAGGATAATTACTTTGATTTATTCGTTTATCTGTGGTAATTATTCAACAGTGAATAGTGTCGATACATTTTTGTTTTCAGCCCAAATGCTGCCGCGGATTATGATCTCGGGCATTTTCGAGCACCCGAAACGCACATCGCCGGCGGGGTACCTGATATCTTATCACGCGATGCATTACTACATGTACAGCGGCACCGTGGAGATTGCCGGCAGTGTTTACCCCTTTTCCAGAGGCGACATCACGATTACCCCGGCGAATACCCGCAGCGTTTACACGCTTAATGAGAGCGGCAGGCATATCTGTTTTCACTTTTCACTGCCCGCCGGAGCGGTTAGCCTCCCGTTTCATATTCCCGCGGCACGCATTGAACCTGACATTCCCGCCCGGCTGAAAGGTATTCTGGAGATTTGTATGCCCGCCCGCAATAGCGCCGGCAGCGGCACGCTGAATACCGCCATTGCATCTAACATGCTGCACAGATGCCTGCTCGAATTGGCGCAATGCACCCTCAGAGATGGAGATATAGAAAATGATTTTAATAAGGCTCTGCGTGTTTTGATTAACTATATCGAGCTTAATCTCGATAAACCTATGAGCGTACCCGACCTGTGCCGCGTTGCCGGCATGAGCCAAAATTATCTCGCCCGCCGGTTCAGGGCAGTTTACGGCAGCACAATCAAGGAGTACATACTTTCACGCCGCATAGAGCGGGCCTGCTACCTGCTTCGAAATATGAACATATCCATCAAGGAAATCGCGTTTCAGTGCGGCATTGCAAACCCGCAGTATTTCAACAAGCTGTTCCGCTCGATAAAACACGTAAGCCCGTCTAAATACAGGTGTAACGGCGACTAAATTACTAAAAGACATCAGAGCTCTTTTTACCGCAGCCGGCTGTGTTATCCGCGAGGGGCGTTGCCTTCGGTAAACTTTATCAGCCTTTGAAGCCGCCGAGATTGTTTATGTAATTTGCGTGATTCGGTGCCCAGGCATCGTATTTAAAAGATTCAGGTATCGGCGTATTCTTGTGCCATTGATAAATTTTATCCCTAAGTTCTTTGGCGACTTCGCTCTGCTCGCCGGTTTCCAACAGGTTTTTTTGCTCGTAAGGGTCTGTTCGAAGGTCGAAGAACAAATGTTTGTCATTGTAGATGTTTTTGCCGCTCTCGTCCATCTTGACCGCGTAAAGGTGTGTTGGAGTTCGTATTGCCAGCTCGGCGAACGGCGTTTCGATAAAGGCATAATTATCTTCAAGGCTTGTCTTTTCCGCTGAACCGTCCATCAGAGAAGCGACACTCCGGCCCTGAACCGAACTGGGAATCTCTGTCTCACACAGCTCGAGGATCGTCGGCATTACATCTATAAGTGAGGTTACCTGTTCTTTGTTCTCGCCTTTTTTTATCCTGCCGGGCCAGCGGTATATCATGGGAACGCGGATCGCTTCTTCGTATGGGCGGTCCTTGTTCCATCTGTGCTGGCTGCCCAGCATATCACCATGGTCGGCGGCGAGAACAACAATAGTATTATCCTCAAGGCCGTTTTCTTTGAGTGAATCCAGAACCTGCCCGACTATATCATCTGTCCATGTGATGCTGCCGTAATAGAGGGCCGTCAGGTCTTTGACCGTGAATTCCGGGCTTGCCTTGGCTGTTATGGGCTGATGCGGGCTCTTTATAATCTTTTGCCACATGTAAATATGAAACCATGTCTCATTCGAGGCCAGTTTCCCCTCTCGCCAGACATTGGGCCGCAGCGGCAGCTTCTCGGGGTCATACATTCTGGTGTACTTATAAGGAACATCAAGCAGAGGCATGTGCGGCGAAATGATGTTGTAATAGAGGAAGAACGGCCTGGAGCCGGACTTGTTTTCGCGGAAGAATTCCCGGGCTTTGGCGATTTCGTGGTCGGCGGAGAAGACCGGCACCCGATACTCATCTTTTTCATTCTCTACAAATGAGCCGCTGGAGAAGATCTCGTTTGTAATCAGGCTCTGCTCAAAGCCTAAATGTGTGGGCCTGGCGTCCGTGTGCCATTTTCCGATCAGGGCTGTTTTGTAGCCCTTGTCTTTGAACAATTCTGCGATAGTGGCATCTTTGAATTTCGCCCGGTCATCTCTGCCAAGAAGGTGGTTATCTGTCATCTCATTCATACGTGAGCCGACACAGGTCCGGGCGTGCTGGCCGGAGAGCAGAGCCGCTCTGGCAGGGACGCAGACAGGGTTGTTTGAAATCCCAAGATCAAAGCGGTATCCCTGCCGCGCAAGATTGTCTATATGCGGCGTATTTACGGTCTCATTGCCGTAACAGCCCAGAGCAAAACTTCTGAGCTGGTCTATGAAAATCACGACTACATTCGGGCTTGTTTTTGAATTATGGGCAGCTGATTGTGACTTCCAGGCCTGTTCTTTTCCCAGCCCGGCGGATGAGCCAAGCCCCAGTGCAGCAGCACTAACACCCATTTTTCTCAGGAAGTCACGTCTGTCTATATTTGCCATATCTGTTTTCCTTTTCGTTTCATATCTGTTTAGTCTTGTCCAGAGTGAAATATTTCATTTCTATATCTTTAATTATATAAACCGTTATACAGGGCAAAGTCAAACATAAAATGAAATGTAATAATAACAAGGGGGAATTTCTCGCAGAACGGTTGGAGCAAATTCGTGAATTTGCTCTACAATTTGTCCCTTTGCAGTGCCGGGCAAGCGTCAACGCCGCTTTGGTGTAATAGTGGAATTGGAATAGGGGGCAGTAATATCGGTGAATGTATTCGAATCTCCGTAGGAGCTGTATCCAACCCGTTCAGTAACGGCGAATGCCGCAGTGCTGCTTGCAGCTGCCGCAACTGAATACAGGTTAAGTAGGTCTAGCGTCCCCGCTTGACATTGAGAGGGCGGAAAACCCGTACCGATTTCGCGTAAGGGGCCCTGCCCGCCGACTGCCGAACAAATGTCAACCGGGACGCTTGCCCTGATATGGAACGACCTTTGTCAATAGTTTTAATGAGATTATATTTACTTTTTTTTTAATTTTACATATCTTATTTTAATGACGCATGATAGCGTGGGATTCTTCGACGTTGATTCAGTCTGATATACGTGGATTAGCTTTTGGCCAGAGCCGACATTGAAATACTCCGTCGCAAACCTTGCTTTCTACGGGCATGAGTCAGACTTACCGATAAGGCATATCTGTCATATAGGACAATCGCAAGTGGTTTTTTCGTACCCACACTACCATTTGTCATGTTTTTCTGTATTAAATTTTAAATGTTTTTTCCCAGGGTGATGAAAAGTATATGAACTAAACTTTCTGCGGCTGAGCCTGTTTTCTTGCGTAATACTGGGTTGCTGTGAACCATATGAACCCGGCCAGCTCTCTGGCAACTGCGATGTTGGCCTTTACCAGAATCTTGCCCCTGGCCCGAAGGTACCTGTGCCGGTAACTCAAACGCTGCCCGGCCCTGTCAGCTATTTCTATTCCCCATTGCGGCCGGCTCTCTCTACGTTTTTTAAGGGCCTTAGATGGAACATATCGATGCCGGTAGTGGTGGGCAGTTTCATTGAGCAGCCGCCTTACCCGCTTATTGCCGGCCTTGGTTATCGGGCCTTTTTTTTCTGATTCTCCACTGGAGTCCTCTTTAGGGGTTAAACCGAGGTATGACATAAAAGCCGGGGCTGATTCAAAACGGGCAAAATCAAAAATTTCCACCAGAATGGATATTGCCGTGATGGTCTTGATGCCGTGAAAACAACTCAAAATACCTACCATTTCGCGGTAGTCATCCGTTTCTGCCAGCGCCTCAACACGCCGATCACACCTGTCGAGCCTTTCACAACAGTTTATGTACTGGGCGAAATATGCCTCAAAGACTTCATTCAGGGCGGGCTCTTCGAAGTTTATACCACGCAGCCAGGTTATATGCTTATCTGTCCAGTGATTGCCCTGATGGTAAATATAGCTATGACGATTGAGAAACTTGAGTATGTGATGTTGTGCTCTCTGGACATCCTTTCGGGCTGTCTCACGAAGACGCACCAGCTCTCTATCTGCCTCCTGTTTCTCATTGGGAGCGTGAACCTCGGTCAACAGGCCCGCACTGTAGTACTCCTGAAGCTTCTTTGCGTCCCTGCGGTCTGTTTTTATACGAACTCCGGGTTTTACCGGTACCAGAGATGGGGCGATTACCGCACACTTAAAGCCCAGAGCCTCAATCCTGCGCTTGAGAGAAAAGCCGCAAACGCCGGCTTCATAGCAGAATTCAACCGGCCCAGGTGCCTGACGGGCTATCTTTTTTACTGCCCGTTTAATATCAGAGGGCGTATTTTTGATTGTAAATTCAACAACATTATCCCGATCAGGGTATTTTATGGCAGCTTTATGTTGTTTTTGTGTGTATCCATTCCTACATATGTTATAATATTGTTCATAACGACCGGTACCTTTCGTATTGTATGCGGCTCTGTTGCCACAGTGTAATAACCCGCGATTGGCAGGTGCTACGTACACCTTATCGCATAAACCGTAATTATCCGGCTTATGACGAGATTTGCAACCGGTGGGGCCGGTCGTTCCATATTTTCTACTTATGGTCATCCGCCCCTTGTTGTCATAATAATACATACGTGTATCTATCGGTGTTATGTGATGATTTTTGCATTTTAATGTTCTCAAAAACAATATAATTCCATGTCTTTAAATATCTTGCGCATTAAATGTCCCGCGGACCTTTATTTATTATTTCCAACCATTTTAATTTACTCCAGATTAAATACCCCAATGTGGTTTGAAAAATCAGCAATATCCTAAGAAAGATAGCAATACTCAGACAAGGAGCCCCAATCAATGATAAAATTGCAAAACTAATGAAAGACAATACAACCAGTTTAACCTTCTGGACAAAAACGGAAATAAGATTAACTGCTAAGGCTATAATAGCAACAATATTCCAAATATCATAGCTTAAATTAAAGTAGTATAAAATATTATAACATTTACCCAAAATCACCAACAATGAAAAAAGTATACCTGAAATCATCAGCAAGCAAGCGGCCAACTTAAACCAAAAGTCTTTATTACTATTCATTCACCGTGCCCACATCCGAATTGTTGTTAATTTGTTCATTTCGAACTCCGAATCGGGTTTTTATATACTCTTCATAAGAGCAGGGTACAAGGATTTCATTGACTAATTTATACCTTCTAACACTTGCATCAACAGTTATAGGCAGGTACGAATCTTCATTCCAGATTGTGGTTATCTGTCCTGCTTTCCATCTCTTATCTCGCCAGCAGGCATCTTCAATTTTCTTTTGGTATTCTTCGGGTGTCACATATAAAGGCTGAGACTTTAAATCCTCCAAAACATCGGTTTTGTACTCTATTCGGTTCATTACAATAAAAGATGCTGTATCAAGTCTCCTCAACCAAAAATGATAGGGGCGGATATTAAAAATGCTGACGTTCTCTTTTATATAAGATAGTTCGTTCATAACTTCTACGATACGTGCAAAATCATAGTCATCTAAATAAAGATTTCTGTCCCAACTGCGATTAATAAATTTTTCTAGTGTATGGATCCCTGAATCTGCATACATAGAAATCCATAATTTGTGCATGTTGACATAAATAACTACTATCACAAAAATAGATATTAATATCAATTTTGTTTTTTTGTTTATATGTTTGTATTTCATTCAAATGGCCTAAAATATGGTTTGCATTTCCTGTCACAATCTTCCTTTGAATGTTCACATTTAACTGGAAGCAAATCATTACTAGGAATGTTTGGCGAATGAATTTGATTTTGGGTAAGAACTAATACGCCTTTGACGCTTTGGTTTTTTTTACTTGTCTTACCATTGCAATAATCTGTAATACATTGATAGAGAGCTTTACACGGTATTTTGTAACCCAATTTTATTGCTTCTTTATACCTTTCCAGCCTCAGTTTGTCTGGGTACTGAAATGTAGTCATACTAAACTCATAGAGCGGGCCTACCTCTCCAGTCCCCGTTAAATGGGAATAACCAGCTATACCCACTTTATATCTCGTATATACGGCAACTAAAAACGATACTTTTCGCCGGATGTCGAAAAATAACCGATCGTACCACCAAACATCAACATAACGTCTTTTGTAATACCTTTCATAAATACTTTTATCCTCCCATGACCATAAGAACAGCCCCCATTCATCCCTGCCATCCACCGGGTCACTGTTGGCATAGAGGTACAGATTCGTGCCGTCTGTAAACTGCTTTCGCGGCGAATAGGGGTTATTCCAGTTGCCGTCGGGGTTTATGCCGTGCGGGTCTTTTTGCAGGAATCTTCCTATTTCGGGCGAGTAGTAGCGGTTTCGATAGTACATAAGCCGGAGATTGCCGGAATCAAGGGTATCGAGGCGTCTGCCGGTGAAGGTGTACTCGTTGCCGAAAGCGGAAGCGGCGGTGTAAACATCGTCGCCGGTGTAGAACTCACCGTCTGTGCCGGCGGTGAAGATGTGGGCGTTGCCGTACGCATCGTACTCGCAGCGTTCTACAACATCGAAATTTGAAGACGAATTCGCAATCGCGACAACCGAATGCAGGTTAAGTAGGTCAAGCGTCCCCGCTTGACATTGAGAGGGCGGGAAACCCGTCCGGATTTCGCGTAAGGGGCCCTGCCCGCCGACTGCCGAAAAAATGTCAACCGAGACGGTTGACCTACTTATGGTCATCCGCCCCTTGTTGTCATAATAATACATCCAGGGATAATCCATCGTATTGTCGTCCTTCATAATCCGCCTGCCAAGGGCATCATAGCAAAACTGAGCAACTGCCGCGCTCTGGCCGTCTTCAATCCTGACAAGGCGGTTTTCGTAGTCATAAGTGTAGGTATAATCGTGTATATCCTCAGTCATGTTGCCGGCATTATCATACGAAATCCCCTTATTGTCAATAGAATTATACTGGTTATTATCCGGATCTACAGCAAATTCAATATCATCGTAACTTGATGTTGATTCGTCCCATATAGTGATATCGCCGTCACGGTTGCCGAGGTCATCCATATTCGTAAAATCTTCGGTGTTGGCAGAGACCCCAAGATGCTGAGCCATCAGCAGGCGGTCAATGTCATCATACGTATAAGTAGTTGCCGGAGCAGAGCTTCTATGCCCAAACTGCTTGCTTGCAATATTGTTTGTCCCGGATTCATAGGTATAGTCGAAATCCAGAATATGATCCTTTGAAACTAAAAAGGGGTCAGACACCCTTTTGATTTAAGCGGTGTTACGTCGGAGATTGCCGCCGCAATCTAACGAAAATGCCGCACACGTCTGATCGGCTGTTATGAATTGCGGGGAAATGCATATCAATTCCTGTAATCCTGACAAATCTGCCATATTGGCATAAAAAACATAAAGTGTTTTGTTGTTTAAGGTCTTTGTTGGCATGAGTTTAATGCTGTTGCTTTTTTCTGGCACGGTGTTTGCAACTAAACTGGCACAGAAGTATATTATTTGGAATTTTAATAATTTATTTATAAACGTGGAGATTTATAATGGGTAAAATAATTGGAATAGACTTAGGAACAACTAACTCGGTTGTGGCAGTTATGGAAGGAACAGCGCCGAAGGTGCTGATCAACGGTTCCGGCTCACGGCTTACGCCCTCTGTAGTAGGTTTTACAGAGAAGGGCGAAAGGCTCGTCGGCCAGACCGCACGCCACCAGCAGGTAACAAACCCTAAAAATACTATTTTCTCTGTCAAGAGATTTATGGGCCGCAAGCACCATGAGGTCAGTTCGGAAGAAAAAACCGTGCCTTACGAGATTACCGGCGGCTCAAACGAGCTGGTGAAAATCAAAACACGCGATAAGGAATTGACCCCGCCCGAGATATCCGCAATGATTCTTCAGGATCTCAAAAAGGTTGCAGAAGATTATCTGGGCGAAACGGTTGATCAGGCGGTAATTACTGTGCCTGCATACTTTAACGATGCGCAGCGCCAGGCGACCAAGGATGCCGGAAAAATCGCCGGCCTCAAGGTTGAACGTATCATAAACGAGCCGACCGCTGCCGCTCTGGCTTACGGGCTTGACCAGAAAAAAGACGAGAAAATCGCCGTATTCGACTTTGGCGGGGGTACTTTTGATATATCGATCCTCGACATCGGCGAAAACGTTGTTGAGGTTCTCAGCACAAACGGCGACGGCCACCTCGGCGGCGACGACCTTGATGAGGTTCTGATCAATTACCTCGCTGAGGAATTCCGCAAAGAGCAGGGTATTGACCTGCGTGAAGATCCGATGGCTCATCAGCGGCTCAAAGAGGCCGCAGAAAAGGCAAAATGTGAGCTCTCGCAGCAGGTCGAGGCATCTGTGAATCTGCCGTTTATCACAGCGGACTCCAGCGGCCCAAAACATCTGCAGATGACCATCAGCCGCAGTAAGTTTGAGGCACTGGCAGAAGGCGTATTCGAACGGCTCAAGGCTCCGTGCCGCCAGGCGATCAAAGACGCCAAGCTCAACAACGGGGATATTAACGAGATTCTCCTTGTCGGCGGCTCAACACGTGTACCGAAAGTCGTTGAGATTGTACGCGAGATATTCGGCAAAGAGCCCAACAAGAGTATCAACCCCGATGAAGTGGTTGCACTTGGCGCGGCTATCCAGGGTGCGATTCTCTCCGGCGATGAAGGCGTAAAAGATATTCTTCTGCTTGACGTTACGCCGCTCTCGCTCGGTATCGAGACGCTTGGCAGCGTAATGACAAAGCTCATCGAACGCAACACCACGATCCCGACCAGCAAGAAACAGGTATTCTCGACCGCGGCAGACAATCAGACCGCAGTTGATATTCATGTGCTTCAGGGCGAGCGTGAATTCGCCAAGGACAACAGGACGCTTGGCAGGTTCCAGCTTACCGATATACCGCCTGCTCCCCGCGGCGTACCGCAGATTGAGGTTGCGTTTGATATAGACGCCAACGGTATTCTGCATGTTTCCGCCAAGGACGTGGCTACCGGCAAACAGCAGTCCATTGAGATCAAGTCAAGCTCCGGCCTTTCGGAAGATGAGATCAAGAAGATGACAACCGATGCCGAGGCTCATGCCGAGGAAGACCGCAAACGCCGCGAGCTGGTTGACCAGAAAAATCAGGCCGACCAGGTTATCTACTCGACAGAGAAGACGCTCAAGGAACACGGCGACAAGGTTTCTGCCGAGACACGCAGCAACATCGAGAATGCCGTGAACAACCTCAAGGAAGCCGTAAAGACAGACGATATCGAGGCTATAAAGAAGGCTGTCGAGAAAGTCAGTGAAGCCGGCCAGGAGCTTGGCAAGGTTCTCTATGAAGAGGCCGCCAAGAAGCAGCAGGCAGCCGGCGGCGAAGGTGCCGCACAGGATGCCGGTCAGCAGAGTGCCGAAGAGCCCAAGAAGGGTGGCGACGACGTTATCGATGCGGAGTTCGAGGAAAAAGACTAATCATCGAATCCTCATGCAGGCTCTGACGCAGTAACATGCGATTGATATAAATTACTTTAGATGCGGGCAGCGAACCAGGGAACACAACCCACAGGCGCTGCCCGTTTTTTTTGGGGGCAATTAAAAGAACTAAAATGTATTTCCTGATAAAATAATTGACTTAGCGGATTCAACTCATAAGTGCAATTAAGTCGCCAAAATTGTGGTGAGCTGGTATACTCTCTCACTGAATTATGGTGACCTCAACGAAAGGAACACTTATGAGAGCGTACAAGCAGCTCACCGAAGACGATCGTATCGAAATATATGCCATGAAGCAAGCAGGAAATCAACAAAAACAAATAGCTGCGGCGTTGGGCGTTTCTCCCAGCACGATCAGCAGGGAACTGGCCCGCAATACAGGTCTGCGGGGCTATCGCCCTAAGCAGGCCCAGCAAAAGGCTTTATATCGACGGATGGCCGCCCGTAAAGCAGTCAAAATGAAGCCGGAGACGATAGAATACATTGAATCCCGCCTCCGGCAGCAACATTCGCCGGAGCAGATCGCAAAACGCATGAAAACCGATCCCCACTGGCAGGGGCCGGCCGTCAGTCATGAGCGGATTTACCAGCACATTTGGCAGGATAAAGCCCGGGGAGAAACCCTGTATACCCATCTGCGGATTGCCGGGACCAAACAAAGAAGAAAACGAAGAAACAGCCGGGACCGGCGTGGAACGATCAAAAACAGGGTTGGTATCGAAAAACGCCCACCGGTTGTAGAGAGAAAAAACCGCATCGGGGACTGGGAAGGCGACACCGTCGTGGGGAAAAACCATCAGGGAGCCCTGGTAACCCTGGTTGACCGCAAAAGCAAGCTGACGCTGATCGGTAAGGTAGATCGTTATACCGCCGAAGCGGTTGAACGGACCATTATCGCCCTGATCGGCACGCTGCCCCGACGAACCTATACACTGACAGTGGACAATGGCAAAGAATTTTCAAACCATGAATCTATTGCCCATAACCTTAAAATTAAGGTCTTCTTTGCCGATCCCTACAGTGCATGGCAGCGGGGCTTGAATGAGAATACCAATGGCTTGATCCGTCAGTATGTACCAAAAGGAAGTGACATCCGAATGCTGACCAATCAGAAGATTGAGCACATAATGAATCGACTGAATAATCGACCCAGAAAATCTCTTGGATTTTTAACCCCAAATGAAGTATTCTATAAGAGGAAAAAACTAACAGGATAACAAAACAGGATTTAACTTAATTGCACTTGGGAGTTGAATCCGCGCTTTATTACTGGATGAGTAAAATCAGATTATAAATTCATCGTGTGAGATGAGGATCAGACCAATAAGTATTTTTTTTAGAGGCAAAATAAAATGAAGAAAACAGCTTTTCTTACCCTGATTATTTCTTTTTCAATTCTTTTAACCGGCTGCAGCTGTGAGAAGGTTAGCAAATACCCCGTAGAAATCGGCTCGCACTCTGCTGTTACTCCCGTTGCGAGAAGTGACAGGGACTGGTGGATGCCGCGGCATGAAGGTGTGCTCGAGCAGGTTAAAGACGGTAATGTTGATCTGATAATGATCGGCGATTCGATCACCCACGGCTGGGACGGCAAGGGCAAAGACGTGTGGCAGCAGTACTACGCCCCGAGAAACGCGGTCAATATGGGCTTTAGCGGCGACCGCACGCAGCATGTGCTCTGGCGGCTGGAAAACGGCGAAATCGACGGTATTGACCCGAAGCTGGCGGTAATAATGATCGGCACCAACAATTCCAACTGGCAGGACAATACCGCTCAGGAAATAGCCGACGGCATCGTTGCGATATGCAAAAAGCTCAGGGCCGATTTGCCCCAGACAAAGATACTCATTCTGGCGATATTCCCCCGCGGCGAAGGCCCCTCGGCACAGCGTGAAAAGAATCAGCTCGCTTCCGAGATGGCTTCAAAAATCGCCGACGGCAAGTGGATATACTATCTTGATATCAATGATGAATTCCTCGACGAGAACGAGATCCTTTCAAAAGACATTATGCCCGACCTGCTGCATCCAAACGAAAACGGATACAAAATCTGGGCAGAGGCAATCGAGCCGACCGTCAAAAAGCTGATGGGTGAATAAGTTAGAAATTAAATTTTATCATTGACTGGATTGCTTGAATATCTGTTAAAAAGCACCGTCCCTTTATGTGACAGAGACGGTGCTTCGGTAATCCTACAATTCTTTGTAAGCTATACTGCTGGTTGGGGATTAGAACTGCTGTCCTGCAGTTTTTTCTCCATCCTTTTCTGTAAAGGTTTCGACAATCTGTTCAGTAACATCCTGTGGCGTAATATCATTTGCCGTGTATGCAATCTCCAGCGCGATGATCTTAACACCAGCCGCTTCGGCAGCCTCTGGAAGGGCTTTTTCTACATCCTGGTGAAACTGTTCGATAACTTGATTTCTTTGCTGTTCAAATTGCTGTTGCAATTGCCTTAACTTCTGCTGATTCTCTTGCTGCTGGGCTTTTTGGGTTTCTTCCTGAATAGAAGCGTAAAACTCCATCAGTTTTTCTTGTAAGGGGTGTTGCTCAAAAGCAGCCTGTGGATCGTAGGTGCCGATTATGGATGATTCTTTTGATGTACTATTCTGTTCAGAAGAATTCTGCCACGATGGGGCTTGATCCTGCGCATTCAATTGCCCCGTAAACATTACTGCTGTAATCAGGACGCCGGCCGCGAGTGCAGCCAGCATCACGAACTTGTTTGTGTTACGATGAATCATAATTAAAATTTCCTTTCTGGGATTGGTACTGTTTTTGTAGTGACCTGTTCGCCGACGATGGGAAAGGGTCAACAACATGTTTTCTTAATTCTTAGAGATTAGCTCAAATTTAAGGCCATTCTGATTCTGTTGAGTTATCTTGCTGTCCTTGCTGATAGAGAGGCTCCCGGGATTGTTCCGATTGCCCTTCTTCGGGGGCCC
Source organism: Limihaloglobus sulfuriphilus (assembly GCF_001999965.1). Lineage (GTDB taxonomy): Bacteria > Planctomycetota > Phycisphaerae > Sedimentisphaerales > Sedimentisphaeraceae > Limihaloglobus > Limihaloglobus sulfuriphilus. The sequence continues at coordinate 2,818,297 of NZ_CP019646.1, read as the reverse complement.
ACCCTTGGCCTTGAGGTTGCTGGGGTTGCGATGAATTTGGCGGTGGTGGTGTGGGCGACGGTGGTGCAGGTGTTTCATCGTTGCACCCTGCAAACAATAATCCTATCGCGATAACAAGAATGCCGGCGCTTATTTTTTTTAATATTTGCATCGTCATTTTAATCTCCTGTGTATTCAAGTTTTAAACGAAGGCAGGGACAATTCCGACGTCCTCGGCCGGACCCGACCAGATTAAACTCATTAGAGCAATACGCGGAAATCGGGGTGGTGCCCGCGATTCATGTTGTTTTGTTTTGAATTCAGTCATTAAATTACTCCGTAAATTTAAAAAAGTGTGATAAAATTAGAATGTAGTTGTATCATTACATGTAGATATCCTGAACTGCCTGTTTAATATAGGGTACCTGAAACGGGTTAACGCTTAATTCCTGAAAACCCATTGCAAGAAGCCTCTTAACTGCATTGGCTTCTCCCGCAAGCTGCCCGCACACTCCGATGGGCTTTTTGTCGGCCGCCTTAGCCACACAACGCAGCAAATAAAATATGGATGGATGCTCATGTATAAAGTAGTCAGCCACCTCAGCGTCATCGCGGCTTGCGGCCATGGTGTATTGCGTTAAATCATTAGTTCCTACGCTTAGGAAATCACTATATTTTGATATAGTTTCAGCACACAAGGCAGCGGCCGGTGTCTCTATCATACTGCCCAGCGGCGGCTGGTGACAAGAGAGGTCGTTTGCAGCTTCTTCGTAAAATTTTCGAACAGCCTGCATGTCAGACTCCAGGGTTACCATCGGCACCAGTATTCTTACAGAACGGGAGAGCGAAAGTCGTAAAAAAGATCGCAATTGTGTAATCAGCAAGTCAGGGAAATTCAGAAGGAAACGCACCCCACGCTGTCCCATTAACGGCTCAGAGATATTAGTATGATTAAGGAAAGGCAGCAACTTATCCCCGCCTATGTCAAGCAGCCGTAGTGTGACAGGTATGTTTGTGTTAATTGGTGCCAGTGTTTCTTGCAGAGTCTCAAGAAGCTCGTCTTCCCCTGGAATATCTTCACGCCCGAAGTATAGCTGTTCAGTACGATATAAACCGATACCATCGGCACCGTGCTTTACAGCAAGCTCGGCGTCTTCACGGCAGGAAATATTTGCTGTAACCTCCACTTCGGTTCCGTCAAGAGTTGCGGCTTTCTCATGCGAATACTGTTTAGCAATGGCAAATCGAACTGACATATCCTCTTGTTTCTTTTGAAATTTCCTCTGCATTTCTTCATCTGGATCGATAAGAACACTTCCTTGTGTGCCATCCACAATCAAGTTTTCACCCTGTGTTATTTTTTGCACGGCATTGTCTATGTTTGACACAGCGGGTATTCCGAGTTCACGGGTGAGGATAGCCGCATGACTGGCCGGCCCCCCGCGTTCAACGATAACTCCTGAAACGGCCTTCCGAGAAAAAAACACTGTGTCGGATGGGAATAACTCAGAGGCAACAACAATGGTGTTATCAGGCAGATCGGCTAATCTATGTGATGCCTGTCCTGTAAGTGTCCGTAATACCTGTCTGGCCAAGTCGGCAATATCATCAGCCCGTTGAGCCAGCCTGCAATCTTCAGCATGGCGAATCCTTGCTTCTAAACGCCGGAAAACAGCGAGAACCACTAACTCGGCATTAACACAGCTTCTTTTTATTGTCTCGTATATTTCCTGATGCAGTGAAGAATCGCTGAGTATTTTGGTGTGCGAGCTGAGAATTGCGGCGAAATCACTATTTAGCTTTCTCTCAACTTCTTTTTGATTTTTTTGTAAACGTCCGCGTACATTATCAAAAGCTTCTTTTATGCGTTGATATTCTTTTTCCACCTCGTTGGCATCAATACAATATATATCTTGCATATCTTGTAGAACGTTTCGATATATATGTGCCTTGCCAATGCCAACACCAGAGGAGATGCTGTAACCGGAAAGTTCATAATTTTTTATTTTATTACTATACATAGTTGATTCCTAAATTTGAGATGAAATCAGTTTTTGCACTTTTTTAATAAGATCATTGACATCAAATGGTTTATCAAGAACTTCCACATCGCCCAATTTTTCAGCCATCCTGTGGGTCTCGTCATCGCCAAAAGCGGTAATAAAAATAGCCGGCGGGCAGGTCTCTGCACAATTGAGGGCATTGATTATCCTTAAGGCTTCCAGGCCACCCATCTTTGGCATTCGTATATCAGAGACGACAGCATCAAAACGATCATCGGGAGAAAAAGACATATTTTCCCCGGCATTATGAATGCAATAAAGAATCCAGTCGAACGCCTTCATACGTTTAGTGACCCTGTAGCCTTCTTGCATAAGTGCTTCTGAGAGCATGTTGAGCATTTCCTCATCGTCTTCTATGAGCAGAATATGAGGGGAACGTTTAGAGTCAGAAGAATCTTCTGGCATCTTACTAAGCTCATTTGGTTGTTCTGTCGGCATATTTTGCATCCTTGGCTAACATACAAAAAATATATAATTTCTTTACGTTAACAATGAGCAACATTTATGCCAAAGCATGCCGGAGATGGCCGCGGTAAATATAAGTCTCTGCTGTCAGGGAGTTTATTAAATGAGAAAAATTTATTGAAGTGAAATGTGTGCAGGGAGTGGTGATTTGTGCTGTGTCATGGCGGCACACTGTGACATTATAGCGCGCACCAAAAGGTTGAAAATCCAGTTTACTTAAATACCCCAATTTTCCAGCTTGCGATACAACGTGCGCCGTCCAAGTCCCAGGATACGTGCGGCAACACTTTTATTGCCGTTTGCTGCTTTTAAAACATAATCAACATATTGCCGTTCAACGTCTTCCAGAGTGAGCAGTTCGTCCGGATTGCTGCCCCCAAGAACAACTTGTGAACTCTTGTAGTTTCTGATTTTATCAGGCAAGTCTTCGACGACAACTTCTTCGAATCGTGTCAGCGCCAGCGCATGTTCCATGGCATTTCGGAGTTCTCGAACATTGCCCGGCCAACTATAAGCTAACAGTTTTTCAGCCGTAGAGGGAGAAAGACCTTTTACTGATTTCTCGTCGCGTTGCGCAATAGTTTGAAGGAAATACTGGGCCAGAAGCAGGATGTCTCTGCCGCGTGCCCTAAGAGGCGGAACAATGAGCCTTACAACATTGATGCGGAAAAACAGGTCTTCTCTGAATATCCCTTCTTCTACAGCAGCTTCCAGATCACGGTTAGTTGCCGCGATAATCCTCACATTTGACTTTAGTTCCATATTTTCACCAATAGGACGAACCGAGCCTGTTTCAACCGCCCGCAAAAGTTTTGGCTGAAGTTCCAGCGGGATTTCAGCGATTTCATCTAGAAATAAAGAGCCTCCATTTGCTTCCGTAAACAGACCTCGTCTGTCTGAGCGGGCGTCTGTAAAAGCACCCTGTGCGTGGCCGAATAATTCGCTTTCCAGCAGCATTCCGGGCAGGGCAGCACAATTAACAGGGATAAAAGAGGCTTTTCGACGTTTACTGTGACGATGCAAAGCACGGGCAACTAATTCCTTACCTGTTCCGGATTCACCGGTAATCAAAACCGGTACCTGCTGGTCGGCGATACGGGATATCTGATCAAATAACCGTTCCATGGCCGGACTTCTGCCTATAAACTCGCCAAAATCCTCCGCGTTTCTGCGGTTTTGTTTTTTTAGAAACGTAACCTGTTCCTGAAGCGAGCGATGTTTTAATGCCCTGTTGATAACAATGTTAAGCAGATCTGTTTCTATTGGTTTTGTTACAAAGTCATAGGCTCCTGCCCGGATTGCCTCAACAGCTGTATTAAGAGTGCCAAAAGCGGTAATCACAATTACGGGTACATCGGGGCGGTTCTTAGAGAGTCGATTGCAGAAATCAATACCGTTGAGTCCCGGCATCTTTAAGTCGGTTATGACTGTATCAAAAGACTCACGCATGAATGTCTCAAAAGCCCTTTCCGAACTGGTGTGCCATTGAACACGGTGGCCTCTCTGGGTTAGATCGTCATGCAGCATTTCGCACATGTCCTGATCATCATCAACAATAAGAATGTGTCCTGACATCATAAAAACTCCTGCGGAATATACACGGTAAAACAGCTTCCTTTGCCTTCTTCACTCATTACATCGATCCAGCCGCTGTGTTCTCTAACGATGCCGTATGTTATGGACAACCCCAGGCCCGTGCCGTTTCCTACTTCTTTGGTGGTAAAGAAAGGGTCGAATATTTTATCTAGATATTCGTCAGAAATGCCTATGCCGTGATCTTTTACTGTAATTTGCAGAAAATGCCCTTTATGACTTTCCACTCCTTCGGGCGGACTGGCTGGTACAGATTTTACAGTTACAAAAACATTGCCCCCTTCGGGCATTGCCTGTAGAGCGTTTTCAATCAGGTTCGTAGCTACCTGCTGAATCTGTACGGGGTCGATATCTACCACAAGCGAAGAAGTATCTTGTGGTAGTTTCATTCGGGCGTTGGCCTTATAGCCAAGGCAGTTTACCAATTCTACTGCCTGGCGAACCACATCGCCCCCATTGGTTTTAACTCGTTTTGGAGGGGTCTGTCTGGCGAAATCAAGTAGGTGACGGATGATATTTGTCATTCGCATTGCCTGCAATTTTATTTTTTCGGCGTTATCTTGAATCTGTTCGTTTTTGAGGATTTCTACGCGATCTTTGATCATTCCTGCACGTCCGCTTATTACGTTTAAGGGTGTCCCTAGTTCGTGTGCAACACCTGAAGCAAGTCTTCCAATCGTTGTAAGGCGATCCATATGCCGCATCTGTTCCATGATTGCAATACGTTTCTTTGTTTCGGTTATCTCTCGTTGCCAGGCTGTATGAAGTTTTGTGCACATATCATTCAGGCAGCCGGCAAGTGCCGTTAGTTCGTCGTGTCCACGAAGCACAAGCCTGCTTTCCATATCTCCTTCACCAATACCTTTAATCCGGTCCTGAAGTTTGTTTAGCGGGCGACCTATTATGGCAAATCCCAACAGGAACATAACGGCACCGCTTAGAGAGAAAGCCATACTGCCGGCAATCGCTTCGCGAGTCCACGCATTCTGAAGATATCTGCTCCTCTCATTTAATGTCTCGGCCAGTTGAATAACTCCATCCGCTTGCGGAATATCCAGGGGGATGAAAAAATATTGGACTTTTCCTCTTTTGCTTCGTTGCTGACGTAAGGATACGGTTTCACCGTTTTTCAGCTTGTTTAATGTGCCCTCGTCAAATTGGCTATTGAGGCCATCATGTCCTTCAAATGGTTTCCATGAAATATGAATTGGGTGTTCGTCCATATTGAACTTGTCGGTCAGTTTTATCGCTTGTTCACGGCCGTTCGACACCCACGTGCTTTGAACCGAAGCAGTTATTATGTTTTTCAACAACAAAGCATCGCGTTGAATATCAGTGTTAAGGCGTTTGGTTTCCCGTTTAACTGTCAGAAAACCTTCAAATGTGCGGATAGCAAACAGCACAACTATCAGCACTATAACAAATTTTAAAGTAACTTTCATAATAACTAAAACCTTAGTTAAATAAATGATTTAGAAAACATAGCAAAACAGTGGGGATTAACAAAATACGTCTGTAATCACTGTTGTCGCTAATTGGACTTTGTGTTCAAAAAAATCTTTTGCCGACTGAATAACTGTTAATTTTTTCCGCTGAAACAATCAGTATATACTAAACTATAGAATTATACAACTATCCTCCAGACTTTCTGGTAACAAATTATCTCACATAAACAGTGCCAGGGAGCATACGGGCATGACTAAGGATTAATCTACATGCAAAGTTGGCCTTTCAAAATATCCGTTCTTATCCACAGAAGGGGTTCAGGCCGCATTTTGGACAGAATTCTGAGGGCTTGCCGGTGCAGCCCTCTACTATGCCGATGCGGCTGAGGCAGAAATCGTATTTCACCGGGTCTTCGGGGCAGATTCTGGCAAATTCGCCGGTTACTTCAACCGCGGTTTTGAGATTTACTGTCTTTGCCGCGTGAAAACCGAGTATTCCGGTGATACGCGCCAGGTGCGTGTCCATCGGCACAATCAGCTTTGATGCCGGTATGCTCTTCCACAGTCCCGGGTCAACCGCGTCATCGCGGACCATCCATCGCAGGTACATGTTCATCCGCTTGCAGGGGCTTTTCTTAGCAGGGTCGGGTATCAGATATCCAAAACCCCTGTCAGCCGGAGATTTGCACAGCCGCTCTCGAAGCCGTGCGAACTCGCCGCAAAAACCTGTCATTGCCGGTATAATGTTGGCATCTGTTTCTTTGTAGAAGCCGGCGAAGAAGCTCTCAATGCTGCCGTGCTCACGCAGAATGTGCCTCAGAGCCGTCAGCATGTCGCACAGGTCATTTTCCGTGTTGAACCGGTGCTTGAAGCCGGCGAACCTTTTCCGCTGATTCTGCCTGAAATCGTGTACGAACGCGGCGGGCGATGTGCCCATCTGCTCAAACACAAACCGCAAAGCCTTCTTGAACTGCGCCACGCGTCCATAAGCGAAACAGCACGCTATAAACCCGACAGTCTCCATATCCGCCGGCTCTGGATATTCGTAGATGAATTCCTCCGGATCACTGGCGATATACTCCCTGCGGTTGTAAGTATGGTAAAGCGATTCAAGTATTTGCGGCAGATTGTTAGATATCCGGTTCATATTCCCTTCTTATCTGCTCCTCTCGACGCCGACGCGTTTGCAGTGGTCTTTTATGACGCACTGTGAGCAGAATGGCGATATCGGCTTGCAGGTGTGCTGGCCGTGGGCTACCAGGCAGGTGTTGTATCGGATCCAGTGTTTACGCGGCAGGATTTTCTCCAGGTCCAGCTCGGTTTTGTGCGGGTCTGTGGTCTTGATAATCCCCATACGGTTGCTGATTCGGTGAACGTGTATATCCACGCATATCGCCGGCGTGGCGAACGCTTCGCCGAGAACCAGGTTTGCCACCTTGCGGCCGACACCGTCGAAAGCCAGCAGCTCTTCCAATGTCTCGGGAACCTTGCCGCCGTGCTGCTCGAGTATCCGCTTAGCCGCGGATTTGACGGCAATCGCCTTGTTGCGGTAGAAGCCGATCGGGTATATCAGCTTTTCGATCTGTTTTAGCGGGAGGCTGTTGAGCGATTCGGCATTCGGGGCTTTGGCGAATAGCCGCTGCGAGCCCGCGGCGGTCGTCTCATCTTTTGTGCGGGTGGATAGGATGGCGGACATAAGTATTTTGAACGGGTCCTTTTCCTGTACCGCTATAAGTGTAACAATAGGCACATCATAGCCGGGCATCGCCTTTAAAAGGGCGGCCATGACGGCGTTAAAGTCAAATTTCTTTCCGTAAGCTGTTATCATGGCCATTATGATAACGTTTTTCGCGGATTTGTCCTTATATTCAATGATTTATTTTTCATTTTCAGGGCCGGAACACTTTTAATTCTAATTCTGTTATGGCTTTATAATGTTTGCGGTTGGCGGTGATAATCGCCAGCTGGTTTTCTACCGCAGTAGAAGCAAGCAGCGCATCGGCCATGCACATACCTGATTTTAAGCAGTATTCTTCCATGTAAACACTGGCTCTGTGTCCGATATTTTCTGTTAGAGGAAGTATTTCAAAACCCGCGTCTTTAAGAAATGCCCGGATTATTTTAATTTCTTTTTTGTCTCTGGCACCCTGCAGGAGTTCCATGTACACTACTGTTGATATCTGCCTCTCTGAAGTGTCCTCAATAACCTTCGCGGCTTTTGAGCTGCCTCGAAGATACCATATGAGAATATCTGTGTCAAAAAGCATCGAGGCGTCCCTTTCTGATTTCCCTGACAACTTTTTCGACATCATCGTCATCAAATTTGTCGGCCCAGAGCCCAAATGCCTCGCTGCTTGTCAGGTCTGTTGTCCGGCGTGTAGTTGTGGGGATTATTTTGGCCTTTTCTTTTCCTCTATAGGTCAGCTTTACTGTTTCATTATTGTCCAGAGCGGCAAGCACCTTGCTCATGTGTTTTCTCATGTCTAAAATTGAGGCTTTCATAAGTGTATCCTTTCTGTTAAGTGTACACATATAATGTACACTATGTCGGTCGAAAATAAAGATTTTTTAAAGATTTGGTGAAATAATTTGCTGATAATGTATAATAGAGCGGTTATTGATTTCTAAATTCTAATTTGTATAAACGTAGAGGTTTAACAATGAAACATATTATTATATGTATTCTCATTCTGCCGGCGTTTCTTTTTGTAGGCGGCTGTGAAGAGGCGATGCAGAGCGATAAAACATTGGAGCAGAGCAGCTCTAAGACAGTTATCCCGATAGAGCCGGTACGCAAAAGCGGCGACGTGACGTGGGATGATATCAGCGGCCGCGCATGGATACGTTTCACGGACGATGGCGGATACGATGGTTTTTACCTTGCGCCGGACTTAAATCTCGTTCTGATAAACGTTTCCAATATGCATGGCGTAAAGTGGATGATAAACGGGCGGATGCTCTCATTCGCAATGCAGGTTCCCGGCGAAGATGATCCGAGAATCTTATTATATACAATAGAGTTCGCCGAGGGCAAGCTCAGAATGTCATACCAGGGGTCGGATGAGCCGGTGGATTACCATCTTGCGGTGTTGTCGGATCCGTTCGACAATTCGCGATGGGAAATCAAACACCTGGCAGGGTCAAAAAATGCAATTCCAGACGGAGACAGTGTTTATATTCAGTTTGACCCAAACACCGGCAGGCTGGCGGGCTTTGCCGGAGTAAACCGCTTTTCAGGTTCTTTTAAACGTCTCGGCGGCGGTTATATCGAGCTGGGGAATCTCGCCGCAACCCGCATGGCAGGCCCCGGCCTGGCATTTGAACAGGATTTTCTCGCCGCGGTGCAGAGCTCGGATCTGGCGCTGGCCATCGGTGATACTTTGCATTTGTACGGCAAAGGCCGGCTCAAAGCAGTTTTCCAAAAGCTCTATGAAGATGCCTCGCCGCCGGCAACAGAATGAAATCTGTGAATTTGTTGCCGTCTGGTGCCGTTTATTTGCTTTTTAAGAGAAAGAAAAAAATCTTGACAAAGTGCGTGTATTAGGCTATTAAGACGTATTCTTTTTAGTTTTTATACGTAAAATCAAGTGGAAGATTTTGCGTAAGTTGTTTAATTAGATAAATTTAGGTGAACAAAAATCTGGCCGGACAAAAGTCCGGTCGTAATATTTATAATAAGTATATGGAGAATATTTGATATGCTTCCAACAAAAAAAACCAGTAAATCGCGTACTCGCACCCGCAGAGCACACCACGCTTTGAAGGCGACGAACTACTCTCTGTGCAGTCAGTGCGGCCAGTCAAAGCTGCCTCACGCTGCATGCGGTAACTGCGGCTATCACAACAGCAAAATAAGTCTGGATTTGAGTAAGAACGAAGACTAAAGATGCGTATTGCCGTTGACGCAATGGGAGGGGATAACGCCCCTGATGTCAATATAGAAGGCGCACTGATGGCCGTTGATCAGATTCCAGATGGGGATAGTATTATTCTTATTGGAGATGAATCTGTTCTCAAGGAAAGAATTCCTTCTAAGTATATTGAGTCAGGTAAGATACAACTTGTACACGCATCAGAAGTGATTGGCATGGACGAGTCCCCCGTTATTGCGCTGCGCCACAAGAAAGATAACTCGATTTCAGTCATGGCTAAACTTGCCGCAAACGGCGAGGCGGATGCGGTTGTGTCTGCGGGTAATACAGGCGCCTGTGTAGCGGCATGTCAGCTTCGTATGCGTAATCTGCCCGGTGTCAACCGGCCCGGAATTACGATTGTAATGCCAACCTCCGGCGGCCCTGTGGCTGTGTGCGATGTGGGGGCTAATGTTTCATGTAAACCCATAAACCTTTACCAGTATGCGGTTATGTCGAGTCTTTACATGGAGATGATGCATAACATTGAAAAGCCCCGAATAGGCCTTATAAGTGTCGGCGAAGAAGACAGCAAAGGCAACGAGATGGTAAAGAAAACACGAGATCTCTTACGCGGCGATAAACGGCTTAACTTTATAGGAAATATAGAGGGCCATGACCTGTTTAAAGGTGTCTGCGATGTTGCTGTTTGCGACGGGTTTGTCGGCAATATAATTTTGAAAGTCTCCGAGGGGCTTATAGCCAACATAGTAAAGGTTGTAAAAGAAGAGATACAAAACTGTAAGAGTATTATAATAAAACTCTTAGCACTCAAGTTTAAGAGTGCTTTTAAAGTCATGTTCAAAAAGTACGACTATCATGAGTACGGCGGCGCACAGCTTATCGGGGTTAATGGAACTTCGATTATCTGTCACGGTTCGAGTGTGGGCCGCAGTATCTGCAATGCAATATTAGCGGCAGAGAAATTGAGGAATGAACATCTCAACGAAAAAATAGTTGACTTCTTAGAGAAATCGAATTACCAGGGAGCTGCTAATGGGCAGTAATAATAAAATTTTTGGTGCATATATAAGCGGCACAGGCTCATTTGTGCCGGATAAAATTCTAACAAATGCCGACCTTTCTAAAATGGTTGACACCAGTGATGAGTGGATTACCACACGAACCGGCATAAAAGAACGCCGCATTGCGAATGAAAATGAAACAACTGCGTACCTTTCTATCGAGGCGTGCCGCAACGCCATGGAGATGGCAGGGCTCGGGCCGGAAGAAATCGGAGCTGTTATAATAGGCACAATAACGCCGGAGATGGTTTTTCCCTCAACCGGTTGTTTTGTTCAGCAGGCGCTGGGGCTGAAAAATGCCTTTGCATTCGACCTCCAGGCCGCATGCAGCGGGTTCCTGTATTCGCTCAGTGTTGCAGAGGCGTTTGTTAAGATGGGTAAGTATAACAATATACTTGTCTTAGGCGCTGAAACCCTGAGCACGATTGTTGATTATAATGAACGTACCTCCTGTATTTTATTTGGCGATGGTGCCGGAGCTGCGGTTGTCAGCCGCACTGATGATACATCAAAGGGCGTCCTTTATACAAACTGCGGAGCTGACGGCGGCGGCTGGGAGTCGCTCTATTGCAAGGCCTACGGCTCACGATATCCGGTGAGCAGACCGCTCGAAGATGAAAGCGACAAGTTTATGAAGCTCCAGGGGCGTGAGGTTTACCAGCTCGCGGTGCGGACTATAGTAGATGAGTTTAATCTCTGTCTAAAGTCGCATGACCTTGATAAAAGCCAGATAAAAATGATAATCCCCCATCAAATGAACGCCAGGATTATAGAGTCATCGTCAAAGCGGCTGGGGCTTAGCGAAGATCAGGTTTATATCAATATCGCCAAATACGGAAACACCTCAGCTGCGTCTATTCCGATCGCCCTGGATGAGTGCGTCCGTCAGGGGATTCTTACAAAGGGTGATTACTCGATACTTATAGCATTCGGTGCCGGCCTTACGTGGGCTTCGGCTCTTATAAAATTTTAAGAATATAGAATACGGAGCATGGGAAAAGCTGATTTGTTATTCCCTTGTTCTTATTGTGATTTATTGTTAAATTGTAACTGTTATTATTATGAAAACAGCATTTTTATTCCCGGGACAGGGTGCTCAGTCAGTCGGCATGGGCAAGGACGTCGCAGAAAAATTCGACGCGGCGGCGTTTGTCTTTGAAAAGGCCGACAAGGTACTGGGCTATTCGGTCTCAGATATCTGTTTTAACGGCCCAGAGGATAAGCTGAACTCAACTGTATATTCTCAGCCGGCGATATTCACGATGTCCGCGGCAGTGCTTGAGGTTATACGAAACGGTGCGGCAGACACTGTAGAGCCCGATGTATGTGCGGGGCTTAGCCTTGGCGAATATACAGCACTCTACGCGGCAGGGCGGATATCTTTTGAAGACGGGCTAAAGCTCGTCCAGAAACGCGGCGAAGCGATGCAGGAAGCGGCAGATGCCTCCGAGGGCGGCATGGTAAGCGTGCTCAAGCTCGATGAGGATAAACTTGAGCAGGTTATCAATGAGGCTGCCCAGGGTGAGCTGTTGACGGCCGCGAATTTTAACTGCCCCGGCCAGATTGTACTCTCCGGCAGCACCGGCGCCTGTGAAAGGGCGGCAAGGCTTGCCGAGCAGTACGGGGCCCTCAAAGCGGTAACGCTTAAGGTTGCCGGCGCATTTCACAGCTCTATGATGCAGCCGGCGGCGGATAAACTTGCAGAAGCATTAAAGGACTGCGATATAGCCCAGGACTCTCAAGTGCCGGTTATAGCGAATGTTAACGCTGAATACTATACAGACGCAGCAAGCGTCAGAGACGGCTTGTGCAGGCAGCTTACGCAGTCCGTTCTTTACCAGAAATGCGTTGAACGGCTTCTTGCTGACGGGTGTGAGAATTTTTATGAAATCGGTCCGGGCAGAGTTCTGACCGGACTTATGAAAAAAATAGACCGGAAGAAAAAAGTTGTCAATCTCAGCAATGCCGCGGCGATTGACGCGATTCTTTGAAGAATTACGAATTGAGAATTAAGAATCTGAGATTTGTAATATCAGATTTGAAATTGAAACAAGAAACGACAGATAAAAAGTTAAGAACTTAGAATATAGGATTTAAATTATGTCAGAACAAAGACTTGCAGTAGTAACAGGTGCCGCCAGGGGCATCGGCAGGGCGATCGTGCTGGAACTGCTCAAACAGGGACGTAAGGTAGCCGGTCTCGATATGAATGAGGACAACCTCAAAGAGCTCGAAAGTGTCTGTAAAGACGCAGGTTACGATGTTATCACTAAATGTATAAACATCACCGAAACCGATAAACTTGTTGCAATGATCGAGGAACTTGCCGCCGAACACGGGGGTATCGGGATTCTGGTCAACAATGCCGGCATCACACGCGATAAACTGATGATGCAGATGGACGCGGCTGATTTTGATTCGGTCATCGACGTTAATCTAAAGGCATCGTTTATGGCAACCAAGGCGGCGCTGCGTTCTATGGTCAGGAATAAATTCGGCAGACTGGTGCATATTGCCTCTGTTGCAGGAGTTATGGGCCAGGCCGGCTCAGCCAATTACGCCGCGAGCAAGTCCGCTCTGATCGGTATGAGCAAGAGTATCGCACGTGAGGTTTCAAAGAAAAACGTTACTTCAAACTGCATCGCTCCGGGCTTTATTGAAACAGAAATGACCAAAGACCTGCCCGACGTGGTAAAAAACGCCGCCAAAGCGGTAATTCCTGCCCGTAAATACGGTCAGCCGGAGGATGTCGCACGGGCTGTGGCTTTCTTTGCAGACGATAACAGCAGCTATATCACCGGCCAGGTTTTGTGCGTGGACGGCGGAATGGCAATGTAAAAAATATATTTTTGTTGCAAAATAATGGCGGTTGGGTATATTACCGCCCAAATTGAAATTACGTTAATAGAAATTAAAGTAAAAAAGAATAGTATTAAAATATTTCAGGAGAGTCAAAGTGGACCGTAATGAAGTTACAGAAAAAGTAATCGAGATAGTAAGCGAGCAGATGGGCGTTGACGCGGAAACAGTAACACCGGAAACATCTTTTATCAATGATCTCAATGCAGATTCACTTGATACGGTAGAGCTGGTAATGGAATTCGAAGACGCATTCGGTATGAGCATTCCGGATGAAGAAGCTGAGAAGATCCAGACGGTCGGCGCAGCTGTTGATTATATAATGACAGTAGTCGAAAAGTAATATTAGAATCTCTTTAATTATGAATAAACGTCGAGTAGTAATAACCGGTATGGGCTGTGTAACAGCCCTTGGAGAAACAGCGGACACACTCTATGAAAATGTTTGCAGCGGCAAGAGTGGAGTCTCCCCAATCGAAAGATTTGATACGACCGACTATCCTGTCAGGTTTGGCGGCGAAGTCAAAACATTCAATCCGGATGATTACATAAACCACAGAGAGGCTAAGCGGCTTGACCCGTTCAGTCAATACGCGGTTGCCTCAGCGATTACCGCGGCAAAAGACAGCGGTATTGAATTTGACGAAGAGCTGGCTCTTCGCAGCGGGGTAATCATCGGTACCGGTATCGGCGGAATTATTGAGATAGAGGCTCAACATATAAGGCTGTTGGAAAAGGGCCCCGGAAAGGTTTCTCCTTTCTGCGTGCCTAAACTTATGGGCAACGCTGCAAGCGGCAACGTTTCCATACAGCTTGGAATTAAAGGGCCCAACATGTGCGTCATAAGCGCATGCGCCTCGGCGGCACACGCTATGGGCGAATCCTATAACCAGATAGCATTCGGCAGGGCGGATGTCGTTGTAACCGGCGGCTCCGAGGCGGCGGTCAGTCCGGTAGGGCTGGCCTCGTTCTGTGCCTTGCGGTCATTGAGCACCCGCAATGATGACCCGGAAAAGGCATCACGGCCGTTTGATGTTGAACGTGACGGATTTGTACTGAGCGAGGGCGCCGGGGTTCTGATTTTTGAAGAATATGAACACGCTGTAAAACGCGGCGCGAAAATATATGCCGAGGTTCTTGGATATGCCGCGACAGGCGACGCGCACCACATAACCGCGCCGCTGCCGGACGGTTCGGGTGCGGCACGCGGCATGAAACTGGCAATGCAGGATGCCCAAGTCAACCCTGACGAGATAGATTATATCAATGCCCACGGTACAAGCACTGAGCTCAACGACATTGCCGAGACGATGGCGATACAGAGTGTATTCGGCGATCATGCCAAAAAGGTCGCACTAAGCTCGACAAAAAGCTGTACAGGGCATCTTCTCGGGGCAAGTGCGGCGGTTGAGATGATCATAACCGCAAAGACTATCGAAAAGGGCATAATTCCTCTGACGGCTAATACCACAGAGGTTGACGAGAAATGCGGCCCCGATATGAACCATGTTATCGGCGAATCAAGACAGCAGCATATCAATATCGCCGCGAGCAACTCACTCGGTTTCGGCGGGCACAACGCAACCCTCATCATCGGCAGAGTATAAGCGGTTAAAAGTTGATTTTCCTGATAAGCTCAGACTCCGCGGCCTTGCCGGTTATTGAATAATAACCACTTATGAACAAAGTAAACGAGTTTGAAGTTCTTACACAGAAAATGAGCGATTTTACGTTCCGATTTTGTCCCGATTGGCTTACACCTGTCCGGCAAATTTCGCCAAACCAGAAATTCTATACACTTTTGAAAGAGCAAATAGGGCTAAATCTGGAGTCTTTCAGCGGTCTCATGAGTGGTTGACAAGTACAACATCTTCTCACTTGGCTCGATTGTTACATTGCCGCGATGACGGTAAAATATGAGCAAAGTCAAACCAATTTCGCCGCTCAAATGAGGAATTCAGGTTAATTCATTTCCCAGGCAGGGGCCACATGCTTTGTCGCCTTTGCGGGGTTCACACAGGTTTAGTGCCAGAAATAAAGCCATAGAAAAGATTAGCAATCCCAATAATAACAAGCATTGATACCCCAATTTGTCGGCAATAAATCCGCCGAGCATAGGCATAAAGTAAAGCGGCAGAAGCATAGTACTCTTAATTGCCACCAGCAAAACTCTGGTTTCTTCTGGTCCTATTTCCAATATGTAGCCATTGTAGCCGACCATAAGTGCGCTTGAGGCCAGACCTGTAATGACAAAGGCCAGTGAAAACATAAAGACACTATTTGCGAATATCATCAGCAGCAGAGAAACGATAGCCATTGATATACCGATGTGTATAAGTATTCTTGTACCAACTTTATTTCCAATAGGCATCCATAAAAGGTTACTGAGCATCGCACCAAGTTTTATACAGATTATGAAAATTCCTACGTATTTCAACGGAATATTTCGATCTTGAGTCGCGAAAAGTGTCAAAAAAGGCATAACAAGAGCCATGTTGTAAGTCAAAAGCTCGATTAACACCAGTTTTTTCATCACAGGATAAATATTGAAAACGTGCAAGCATTCCTGCCAGAGCGAGGGGCCTATGATTTTAGATTCACCAGCCGGCTCATTTGGAAACCTCAGCAGGGACATGGCAGTATAAGCAATAATCAACGTTACAAAGGAAAGCAGAAACAGAACGCCAAAATTTTTAGGCCAAAGCATCTTGTTACTGCCAAGCACGTATTTTACCACAAAACCGGCTGCCATTGCCATAAAGCCGCCGAAAAACAGCCTCCATCCAAAAAAGCTGCTCCTTTTATTTGGCATTATCGTTTCACTGATTATTCTGTTGAAAGGAAGATTTGCAATTCCACCGGCAAAAGAGTATGTGCTTATAAGAATTATGGTCGCCCAAAGAAGAGAAACACTTTTTTGTGAACTTGTAACAGCTAAAAAACCTAATAGTCCCCATACGCCGCATCGTGTCCAAATACCAATAAGCATTAGCGGTTTTGCAGTATGCGGCCGACGTCGCAAAAAGCGGGAAATAGGCAGTTGCGGCAGTACAGCAGCTGCCTGCATCACTCCAACTATCAAACCAATAGCCAGCTTTGATGATGTAAAACCAGAGAGAAAAATCGGCAGTAAAGCAAAAGGTTCTGCAAAAGCCTGCGCCATATTGAAAAACGTTCCATGAATGATACCAGCCAGCATATTTCTTTGCTGATGCTCATGGGCTTTTGATTCTGTAATACCCTGTGTTGAAACCATGCTCATTAAAACTGGTTTTGGATCCGTTTAAAATTAAATTTCACAAAAGACAAACCAAATAAGATTATAACATTTCTTAAAGAATCAGCAAGCCTTTACTTGCGATCTTATTTTGGTTTAAGTGACTTGCATTACGCTGCTGTTATTCGATTAATTATTTTGATATTCAGGGAAAATCATAGCGTTTGCAAATTCAGCCTGAAAGTCCATGTCGAGCGAAAGTTGAATATGATTTACCGCTTTTGCTATTTCCTCTGCTCTGTGACGGGCATTGGTGGATAATAGAGCTAACTGAGCGCCTTCCAGAGAGCTGTTGCCGATAAAGCTGATTTTATTATGTGATACATCTCTTGGTATAAGACCGATTCTTTGGGCGTTGGCTCTTCTTATAAATGAGCCAAAACCGCCGGCAATAAATATGTTTTCCAAGTCTTCTACTTTAGTATCAGTCTTTCGCAGCATTATCTCTATACCTGCCCGGATGGCTCCGACAGCGAGCTGAAGCTCTCTGATATCCTTCTGGCTGAGAACAACTTTGAGATCTTTGCGGCCATTGTTTTGCTCATAAACAAGAAATGAAATCTGGCCGTTTTCGCTCTTTCTAATTCTTCTCTTAATAGCATCGGAGAGTCGAGCAGGGACTTGATCCTCAGGCAATAATTGCCCGTGCGTAGAAAGAAGGCCGTTTTTCAACAGTTCGGCTGCTAAATCAATCAAACCACTGCCGCAAATACCTACCGGAGTTGCATTGCCGATGGTGCTGCAGTGGAGGTCATCGCCAAAAATGACTTTCTCTATTGCTCCATGGGTAGCTCTCATACCGCAGCTTATTCTGGCACCTTCGAAGGCAGGTCCAGCCGCAGTGGATGCAGCCCAGATTTTTTCATCTTTAACGATTGCTATTTCGCCGTTAGTGCCAACATCAACCAGTAAATAAGGGGGTTTTTCACAAGCCAGCTCTGTTACAAGAATTCCTGCCGTGATATCGCCTCCAACAAAACCACCGATTATAGGGAAAAGATAAGCCAATCCCCGGTGGTTAATTGATATGCCAAGCTCACTGGCAGAAAACATCATGCCCTTTGAATGTACCGGGACAAAAGGCACTTTTCCAAGGCTTGAAGGGTCAATGCCGCAAAGCAGATGTTCCATTGTAGTATTGCCGGCGATAACCAGTTCATATACCTGTTCCCGGTGAATACTTTTTCCCTGGCACATACTCTCAATCATTTTATTGATGGTGGTAATAACCTGTATGCGTAACTGATCAAGGCAGTCATCGCAGGAAGAGGCATGTTCGATTCTTGATAAGATATCATCACCATACGATACCTGAGGGTTAATTCCGGAAGTAACAGCTATTTCTGAACCATTGCAGAGATCCATCAAAGAACCTACAATTGTGCTGGTGCCAATATCGAATGCGGCACCGTAGCATTGATTTGCGGTATTGCCCTGTTCCAGACCAATAAGCATATGGTCAGCTAAAACTGCTGTAGCTTTGAATTCATTTTCACGCAGAAACTTTGGCAGTTTTCTTAATTGTTCCAATCCCAGTTTATGTTCGCCTATTTGCCTGCTTAGCCGCTCAACGTCTGGTTTATTATCTTCTCTTGTTGGTTCAGTAAGCTCGACATATTTCTTGCTTATCGCCGGTCTGGTTTGAATTTTCTCTATCCCGCGTCCCTTTGTAAGAATCTTCTGGCTTGCAATAATCAGCGATTCATCAGGTATATATACCGTCATATTATTCTGGACGGATGTCTGGCAGGCCAGTCTCCAGCCCATCTTCAATTCTTCCCGGCTGAATATATCTTCTTCAATTTGACAAGGGATTGTTTTCTCCTCTGATGTGATTTGAATTCGGCATTTTCCGCAGGTTCCCTGGCCGCCGCAAGGCATATTTATGTTTATACCTGCCCGGCCCGCGGCCTCTACTATCTTGGTTCCAGGCAATACAAAAACATTTCGTCCGGAAGGTTGAAATATAACACGAAGTTGTTGTTCTGACATGATAAAGCTCCTTTTTATAGTTTTTATTATTTTTTCTTAAGTGTTTCTTAACCCAAGGCCACATCGAGTATCATCATAACAATAAATCCTATCATAGCACCACCGGTGGCCAGATCGATATTTCCATGCCTTTGCGATTCAGGGACAACATCTTCTATAACAACAAATATCATCGCGCCCGCGGCAAAAGCAAGGGAATACGGAAGAATCGATTTTATGGTTACAACAGCTAAAACCCCGGCAACTGCCGCAATTGGTTCCACCAGTCCGGACAACTGCCCATACCAAAAAGCCCTGAATCGAGATATCCCTTCGCGTCTAAGTGCCATAGAAACTGCCAATCCTTCAGGAAAATTTTGAAGGCCGATACCAATGGTAAGTGCAACAGCCGCGATCAGAGTTGCCGACGGCAATCCTGCAGATGCTGCTCCAAACGCCACTCCTACAGCTAATCCTTCTGGTATGTTATGTAAAGTAATAGCAAGAACTAAGAGCGTAGTACGCTGCCAGGAAGTTTTAATTCCCTCCGCTTGCCCTGCAGAAAGACCTCCATGCAGATGAGGCAGTACCATATCTATTAACCTAAGCACCAGTCCGCCAAGGAAAAATCCCACAGCAGCAGGTACCCACGATGGAATTGGCAGTTCTTTAGACATTTCGATGGCAGGTGCAAGCAGTGACCAGAAACTGGCCGCGATCATAACACCAGCTGCGAAACCAAGCATAAAATCCATAAGTTTTTTATTAACTTTTAATGTGCAAAAGACCGCCGCTGCGCCAAGGGCGGTCACACCCCAGGTAAAACAACCGCCAACAAGAGCTTGAAAGACAGGATTAAATTGTTGTAAATAAGTTAACATATGCATAAGTCAGTGATTATGGTTGAAAATAAACGATACGCTGTTTAATTTTAGTCATTTTAACTCTCGAGGATCGTGACATTCTTCAATTTCTCTTATTTTGTCCACTCTCCTTTTATGCCTGCCGCCGCCTGTTTTGGTCTTCAGCCAGGTTTCTATTATTTTGTGCATAAGATTCTCATCCTCTAAATCCGCTGAAAGACATAAGACATTTGAATGGTTGTGATGTCTTGAGATCTCGGCACTCATCTGGTCCATACAAAAAGTTGCTCTTATTCCTTTTACTTTATTGGCGGCTATACACATACCCATCCCGGTGGAGCAGACCAATACAGCCATGTCAATCTCTTTTTTTGCTACAGATGTTGACACTGCGTACGCTATATCCGTGTAGTCCACAGGATTCCTGCTGTCGGATCCAAAATCAATGCATTGATGACCCAGTTGTTTGATAAAACCTATTATTGATTTTCTGGTTTCAAATCCCCGGTGATCATTGCCAAATCCAATCTTCATTTTAAATCACTCCTGTATCTGAAATTACAATTCCAGGAATACATTTCGTTTATGGTCATTTATCAGCCTGCGAATCAAAAAAATTATCCTCTTTAACGAACAAAAGCGGGAAAACAATGTCGCTTAGACAGCAAGGTGTCCACACCGCCAAAAAAAGAAACAGGAAAATACCCACATATAAATACCAATTCAGAGATCCTTCTATGGCCATTATGATATGAAATAGTGATGCCCACGTACTTAACAGGACATGTCCGGCATGCGGGAATTTTGTCCTCGGCCTAAAACAAGCTAAGGCTGTTCCCAGCAACGCTAATGGATTTACCAGCCACCATTTTTCAATAAATCCTATATGAATCTCTCTATTAGGCAAATTCAGTAAAACTTCTCCGATGTAGGGTATTAATGAATCGCTGATGGTAGCAATGCCAACCGAACCGACGTAACCGATAATTAATAGAACCCACAGATTGCATTTGCCTCTAAAGCATTGACCGCTTATGTGTTTGCAGGTATGAAGCTCATACATTGATGCGGTGACGAGTGCGCTCAGAACAACATGGATGGGGTGAAGTGTATAAAATATGTTGTATGAAATATTGTGGGGCAGTTTCTGGGAAAAAAGTATAATTATAATACCGGTAAAAGCTCCAAAAAATGTGAAGGGAGCATGATTTCCCAGTTCTTTTATTATTACATTAACCATTGTCTTTACCTCATTAATCATAATTATCGTATATTGCTTTTGCGTTAGTCTTAGCCACCAGTTTTGAGCAGCAGTATGACTCAAAAAAATCTTTGTAAATGCTCTCAGCTGGTATCTTGTTTTATTGCAGAATAAACCTCAATAAGTTGATATCTGCATACATATTGACCGGGCTGCTATGTTAAAGCCTTGTAATAAAGCATCTGGTTTTGCCGCTTTGTTTCAATCCTGCCCTCAGCAGATAACTCTTCTATGTACTTAACAACTTCGTTTCGATGAAGGCCCAGCCCCGCTGCAATATCCTCAATGGAACACGGCCGGCGCTGCAGCAGTATTAGTATGTCCTCACGTCTGGCAGTGAAGTCCTCTTCTTTGTGAACGTTTCTGTAATCGGCAATAATCTCCGCTCTCTCAAATAATTGAATGGCGATCTCCTCTAATTGGTTTTTTGGCACTTGTTCGGCATAATCTTCGGCCGGGGGGCGGGTAACTGTGTTTATCTGGACTAAGTCCGGCTGTATTAAATCTATACAGCTTTTTAATTTGACGATTTCAGCCTGCGGCGTTGTCACTCCGGCCAACAGGAATACCTCTAACCAGTATTGCCCTCTAAAAAAGCTGCGGAAATCCACAAGCCCCTGAAGCATTTTACTGAACGTAATATCCGGATGGGGTCTGTTGACATACTGAAAAACACGGTTGCTTCCAGCGTCAAGTGAAGGAATAACCATATCAGCATTATTCAAGGCATATCTTACTTCCGGCAGCCACAGCAATGAGCCGTTGGTTAGTACCGCCACGGGAGTATCAGAGATTTCTTTAATTTTAAGAATCAGCTCTTCAAGCTTGGAAAATAAGGTTGGCTCACCGGAACCGGAAAGTGTTATATAATCAGGCTTCAAATATAGATGGTCTTTGAGCTGATCTATAACATCCGTCAAAGGAACCCATTCTTTTCTCTGGGTGGTTTTGTTTGTGGTTCTGCCCAGCTGACAATATACGCAGTCATAACTGCAGGTTTTAAAAGGCACAAGATCAACTCCAAGTGACCTTCCCAGTCTTCGGGAAGGAACCGGGCCGAAAATGTAATTGCGCTTTTTATTGTTCGTATCATTTTCCATTTCATAGCTTTCTTTTACAATTATGATTTATCCGTTTGCGGACTTCTCTGGTATTTATTTATCAAATAAAGTTCACAATACTCTGCTTAAAAGCCAAAGCTGTCTGGCTGTCTTTGTATTGCTGAATATAGGGCTTTCCGGAATCACAGGCATCAACGATTGCAGGGTCTATAGGTATTCTGCCCAGAAAAGGAACCCCCATTTCTTCTGCCATTTTTTCACCTCCGCCTGACTTGAATATATCAGTCTTATTGCCGCATTTGGGGCAGATAAACCCGCTCATATTTTTTATTACTCCCAGAACGTTTACATTGAGATTTCTGCAGAAGGTAATACCTTTCCGCACGTCCGATAACGCCAGTTCCTGCGGCGTGGTAACAATTACGGCTCCGGTACAACTTTCAAGAAGCTGTACTATTGAGAGGGGTTCGTCACCGGTTCCCGGAGGTGAATCAACAATGAGATAATCCAGTTGTCCCCACTGAACATCTTTTAAAAACTGTTTAATCATGTGGACCGTGAATATCAATATCGAGCAACCCGACCTTCTTACCTGAAGTGCCAGTGAAATCGCCAGATTCACCGACACCGTGCTTTTTCCGACACCCCCTTTGCCGGAAAGGACAAGAATTTTATTTTTTATCATGTTCATCCGAACACGGATTTGCTCTTGTTCAAGTTTCATCTGTTTTTTTATATCTTCTTGCTGTGTTTGTGAAGCCTGCGTAGCCATGTTAGTTCCTTTATTGTTTCCTTACGGCACTTTTCATTCTTGTACGGGTATTTTTAATTTTTGAAGTTCTTAACTATATCTGTCTTTTGCTGTTCTGCCCAGATGCCGCCCGCGGATATTTGAACAGGGCGGCCGATTCTTCAAAATCACAGTTCTTGTTTGATCGATTTATCATTCTATGGATGTCCTCACCCCAGGGCATATATGATTTCCCGATACATTGATTTAACTTTCTCAGCAATTTCACCGCCGGTGTATTCAATCAGAGTTGCTCTCATTATCTGTGCCTTTGTGAAGGATTCGTCATAAGGTATTTTTCCGATAACCTTTGTGCCTTTTGCCTGGGATTCTTCCTCTATCCGTTCTGTCATCTCAAGATTTATATCTGCTTTATTTATGCAAACCAGAGTTTTAATACCAAAATTTGATGTAAGCTGCATGACTCTGTCAAGATCATGAATCCCTGAAAGCGTGGGTTCTGTAACCACAAGAACCAGATCTGCACCGGCTATTGAGGCAATCACAGGACAGCCAATACCTGGAGAGCCATCAACAATCAATAAATTTTTAATCTGTTCTTCTGCTATTCTTTTAGCCTCTTTGCGAATTAATGTCACTAATTTGCCGCTGTTCTCTTGAGCAATGCCAAGTTTTGCGTGTACCATTGGGCCAAATCTGGTCTCTGATATAAACCACTGACCGTTAATCGCGTCTTTGAATTCAATAGCCCCAACCGGACAAAATTCAACACAGACATTGCAGCCTTCACATGATACAGGGTCAACAGTATATGTTTTATTTATTGTCTCATTAGCAGGTCCATTGAGGCTGATAGCCCCAAACCGGCACATGTCAAAACACACGCCGCATCCGATGCACTCTCCGGCTTTAATGACGGCTTGTCTGCCGCCGGAGAAATCCTGTTTATTATTTATCTTAGGATTCATAACTAAATGTAAATCCGCTGCATCCACATCACAGTCTGCTAAAACAAAGTCCTGTGCCAGAGAGGCAAAGGCCGCTGTTATGCTTGTCTTGCCTGTTCCGCCTTTACCGCTTATTACTACTAATTCCTTCATGTAACAAATTTCCTTGCTGGTTTGCCGTTACATAACTGCAAATTGCTATAGAGTTTAACTTTTATCCGGTGGTTATTATTTACTGATGACATTTTTTATGTCTTTTATTTTGTCTATTGTCATCTCAGCGACCTTTTTTTCCTTATTAAAATAGCGAATCATCCGTTCACAAAACTGGTCCTGTTCCTGCGGCGTCTCAAAATACCTTAAAAGATCTTTTGTCTTTGTCAGATTTGCTTCAATCTCCTGCGGAATCCTTTCGCTGTCATGTCTTACCGCGTCCTGCGGACATAAATCATGGCATTTGCCGCATCTTATACACAGATCGTCATTAATAACAGCTTTACGGTTTTCTTGCTCTGTTATAGCATCTACCGGGCATTCATCTACACAAATGCTGCAGCCTACACATAAATCCTGATTTACCCATGGCATGTTTTAATTCTCCTGAATGTTTGTTTTTCTTTAATTTTCTTTAACTTAAAGGTTTCTCTCTGCCGTTTTACGAGATTCCAGTTATTAGGTTTCGTTTGCATATAAATTCCCGGCAGTTTTTGGATTATCTACCGTTCTTTTTACATTTTCATATAACTTCAAAAACTTTTGCTTATAGTCCGGTATTGCCTCTACCATCAAAATACCCCGTGAATAGCTTTCAGCAACTTTACGGTCATTGGGGATTTTGATCATAATTTCTATGTCTTCTCTCTGACAGTAATTTACAACCGAATCATCACCAATATCGCTTCTGTTTACTGCGACGGCAAACGGCAGTTTCAGCTCTCTTACCATACCCACCGCCAATTCAAGATCGTTAAGCCCGAAAGGAGTCGGTTCAGTGACGAGCAATACAAAATCGCACCCCTTTATCGCTTCAATCACGGGACATGATGTTCCCGGCGGGGCATCTATGATAGAGACACGATTTCCGCTCGCTTTATTCTTTACATATTTGATCAATACAGTTGTCTGAATAGTTCCAATCTCTAACTTACCGTGGGTGAAGAATATCTCATTCGATTTTCCTGATTCGGCAATACCTATTTTGCGTTGTTTTTCACTTATGGCATTTTCCGGGCAAATTGCCATGCATCCGCCGCACGAATGGCAAAGCTGCTCAAAGACCAAGACCTTACCCTTTATACATACGATTGCACTGTATTGACAAAGATTACCGCATTTCCCGCAGCCTGTACATTTCGTATGGTCAACTTCAGGTACACCAATTGTAACATCTTCACTGACATCAATATGCGGCTTTAGGAATATATGGCCGTTGGGTTCCTCTGCATCGCAATCCAGATATTGGGTTTTGTACCCATTATGAGAAATAGAATATGCCAAGTTGGTGGCAATGGTGGTTTTGCCAGTTCCGCCTTTACCGCTTGCAATTGCTATCTTCATCAGGGCATCCTTTGCTTCAAATCTTTTTCCCAATCAAAGCCATCACACTTCAGCCAGCCTTCCGGAGGCAGTAAATCAAAATCAACCGGTTTACAATCGTGCCAGCGGCCATCATCGGATATCTGCCACTTAGTGTAGAAATTGATAGGGGATGTTGTTTTATCTATTCTGAAACCTTTCGGGTGAAATCCTGTATCTATCTCTTTTGGTTCGTATGTTTTCTGCATTATAATTCCTTTGATTTATTCTTCTTAGCTCTCGATATTCTGCCGGGCAATTATAATTGCACCACTGGGGCACCCGGATACACACAAAGCACATCCGGTACAAACTTCAGGGTTGACAACAGCATATTTTTGTATAGTAATGGCGTTGTTTGGGCAGACATCGGCACAAATCCCACAAGCATTACATTTATCCTTCTGAACCACGGCAATTGCTTTGTGCCCGCCGCCAAGCTGATTTATTTTTTGGTCCAGCTGTTGTTTTTGCTGCTCTAACATCCGGGCCTGCTGTTTTAGTGCGGCTAATTCCTGCTCCGGGGTTTGCGTTTCGGTATCCTCCGTGACATCTGTTTCATATCCGCCCCGAGGCATATCCATCGGAGCTGCCATGCCCATACCACGCCCCATACCCATGCCGCGGCCCATTCCTCTGCCCATGCCGCGGCCGCCGCCCATTCCAAAAGCTGCACCTGCAAAACCTTGACTTCCTGTGTCAGTTGCCGAGAGTTCATTTGCTGCGGGAGTTTGAGGTGGGGCGTTTATACCATAATGACTGGCCACATTTGGCCCGGATGCAGAGGATAAGCTGCCGCTTTTGAATTCTTCAACGGCAGTGCGGACCATTCCACTTACACCGACTATAACCTGTATCCCCGCCTGGCCGAAAACACTAAAGGCATTGGGGCCGCAATTGCCGGTCAACACAGTGGTTACACCTTTTTCCGACATTAGCTGAGCAGACTGAATGCCCGCGCCGCCGCCCAATACTGTATTTGGGTTTTCAATAGCTTCCAACTGCATCGTATTGGTGTCAATGATCAAGAAATATAAGCAGCGACCAAATCGAGTCTCCACCTGGTCGTCGAGCCCGGGCCCTGCTGAGGTTACTGCAATTTTCATTAGTTTCCTTTCTAACTTAATGGGCATGTTCCGGTTGGGCAACTGCCGCTTTGCGTAGATTTTGAGCTGCTGCCTGCAGAAAATGTTGAAACCACTTTCTGCATCTCGTCACTGCCGCATTTTTCACACTTATGTTTTTTTGAACTGCCGGATTTTTCCAGAAATTCACTTTTTGCACCGCATTTTTTACATTTGTATTCAAATATCGGCATTAAATTAACTCCTCATGAATTAGTTACAGCTTCACTTAAAAATACAGCGGTCTTAAATACTGGATGGCAAACACTTGCCACCTTATTGTACAGCCCTGCAATAAAGGGCTGAATCTACCGATAAAGCTGGAGATAGTGCCGTGCATTATACGAACCACTATCCCCATAAATCCCTTAAGAGCCTGAGATAGCTAAATTCGCAGCTATCTTAATCTCACTCTTTGCTGTTTTTCTGGCTTTCTAGTTCCTCAATACGCTTTTGTATCCCATCAAGCGTATCTCCAAGGTATTCGGCCTGGCCTTTGAGAGCGTCTATCTCTTGCTGTGGTGCAGCTGTTGGCGCAAACCCTGCGCGGCTATATGCCGGTACGCCGTATCCAGCTCTTTGCCACCCTGGAAGACCGGTTGCATAGAACCAGTTACGGCGACCCCAGCCTCCGCCGCGGCCCCAGCCGAAATATCCACGTCCGCCAACAGGATTTGCATAACCCGGCACTGAATAGCCGACGCAAAAACCCGCGGCTCTACCTGTCATTGGTCCCATTCCTCCGGGACCTGTTCCATCGCCACCTGGCATAATAGTCTCCTTTCAAAAAAGTTAACCTCTTGTCATTTTTGTTCCACACTTTGGACAGCTGTTGGCCTCGCAAGGCAATGAAAAATATTCTTATAAATCTCTGTTATGTCTGTCTTGCCGGCTGTCAAAACCTTTGCGGGCACCTTTCCAGCAGCCGGGCAAGGCATATTTTGGCAGATACAACAGTCCTGTTTTGTATGCATCCAAAACCTGCTCTGTCCTGCCTGTAACAAAGGGCAGCACCTTAATTTCTGAGCTGTTCAAGACATCATTCAACGACCTG
The DNA here is from genome assembly GCF_001999965.1 of Limihaloglobus sulfuriphilus. Classification (GTDB taxonomy): domain Bacteria; phylum Planctomycetota; class Phycisphaerae; order Sedimentisphaerales; family Sedimentisphaeraceae; genus Limihaloglobus; species Limihaloglobus sulfuriphilus. The sequence continues at coordinate 2,791,073 of NZ_CP019646.1, read as the reverse complement.
GAGATTGCCCCGCAGATGAGCACATCAACATTCAGCCGCCTCAATCTAATTGCTTTTTCCTGTCCGCTTAGCTCTGTCAAAAAAACTTCCTTACGGTTTTTTTCTTTACCGTTTTCCAACTCGACGAGCAGAAGTTTATTGGCAAAGTCAAAGACGCTCGAAACATTATTCTGCCAAATTGATATTGCAATTCTCATAAGCAATCTCCATACTTCTTTTATGCAACTTCTGTGCCTAATATTCTACGAATAGGGGGCGTGGTTGGTAAGTGTGTGTATTTAAAGAGCTTACGAATTTAGAGAAGTTCTGTAAAAGAAATGCCGCATCAATTTTAATTGCGTACTGCAATACTGAATTGAAATAGTTCCGTGCAATATGCAACAGTGTTAAAAGTTGGACGAAGGGGCAGGAAAATTATTTGCTGGTAGAATTGATGTTTTTTAGTTTTCTGAAAAGTGTGCTGGCATTTATCCCCAATTCCTTTGCTGCCGCCGTACGATTGCCTCCATTACGACTCAAAGCCCTTTCTATCATCAGAGCTTCCATCTGTCTGAGAGTCCTGAAATTGTCAAGGTTTTGATCCTTGCCTCCGACATCTTTTTGGATTGCCGGGGGCAAATCTTTGGCCTCAATAACGTCGCCGTGACAAAGGATAAAGCTGTGCTCAATAATATTTTCAAGCTCCCTTATATTGCCGGGAAATTCATAACTCATAAGTGCTGCCATTGCGTTGTCACTTAGGCAGCAGATGTTTTTGTCGTAAACCTGATTGAATTTATGTACAAAATGATCAACAAGAAGCGGTATATCTTCATTTCTTTCCTTCAGAGGCGGAAGGCAGAGTTTAACTACGTTGATTCGATAATAAAGGTCATCCCTGAACATATCCTTCTCAACCAGCTCCTCTACATCTTTGTTAGTCGCGGTGATAATCCGTACATTTGCTTTTTCAGAAGAAACGGCGCCAACTGGTTCATAAGTTTTTTCCTGAAGCACCCTTAGAAGTTTAACCTGAACGGACGAGGACATTTCACCGATTTCATCCAGGAAAATGGTGCCTCCCTCTGCCAACGCAAATCGGCCCGGTTTGTCCTTTTTCGCATCGGTAAAGGCGCCGGCTTTGTAACCAAATAACTCAGATTCGAGCAATGTATCTGGAAGTGCACTGCAGTTAACGGCGATAAAAGGCTTATCTTTGCGGGGGCTCAGATTGTGAATAGCCCTGGCGAAAAGCTCTTTGCCTGTTCCAGTCTGGCCTTCAAGCAAAACTGTGCAATTGCTTTGGGCAACCTGCGGCAGAATGTCAAAAAGTTCCTGAATTTTGTGGTTGCGGCTGATTATGTCTTCGCAGCTGTACTGTTTTTTGACCTGCTTTCTCAGTTCTTCAACAACAGTCATATCCCGAAATGTTTCCACTCCGCCTATAACCTGACCTTTTTTGTCCTTAAGCAAGGCGGTGGATATTGTAATGGATTTGCGTCTGCCTTGCGCACTTATTATACAAACAGGCTTGTTAATTACCGGTTCACCTGTATCCATTGTGTGCCTCAGGGCGCAGTTGTTTTCACAGACATCGGCACGCAGAACATCTTTGCAAATCAAACCTATTGCTTTTCGACGAGGTATTCCGGTTATCTGCTCGGCGGCCCGGTTATAGGTCGTGATACGCCAGTTTTTATTAACAGTGAAGACACCATCAGCAATACTGTCTAAAATTACATCTTTTTGTTGAACAGGTTCATGTTTCATCAATATAATTATACAGTTTCTGTTAACCTTTGCAATCTACGGTTTATTTGGTCCCCCGCGAAGGGGCAGTAAGATGTTTATCTCAAATGTGTTACGAATGCAGGTTGATATTCTTTCGTGTAAACTTTAGGGGTATGAATAGCCCAGATGCATCTAATTTCTCGCTAACACTTTCAATCAGGCAGGAATCACGTTGACAATGAGTAAAATAATGTTAATTTTATTTGAACGGTGACAGTTCCCAGGACAGTTCACAGCTGATAAATACTTTTAAAGAATGAAAGTTATGAAAAAACTTGACAAAATCAACCATTATTTCAGAGAAGCACTTCTGGAAACAGTACCCTGCGCTGTCTTTATGGTTGATCAGAACCATCAGGTTATTTACTGGAATAACTCGGCAGAAGAAATAACAGGCTACAATGAATCTGAGATAGTCGGCCAAACCTGCGAAAAATTAAGGTTGAATATCTGTGCCAATCAAGACCCTGAAACACGCAAAACATTCTGTCCATTGCTTTCCGGCGGCAATTACGGAGAGGTGGAATGCGAAATGCGTAAAAAAGACGGTTCTGTTGTTCCTGTGATGCGAAAAAGCCGTCCTGTTTTTGATGATCAGAATCAGATTATCGGCGCAATTGAAGCACTGATTGATGTGAGCCTGATCAAGCAGGCCCGAACAGAGATCCGTCTTCTCAAACATGAAATCGCCAGACGCGGAAAATTCGGACAAATGGTCGGACGCTCTGAAAAGATGCAAAGGCTTTATGAATTGATCCAGGTAGTCTCTAAGAATGACGCAAACATCCTTATTGAAGGAGAAACCGGAACCGGTAAAGAATTAGTAGCTAAGACAATACATTCCGAAAGCAACAGGTCGGATAAGATATTCCTCGCAGTAAACTGTGGTGCTTTGACACAATCGCTTTTAGAAGCGGAGTTGTTTGGGCACAGAAAAGGGGCTTTTACGGGTGCGGTCGAAAACAGGGAGGGATGTTTTGAGACTGCGTTTGGCGGCACTCTATTTTTGGATGAAATTGGAGAAATGCCGCTTTCATCACAGGTTAAGCTTTTGAGGGTGCTGCAGGAAAAGGAGGTTACGCGGGTTGGCGAGAGTCTGCCAAGGCCAATTGATGTTCGGGTAATAGCAGCTTCCAACAAGAAACTTTCAGATTTAGTTAATACCGGCCAATTCAGAGATGACCTTTATTACCGTCTGCATGTTGTTGAGTTGAATGTGCCGCCGTTACGTGAGCGTAAAGAAGATCTGCAGGATTTAATTTCTCATTTTATAAGTCAGTTCAATGAGGAATATAACAAAAGCATAGAGGGCTGTTCTCCCCAAGCGATGGATCGGTTTATAAATCATAATTGGCCCGGAAACATCCGTGAGCTTGAACATGTAATAGAACACGCTTTTGCGGTTACCACCAGCAGTCAGAAGGTTATCACATTCGATAGTTTGCCTGCAACTTTAACAGGGCCAAACAAACCTTTTTCCAAAGTTAAATCTGCTAAGACAAGAGATTTTGACGAAAGATCAAAGTTAGAAGAAGTCTTAGCCAAAGCTGAAGGCAATAAATCGCAGGCAGCCCGGATGTTAGGTATAACCAGGGCCGGTTTGTATAAGAAATTGCGCCGATTCGGACTGTAAACTTCTTTCATTTAGTATGCGCATTCCTGCATTGGTTTGCGCATACCCAGAGCTTCACAAAATATATTCCCCGCTCCACTCATTTATCTAACCACTTTATCTGTATGGACCTGTGACAATGCAGGTCTTTTTTTAGTTTTCTGGCATACCTTTTGCAACTCTATCAGTCAGCTTTGAATTATTTAAATAGGCTGATTTAACAACGGTATTCGGTACAAGTTTTTCACGAATCCAGATGTTGATATTATGCCGCTTAAAAAACAACGAAACTTTAATATATGGAGAGATATTGTGAAAACAGTAAATATATCCATTTTGGTCGCTGTTGGTTTTCTGGCCTTGTTTTTTATTTCCGGATGTCAGGAATCCCGAGAAACAAGCGATGAATGCCGTACGGCGTATGAACAAAATCAGAAGATGTATGATTACGCAGGTGAAGTGCCTGAGGTTTGTAAGGACTAAGCAGCCCGTAATAGCAGTTATTGAAAAAAAATTATTTCAGGAGTCAATATGTCAGATTTAGTTATAGAAGCTAATTCAGATAACTTTGGAAAAATCATTGAACAGGGAATTAGTCTGGTAGATTTCTGGGCGCCCTGGTGCGGTCCCTGCAAAATGCAGGTGCCGATATTAGAAGAACTGGCCGCGGAAACCAGAGATGAGGCAAGAATTCTAAAAGTGAATGTGGATGAAGCCGAAGATGTTGCGATGAAATATGGGATTCAGGCTATACCGACCCTGATCCTGTTTAAAGACGGGCGTGAAGTCCGGCGTTTTGTCGGCGTACAGTCAGGAGAAAGCCTGGCAAATGCAATAACTGCTCAGTCGTAAAAACCGCGGCTTTGCGAATAAATACCTGTGGAGAGACGCAGTGTTTATTTCGCCGTTAAGCTCAGTAATGAATAATTAATAAAGTAATTAAGGCCTGATTATAAGGATGAATCAATGGAACAATGCCATTTTCAAGATACATATCCAATCTACTCAAAAGAATTTCCAAAAACTCATGTTGCTTTTCAGAATGTCGATGAGATTTGTTCGTATTTCTGCGATCAAATCGAAAACCATCCATTTGCCAGATATGTCAGCACTTTTGACCATTATGAACATACTGTTGGAATTGATGAGGGGCTTATTGACAAAGCCATAATGGCGGCCAAGGTGGTTTTGTTCTGTTTTGGAAAAAAACTTACAGACCCTAGGGTTTTATCTGTCCGGCCCAGGGCGATCGGTATCTGCGAGACCGATACCCACTATGTTGTTTCTTTTCTTGAAGCACCGAATCCGCTGCTGACAGAAATACTGATCAAGTGGGTCAGCGATATCAAAGCTGTACCGGCTTAAAATAGATGTTTATTGGAATCGTTTTTTACGCCCGGAGTTAATATATGTGGAATAAAATAGCATTTGCTCAGAAATATTTAGTTTATAATATCCCTGCCTGCATGATATTAGGTCTTATTTACGGTTATTATTATGATGCCTCTTTCCTAAAGACCTTTATTGTGCCATTGACGTTTTTGATGGTTTATCCGATGATGGTAAATCTCCAGATCAAAAAAGTATTCTCTGGAGGTGACGTGAAGGTTCAGCTGGTTACGCAGTTCATCAACTTTGCGATAATTCCATTCGCTGCCTTCGGTATTGGTAAGCTCTTTTTCTCAGACAGTCCGCTTATAGCCCTTGGCTTGCTTCTGGCGGCTTTGCTTCCAACAAGCGGTATGACGATTTCGTGGACGGGCTTTGCCAGAGGCAATATCAATGCAGCCATTAAGATGACTGTCATTGGTCTTATTGCGGGTTCCCTGGCAACACCGCTTTATATCAAGTGGTTAATGGGGGCTGTTATTGAAATTCCACTTTTAAATGTGTTTAAACAGATTGCAATTATTGTCTTTCTTCCAATGGTTGCCGGCTATTCAACTCAGCGGTTCATTATCAAGAGATACGGTGAAGCAAAATATCATAAAGACATTAAAAAGAAGTTTCCCCTGATTTCCACCATAGGTGTCTTAGGTATTGTATTTGTTGCGATGGCAATAAAATCCAAAACAATTATATCACAGCCTTCATTGCTTCTGATGTCCCTGGTGCCGCTGATAATACTCTATTTTGTCAACTTCTCTATCAGTACATTAGTCGGGAAACTGCTTTTTTCTCGAGAGGATGCAATTGCTCTGGTTTACGGAACGGTGATGCGGAATCTCTCTATCGCACTGGCTATTGCTATGACTGTTTTTGGGAAACAGGGCTCTGATATAGCTCTGATCATAGCCATTGCCTATATCATTCAGGTTCAGTCTGCTGCATGGTATATTAAGTTTACTCCAAAAATATTTGGTAAAACACCTGAAGAAACAGCTCAGGACATTATGGCAGTAGGTGTATTTGCCCTTCATAATAAAGCAACTTTACATGATGCGATAAAGATGCTGGATGAGGAACATATACATTCAATAATCGTTTTATCAGATGATAATAAACCAGCAGGAGTGCTGACTGCTGAATCGCTTATCAATCTTTTGGCGGATCAAGTGTCACTTGATAGAAGGCTTGATCAGGTAGAGCTTATGCCTGTGCTCAACATCAGGTATGACGCTCCAATATCAGAAATAGCCCAGAAAATGAAGAGAAAACATGAATACAAAGTCATTGTGACAGATAAAAAAGGGAATATTACTGGTGTGTTGACAGAAATGGATATCTTACATAACAGCGTATAAATGCTTTCAAACAATTGATGTTTTTCAACATTTGAACGTCATTACTGACAAAAGGTTTTCTAATGAAAAATACATTTATCATAACATTAACAGTACTTGCAGTAATCAAGGGATCCGGCTGCACAGCAGGTAATCAGGATATTTACCGCAAACCGGAAACAGTCAAGCTCAAACAGCCGCTTAAGGAAACTCTAAAAGGTCAGTCTTATGACAACGTATCTGATTCACAAGATGTTTCTGCTGCTCAAAAGTGTGGATTAGAATTAACTCTTGAGCAGTGCCTTGAAACTGCATTTGAAAATAACCCTGAAATAATGCAGAGACAATGGGATACCGAGACCTCTCTGGCAGGTAAGGATATCGCAGAAGGAGCCTTATGGCCAACTATTAGCGCAGAAGGCGGATATGAACATTTTAGAGAAGATAGACTGATTCAGCCCAGAAGGCCCGGAACCTCAGAAGTGTTACAATTCACCGACGACCTAGTCTCCGGAGATATTGTATTGAACATGCCTTTATACACAGGCGGGCGTCTTCAAAATCAGGTCAAGGCGGCTGACTTGCTTGCCAAGTCGGCTCAACATCAACTGGCTCACAGCCAAAGGGAGCTTGTCTTCAATATTACAAGTGTATTTTATTCGATGCTCGGCCAGAAGGAGGTTATCAATTCGCTGATCTTTTCTCAGGAAACACTCCGGGAGCATTTTAAAAGGACCAAAGAATTAATGGAAGCACAAAAAGCCGCACATGTTGATTTGCTGCGAACCGAAGTCCGGCTTGCAGATATTGAACAGCAATTGCTTCGTGAGCGTAATACGCTTGATATTCAAAGATTTTTATTAACCAGTTTGCTTGGTTGCGATACGGAAACTGAGGTTCTCGATATCAAAGGGCAGCTGATACTCGGTGACATACCGGATGAACTTGACCGTGGGTTCACACTTGCAATGGCATACAGACAGGATTATCAATCATTAATATCAAGGGTGGATGTTCAGCGTAAAATGCTTGATGTCGCCAAATCCCGAAGATTGCCCGAGATCTCTCTTCGAGCTTCCTATGGAAGCCGATGGGATTCAGATGATTTTGATGAAGACAACGAGGTTGGTTCGGTTGGTCTCTTCGCAGAGATGCCGCTTTTTGAAGGCGGAAGGATTGATGCGGGAATCAGGCGTGAACGCAGCCGGTTGAGATCTATTGAAGAGAGTTTAAGAAGATTGAAACTTCAGATTCAGGTCGAAGTAGAAACCGCCGCCTCAAATATAGAATCCACGCGGGCAAGGGTAGGTGTAACGGAAAAAGCGGTTGAGATGGCAAAAGAATCCCTGCGCATTGAACGCGAAAAATATGACCTGGGCAAGGGGGCGATTGTCGATGTTCTTGATGCCCAGTCGGCTCTTCTGAGCTCTCAGATGAATTATTACCGTGCCCTGGCTGACTGCAACACAGCGATAGCCCAGTTCCGCCAGGCAGCGGGATTGCCATGTGGAGATGATGTTAACCCTTAATGGAGTGTGATTATGTTTTCTAAAGTTCTCATTGCTACAGATTCATCGCCGTCCTCTTACGCCACTCTGGGATGCGCCGATGCTTTGTATATGCTTGGCACCCGTGAATGTGTTCTTGCTCAGTGTTTTATGATTAAGGAGCAAGTCGCTTTCCCCGATCAAATAAAAGACTCTATTGTGTCTTCGTTAGATACACAAAAAGAGATTCTGGAAAGTAAAGGAATTAAAACAACAGTAGTTGCAGAACTTGGGCTTGCCGGCGAGCAGATTCCGAAAATTGCAGAGAAGCGAAACTGCTCCCTTATTGTAGCCGGATCACACGGCCACAATTTAGCCAATGAGATTTTATTGGGAGGCACTGCTGCAGAAATCATACATCAGACAAAAAAACCGGTTCTAATCATTCATTTGAAGGCGGATGAAGAGACCGGAAAACCGCTTTATGCGGATAACAATAAAAATTTGAGACATCACATTTTATATGCAACAGATTTTTCAGAACATTCGTCTCTGGCGTTCGAGTATGTATGTAAATTTGTTGAGTGCGGTACTGTTCATGTAACCCTTTTGCACGTTCAAGATCAAGCCCGGCTGGGTATTCACCTTAAGGACAGATTGGATGAATTTAATGAGATTGATAAACAACGGCTAGAAGAGCTGAAAAAAAGATTGGTAAAAATCGGTGATGCTGAAATAGATATTGAAATTCCTTACGGCTCGCCGGTCAGTGAGATATTAAAGAGAATAAATGGAACAGATGTGAGTGCCGTGATCATGGGCAGCCATGGACGGGGATTTATAAGCGAGATATTTTTGGGCAGTGTCAGCCACAATGTAATACGTCATTCGCAGTCCCCTGTCTTATTGATTCCCAGACAAATTGAAGGTGCTGATCCAACTAAAGAAAGCTGTAACATCAAATAATCCAAGGAGATAACAAGTGACAATTTTAAAACATATATTGATAACCATGGTTTGTGGAGCTGTTTTTATCGGATTAAACGGCTGCAAGGATAAAAGTACAGCCGGTAAAACCAAAACAGCTCCGTTTGTAGAGGTTACCAGAGCGGAAAAGACACGCATAGTAGAGATTCTGGAGACTACGGGTGATGTTGTTGCGACAAATACAATGACTCTGGAGGCGACCGTTGAAGGGCCGATAGCTTATTGCCCCTGGCGGGAAGGAGATTTTGTGGAGAAGGCCGGGCAGAAGCTGATTGAAATTGACCGGCCTTTGTATCGCCAGGAGGTAGCAGCGGCTCAGGCGGCACTGGCCGTAACCGAAGCAAGGCTGGCTGACCTTATGGCCGGTGCACGTCCGGAAGAGATCGCTGAGGCAAAAGAATCTGTTCGGCATTTTGAGGATTGCACGGATTTTGCAAAAAAAGACTTAGACCGGATCAAGTCGCTTGTTGAAAACGGTTCTCTGCCTGGTGAAATGGCCGAGAAGGCGAGAGTCGATTACATAAAATGCCATACACAGTTAGGGGCCGCTAAGGAAAGGCTGTCCATGCTAGAAGCCGGGCCGACAAAAACAGAGATTGCGGTGGCACAGGCTGATGTAGATGAGGCAGCTGCAAAGCTGGCTCTTGCTCAGGCAAAACTTGATGAATGTTTTCTTACATCTCCGTTTCCCGGCATTATTACGGAGGTATATGTTCGGCCGGGCGACCTGGCTACGCCTCGGGCAAAGTTACTCAAAATGATGGACACATCATCTCTGGTGGTTCGGGCGGGACTGCCGGAAAGCAGCGCTGCCCAGATCCGCAAAGAGACTGAAGCTGTTGTGCGGCTGGATGCGTTTCCAGGAAAGACATTTAATGCAAAAATCGCGAGGGTTTACCCACGCATCGAAATGGAATCCCGCACTCGTATCATTGAGCTGAAGATTGTTGAACCGGTCGAGCTGATACCCCATCTTTTTGCCAGAGTATCGGTGCAGGGCCGTGTGGTCGATGATGCCCTCGTCGTTCCTGATTCAGCCATAATAGCAACCCCCAGAGGCAGCAGGATCGTTTATGTTATTGAAGATGGCAAAGCCCACATGAGACAAGTTAAGACAGGGTTGGAGCAACAAGAGTATATACAGATCACCGAAGGCTTGAAAGGCGGTGAAATCGTTGTTGTAGCCGGCAACTTGAATCTCAAGGATGGAGCCGCAGTTCAGGTGGGCGATACTTCATCGACTGCAACCACTGAGAAAATATCAGGAGAAGAGAAACAATGAAGATAACAGATATTGCACTCAAACGCCCCGTAGCGGTTACCGTATTAGTTGTTGCGACCTTTGCCGCCGGTCTTTTTAGCCTCACGCAGCTTGATGTGAATTATTTACCGGATGTCTCCTATCCTATGGTAAAAATCCATATCTGGTGGTCCGGTGCTACAGCTGATGATATCGAGAACAACATAGCCGATCCGCTGGAGGAGGTAATAGCTACCGTCGATAATCTCGATTACATTGAATCATCCAGTATAGAAGGTATGTACACGCTGCTGGCAAATTTTTCCTATGGTGTGGATGTTGAAGTGGCTTTTCAGGATGTGGTGGCTGCCATGGGCAGGGTCACAAAGAAATTGCCCCGTGACATGGATCCTCCTGTCATCATCAAAGCCGATCCGTCGCAATTGCCTGTAATTGAAGTGATGCTGACATCGGACGAGCACGACCTTGTCTGGCTTCGCGAGTGGGCGGATAACTGGCTTATAGATCGACTGGCTTCTGTTCAAGGAACGGCCGGAGCTGAGGTTGTCGGAGGAATGGAACGCGAAATTCGTGTTCACCTTGACCCGGAACGTCTTCAGGCCTACAAGCTTTCTCCGTCGCAGGTTGCCAAAGCTCTCTATGAGGGAAATCTCGAAACATTTGCCGGCCGTGTCACCATTGAACCTCGAGAGATTATCGCCCGCACTATGGGAGAGTTTGAAAATCTTGAGGAGATAAGAGATATTGTCGTAGCCAGAGATTCTAACGGGGAAGAGGTGTATATAAGGAATGTTGCCCGTGTAGAAGATTCCCATGCAGAAATGCGGATCAATACACATTTTAACGGCAAGCCCTGCGTAGAGTTCAAAGTGCTTAAACAATATGCTGCTAACGCAGTTACCGTTGCAGAAGGAGTAAAAGCTCGTTTGGAAGAACTGCGGAACAGCGGTGATATCCCGGCAGACATTGAGTTTGGTTACGTAGAAGACGATGGTCTCTACGTTAGAAATTCTGTCAATAGTGTACGTGATTCAGCCATTTTGTCCGCGATCTTAGTTGTTATTGTGGTATATCTCTTCCTGGGAAGATGGCGGCAGGTGGTTGTGATGATGGTGGCACTGCCGGTAACTCTACTGATTAATTTTGGTGTGATGAAGGCAGCTAACTTTTCTATAAATGTGTTCTCCCTGGGAGGGCTGGTGGTTGCTTTAGGAGTGATCCTGGACAATTCCATTGTTGTTATGGAAAATATCACCCGGTTAAAGTCTGACGGAGTAAAAGACTATGCCCATCGCGGCACAGAAGAGGTTGGTTCTGCAATTGTGGCTGCGACTCTTACATTTCTTGCAATATTTCTGCCATTTGTGTTTGTCCCCGGCATGGTTGCCGAACTGCTGAGTGAGCTGGTTTTTGTCGTGGGCGGGGTCGTCGTGGTTTCGCTGCTGATCGCCCTGACCCTTACACCGTTACTGACCGATAGATTGCTGCGAAGCGAAAAAAGCGGACGGACTTCGACGATAGCCAGAATTTTCGACCACGTAATTGGATTTGGAATACGAAGTTATGAGCGACTGCTGGGCGGTTGTTTACGGCTCAAGTGGCTTGTTGTAGCTTTGACACTGATAATCTTTACCATAAGTATTTGGTTAGCGTCTCGGTCTGGGACAGAGTTCTTACCCAAGCTGGATGACGGAAGAGTCATGGTTAAACTCATGATGCCGGCCGGATCATCCCTGGCTGAGGTTGACCGGATTCTTACACGGGTAGATAATCAGATTGGAGATTTACCTGAAGTACAAAGCACTTTCCGTCTTTCCGGCGGCAGAATTTTTGGGCTTTATACCCTTGAGGTAAGTAACGAAGGAAAGCTGGATATCCAGCTTGTGCCGCGAAGCCGGCGGGACATCACGACAGAAGAGTTTGTTAAGAAGATCAAGCCGTTGGTAGCCAAAGTACAGTCGCAGGAGCCTGGTGCAAAACTGCCGGTTAAACAAAGACCCATCAAAGGTCTCCGAAAAGTCGGCGAACAGGATGTCGAAGTGAATATCAAGGGAAGTGATGTTGTAATGCTCTATGAATTTTCTGAGAAATTAGCATCTCAACTAACTAAGACACCGGGATTATCCGGCGTGAACATTTCGATGGATATGACAAAACCTGAGTACCGCGTGCACATAGACCGCGCCCGTGCCTCTGCAATGGGTGTTTCTGTTGATCAAGTTGCGGCGACATTACGCACCTTGGTTCATGGTATAGTAAGTACCCAGTATCGTGAAGGAACAGAATATTATCCGATTAGAGTTATGGTGCCGGAGATATCGCTTACCAGCAAAAAACATCTGGAAAACCTGATCATGGAAACGCGTAATGGTGAACCGATTTATTTGCGGGACATCGCAGAGGTTCGTCGAGCTGTCGGGCCTGTTGAACTCTCCCGTGAAGACCAGGTAATCAGAGTCATTGTCCGTGCTGACCCGGCCGGCGTCAGTGTGGGTGAGGCCCTTGCCAGGGCTGAGCAGGTTGCTGTTGATCTGGAGCCGCCTTCAGGTGTCGAGATTTCTATGGGCGGCGAGGCCCGGTTTATCCAGGAAAGTCGCCGCGTAGTGGGCCTGATAATCGGTTTTGCCACCTTATTTGCTTATGTAATATTGGCCATTCAGTATGAATCCTTTGTGTTGCCTTTCCTTATTATTCTGAATGTTCCGTTGGCACTGACGGGAGCCCTTATCGCGCTGTTGATGGCCGGAGAGCCTGTCGGGGTTACTGTCCAGATCGGAATTCTTGTAATGATGGGCGGAATCACCTCGCAGGGTGTGGTGCTGCTGACCTTAGCTGAGCAGTATCGTCAGGCCGGAATGGCACCATTGGAGGCGATTCGTAAAGCGGCCCCAACTCGTGTCCGCCCGATATTAATGACCCAGTTAACCACTGTTCTGGGGCTGGTGCCGCTGGCAATGAACCTCGGCGAGGAAGGCGGCATGCTCGTTACGATGGCCATCGCCGTTATTGGCGGATTATTGTATTCACTGCTGTTAACATTGCTGTTTCTGCCGGCAGCTTACGGCATGGTTCGCGGCAGTACAGTCAGAAGTGAGGCTGTATAAATATGGATTTTAATTGTTATATTTAAACCCAAAAGAGAGCTGTATATGGAATTGTTTAAGAACACTATTACGAAGAACGCAAGAGAAAAAGCTATGACTTCAATGAGCGGGATTGACAGTATTGCGGTTGGTGCTCCCGTAGAGTATGGAGGCAGTCGGGATACGTTGAATCCGGAAGAATTGTTTGTGGCATCCATTAACAGCTGCATAATGCTCGTATTTTTTCATTTTCTTGATAAATTCAAGATAGAGATCTTGAGCTATAAATCAAATGCGGAAGGTACTGTCGAAAAAACCAAGCAAGGCTTAAGGTTTACCAGTGTCTCCGTTGTCGCAGAGGTCGAGGCCTTAAACAGCGAATTTGAAAGCAAGATAAGAGACGCGGCAAATTTAGCTGAAAAATACTGTCTGGTATCAAACTCGGTTTCCTGCCCGGTTGAATATTCTGTCAGTTTGACCTTTCCCCGTCAAAGCCGTTGACCCAGATTTTTCACTTGTAGCGGGAAAACCGGCGTGTTGTTAAGCAAGTGCCGCATAATCGGAGGATTCAGTTTATATCTTTGCACTTTCGGGGCAAAAAATAAAGGACCCATATTGCTGTAAGTCCTTTATTATGTTGGTTTATGGAAAATAGCGGGGGCAGGACTCGAACCTGCGACCTCCGGGTTATGAGCCCGACGAGCTGCCAACTGCTCTACCCCGCAATAAGATAAGAATCGCAAGTATATAAACTTGAGCCTTAGAGTCAATGAAAAAAAATCATTTTGTTAACTTTTTTTCCAGCGGGGATTAGAGATTGGTCATTGCGTCCTCAGCCGCAGCAGACGGTCGAGGTATCGGGAAGTCTTTTCCATCGGCAGGCCCATTACGTTTGTAAAGCTGCCTTCTATGCGTTCAATGAACTTATCGCTCTGGGGGTCCTGTATGCCGTAAGCGCCGGCTTTACCTTTCCAATCGCCGCTTTTGACATAGTCAACAATATTGTCCTCAGAGATTTTCTTTGGATAAACGGTTGTAACATCAGTGTCTATAAGCTCTGTGCCTGTATCTATGCAGATAAACGCGACAGCAGAAACCAGCTCATGCGGACTGGCAAAAAGCCTGCGTATAATAGAATCTGCGTCTTTGGCATCTGCTGGTTTGCCAATGATCGAGTCATCCTGTCGAACGATAGAGTCTGCGCCTAAGACAAGTCTGCCTGGGTGTTTAAGTGCAACCGCGAAGGCTTTGGCCTTGGCCAGTATCGAGGCGTATTCAAAAACGGACAAACCGTCTGCAGGGTAGGCATTCTCATCAATGCCGGAGGGCAGGACTTCAAATTCATAACCGGCTTCTTTTAATAATTCGCTTCTGCGCGGCGATGAAGAAGCCAGTATAAACGGTTCGTTATTTTTACTCATCGTTTCTCCATACTAAATAAAGACTTGTGTAAATAACAACTGCAATTATACATAAACAAACATATTTGGCAATATAATTGAGGGGGAAAAGCGCCAATAAAGCGCAAAAAATTGGAGCGTCCGGGGAGGACGCTCCGGGAAGGGTTGTGGTTTAAGGAGCACAAAATGGAACATGGATATTGACAAGTCCTTCAATGACAAGTGGGTCGCTCATCACTGACTGGCATAGTGGTTGTCTGGTTTAGGAGACCATTTGTTGGACAAATGTTTAGGAGGCTTTTGTAATGCCAGACTTGCCAAAGGGTAATGTCCCATATGATATGTATAACTTATTTTAAAGAACCTCGAATAAGGGATTTACTTTTACACCCAAATAATTCCGAGTATGTTTATAACATAATAGGGAAACCATAACAACTAGTAATTCTACGGGTTTTTTGCAGAAAATGTCATATTTTTCATCAAAAATCGATTTTACGCTCATTTTGCGTTTTACCTGCCCGCATTCTTAGGGGGTGAATAGACTTTTTTGGATATTTCTTGATTTTTATGCCGCTGCTTACGATACTTATTGTAAATTACCTCCATTAACATTGAACAGACCTATGAGTGATAAAAATAAAAACACTGCAGAAACAGAAAAAATGAAAGCCAGGGAAGCCGCCGCCCGGCTGCGGCTCGAACAGAACTGGATATCAACTGCCGCTGTTGCAATTTTAGCGGCTGTTGCTATAGGGTTTACCCTTGAGTACGCAAAGACGGTATTGATACCGTTCGTGCTTGCTTTGTTTATAAAGCAAATGGTTAAACCTCTTATTGACTGGCAGATGTATCGGCTCAGGATGGTACGATTCGCGGCAGTTCTGCTGACTCTGGTGATAGTTCTGCTTATTTTTACCGGTCTGTGCTTCTTTTTTGCCAGCACAGTGAGCACAATTGCCGGCAAGGCGGCTGATTACGGCGATAAGTTTGTTCAGATGCTTGAGATGCTCACCGAAAAACTGGAAAATTCCGGTTTCGGCATACAAAAAGAACAGGTCTCCGACGAAGTTCTCCAGCAGCTTAAAAACAAGATACCATCGTTTATATCCACATCGTTTGGAACTTTAATGGGTTTTGTTACAAATTCATTTTTAGTGGCGATATTTCTGATGTTTCTTCTGGCCGGTTATAACCCGGATAAAATCCCCGAGGGAATATACGCAGACATCAGTAATCAGATCAGTAAATATCTATCGATAAAGTTTGCTGTTTCATTTGTAACAGGGATACTGGTCTGGGCGATTTTGACCATCTGCAACCTTGAGCTTGCGTCATTTTTCGGAATTCTGGTGTTCATACTGAATTTTATTCCCAATCTCGGCTCAATAATCGCCACGTTTCTGCCGCTGCCGATAGCTCTGGCGCAATACGAGAATCCTTTGATGATGGCAGTGGTTGTGCTAATACCCGGGGCGATCCAGATAACGATCGGAAATATCGTTGAACCCAAGCTGATGGGTAAGGGGCTGAGTCTGCATCCGGTAACGATACTGCTGGCTCTCTCTTTCTGGGGACTCTTGTGGGGCATAATCGGGATGCTTCTTGCAGCACCGATAACAGCTATAATCCGTATAGTCATAATGCGGTTTGAGACACTGCGTCCGCTTGGTTTGCTGATGGCGGGCCAATTCCCCGATATGGACGAGTCTATGCCGATGAATAATTCTGAAAAACAAAAGAATGAGGAGTCCTGAAATGGCTTTTAACTTTAATACCGGATTTGAAAACCATATTGTCAGAATAACACTTAAAGGCAGACTTAACTCTGAACAGGCTCATGAGCTGGACAAAGAGATAAAAAAATTGCTGAAGGAACATGATTTTGAAACGATGATTCTCGATATGAAAGAGCTTGAGCTTATAACCAGCACGGGCATTGGGATCATAATAAAGGTTAAAACCTATCTGAGCAGACTCCATAAAGAGCTGATAATGCTGCACATGCAGCCGCAGGTTAAGAAAGTCTTTGAAATTGTCCACCTGCTGCCTACGCTCAATGTCTTTGAAGACAAAAATGAGCTGGACAGCTATCTGTACAAAATCCAGAAAAATCCGGCTGAAGAAATCTAACAACAACCGGCAGGGCCCTCTTTTAGTCAAAAATACTTCGGATGCCTTCTTTAATCAGGCCCTCAACAGTCGTGTCGGGATTAGTTTCATCTCCGGTTTGTTTCTGGGTCTCGCTTCCGCCTAAAGCATCCCTCATTAAATTATCTATGCGGTTTGCAGCCTGCTGCTTGAGAACGGCTTCAACTTCAATATCAGGATTGTTCATTAAACCTGACAAAGGCACTTCGACTCGCTTCTGTGAGTTCTGGAGCTGGTTCGTCCTGACAAGTTCGCCGTTTAAGGTTATGGGCAGTGTAAGCAGCAAATCCATCTTCTTAGTTGAATCCACAGCCCCGGACAACTCAAAAGGCACATTGTCAACATCCATAATCATTCGTTTATAGCTCATCCTGCCTTTATTGAAATCAAAATCTGTCGGTAGGACATTTATCTGAGCGGTCAGCCTGTCAAGACCAAAGGCACTGAGAACTCTGTCAAACAGCGGTGCGGCACTGAATTTGATTTTGTTAATTCGGTAGGATCCTTCAATTTCAGCGGTATTCATGTCCGCAGATTGAAGCGGTATAGAAAATTTAGTCAGGTCAGCTGTCACATAGCCGCTCAATCTGGACGAAGTGGCAATGAGCGGCGTGAGTCTTTGCATCAGTTCCCTGGCGGATTCCTCGCTTATGAAGACATTATCGATCAGGCGTACAGGAGTCTTTATCGTCAGCGGCCAGAGTTCTTTGTTGAAATCAACCTTAATATCGGCGTTTACCGTGCCTTCGTTTACCGGCACTGATAAAGGATCCACATTGAGAACGCCGGCAGCAATGGCGGCTTTGATTTTGGCTGCGCCTGTTTTGATTCCTTTGTAGTTTATGCTGTCAAAACCGAAAGAAATGTTTCCAGAGACTGAATCAGGAATCTTTTTTGGCTCTGCGGCGGGCCAGCTGCCTTTGAGCTTTAAATCAAGCCGGTCTTTACCTGCAACCTTTAGGGCTTTCATGTTTTCAGGTATCAAGTTAATAAAATCAGTTGTTAGCTTGAGAAGGTCATAATCTGCGGTAATGTCGGCATCGATAGACTGGGTAGTTCCGTCATTGCCCAGGTTAAGAGCCGCGATATTCATTTCAAGATTATCCAGCTTGACAACCCCTCCCCTGGAGGTTTTAAGGGTCTTGTTCAAAGCGTCGAATTCAGCATCCAGGTCGGCATAGATGTTCTTCTGCTGGATAAGAGTCTTTGCCTCAGAGATAACCGAAAGCCCCTCAATGGTCGATTTGTCCAGTAAAACAGCGTATTTATTAGTATTTACAGACGCTTTTCCCGAGGCGTTGAGTTTTCCGCTTACAACATAGCCGGCCAGCTCGGGCTTGATTAGTTTTGCCCAGTCAAAAAGTTTCTTCAGCGACAAATCTGCCTTAAAGGAAGCCTTATGACTGCTGCTGTCGGGATTTAAGTTCATATCGAAGAGCCTGAGCATTCCCGCTGTCAGCTCCAAACGGAAATCCTCAACGTAGCAGCCCTCACCGGCGGATGTGCCGCTGGGCAGGGAAAATTTAAAGGCGGATTGTATATCCGGTTCGATTATGCTGATGTCTTTAATCTTATCCTGCACTTTAAAGTCTTTTATATTTGCCGAACCGTCAAATTTAGCCATGCCGTTCTGGCGGCTAATGATTCCGGATGAGTTGAATTTGCCGGCAAAAGTCATATCATCGCTGCCTGTTGCGAAACGGACGAATCGATTTATTCCGGTGATGTCAACATCAGCAGTGAAGTTTGCCGCTTCGACCGGGCCGGAGCTTTTTATTTCGAAAAAGTCGCTTGTAAGGCTCATCTCTTCGATCGTTTCAAGTTTATATTTTGAATCGACCTTAACCTTTGAGACTAACTGTACCGGCTTGGATAGCCTGACCAGTTCGCCGTTAGAGCTGGCGGAAAAGTCATTCAGGCTCAATTCTGAAGAGGTTAAAACTCCCGAATCCAGGTTATCCATTTTAAAAGAACCCAGCAGACGGCCGGATTTAACTGTAAAACTTCCTGCGGGCCGTTCCATAACCATGCAGGTATCAAGCATCTTTTTGATGTCAATATCGAGATTGCCGTTGAGGGCAAAATTGCCGATATTTGAAATAGTCTTGAGGTCAAATTGCTTTTGAGGTATCTTGCCCTCAAGATTTATCGTACCGAAATCCGTGGAGCAGTAAAATTTGTCAAAATAGAGGAATTGTTCGTCGCCGCGCAGTGATATATCACCGGTGATGCTCTCTATTTCAATGTCTTTAATGTTTTCAACCTCGGATTTCACCTTGAACTCACTGCTGTTTGAGCTCGCTGTGAAATGGCGGATGGTTTTGTTCTCCATCTTCGTATTGATATTGAGATCAACCACACCGGAAAGTTTGACCGGAATCTGGAGTACCGTAGCTGCCGGCTGAAGAACCGACATGTCAAGTTTGTCGATATTGCACTGGAGGCTGAGCGTCTCGGGGATTCCGTTTGAGGGAGTAAGGAATTCCGATTTCAAGTTTACAGGGTAGCTTTGCTCATCGGCGATGATGTTCATTGTTACATCAAGTTTGCTGGGGTTGCCGGGTTTATCAATATTGATATCAGCATTAACGCCGGTAAAACGGAGCAGCTCGACCTTAAAATCAGTAATAGCCTGGGTTGTTATAAGTGTGTTTATTCTGAATCTGGAGTTTTTGACTTTCGCCGCAAGACCAGTCAGGCTGAACTTGAAATCCTGGCCGCATATAACGGTCTGCGGGCTATTCGCCCCGCCGGCCTGGTAAACGGCGGGCTCATTCTGCTCGGGGGTTAAAATTGTTACAGAAACGTCCGCAGCGTCAAGAACAACATCCTTGAGAACAATTTCCTTTTTGAATAAAGGCAGATAAAGTACACGCCCCTTTAACCGGGCAGCCTGAACGCTTAGCTCTCCCTTCGGGTCATAGTAAGTTACGCTTGTTATGTCAATGCCTTTAACCCAGCTGAATTTCAGCTCTGAATAACGCAGCATTCCCCCCTCAGAATCAACCCGATTCGTGATGAACCTTTTAAACTGTTCGGTCGATACAGCATAGGGGACGCCAAAATAAATCAGAAGGCCCAGCAGAATAGAGAATACTGTGAGCAGCTTGAAAATGCCAAACACAAGGCTCGGTTTATGGTCATTAGCCTCACTTGTTTTTTTTGGTTTTGGCGTGGGTTTACGACGTTTTGGTTTGTTTTCTATATTGTCCATTTGGTCACCTTGATTAATGGTGTAGTTATAGTTTTTAAGAGTTGGCTGCTAATTCCATTCAACGTCATAACCGCATAGAGAGATATTACTCTTCCATAACTTCTTTAATCTTATCTTTAAGGATATTGTCAATCTGGTCTGAATATTTTTTTGTCATATCGTCAATATCCTTCTTGCCCTTATCGCGGTCATCTTCGGTTATAACCTTGCTTTTTTCCTCGTCATCAAGCTGTTTGTTAGCGTCCCGCCTGATATTTCTGATAGCTATTTTCTGTTGTTCAGCCATTTGTTTGAGCTGTGCGGCTATTTTTTGGCGGCGTTCCTCTGAGAGCGGCGGAATCGGCAGGCGTATCGTACCTCCGTCGGCCATGGGGGTAAGCCCGAGGTCGCTGGTTTTGATTGCCTTCTCGATATTTTTCACAGATGACGGATCAAAGGGTTTTATCAGTATCTGTGTAGCTTCCGCAATGGAAAGACTCGCCATCTGTTTCAAGGGAGTCATGCTTCCGTAGTAATCTATCTTCATGTTTTCTACAAGACCTGTAGATGCGCGTCCGGTGCGGACGCCGCGAAATTCATCCTCGAGAAACTGAACTGTCTTAGTCATGCTATCTTCGTGGGTTTTTAATATTGCTCTGACAGGCATAATTTAGATCTCCAAATTCTGTTATTTCTTATCTGATAATATTTTATAGTTTACTGATTTGAAATCAGGGTGCCGATATCCTTGCCGGCGAGAACATCAGAAATATTGTTTTCCTTAAATATATTTATCACCCGAATGGGTATATTATTTTCGCGGCAGATACTGATAGCCGCGTGGTCTATGACTTTTAAATCTTTGTGTAGGATGTCCTGATAAGTTATTTTCGGTATAAGCTCGGCTGAGGGGTTTGTTACGGGATCGTCGGTAAAGACCCCGTCAACCTTGGTGGCTTTTATAATGACATCGGCATCGATCTCCGCGGCACGTAAAGCCGCGCATGTATCGGTAGAAAAGAAAGGATTTCCGGTGCCGCCTGCAAGTATAGTGACGCTGTTTTGTTCGAGGTAGCTGATGCAGTTTCGCCGCACGAATCTTTCGTTTATCGCCGGCACCTCGATTGCACTTAGCACACGGGCGGGCTGACCTGATATCGCAAGGCCCTCTCTAAGGGCCGTGGCGTTCATAACCGTTGCCAGCATACCCATATAATCGGCGGTTGCCCTGGGTATATAGCTGTCTTTTGAGAATGTTTTACCCCTGAGCAGGTTCCCGCCGCCAACTACAATCGCAACCTGAGCGCCTGTTTTGCAGACTTTCGCGATCATTTCGGCTATTTCACGGGTCTGGGCATCGTCGATGCCGAATCCCCCCGGCTCACAAAGGCTCTCGCCGGATATCTTTAGAAGAACACGTTTGTATTTCATCATAATCAATTATACTGCATAGAATTAGACACTTACTCCGCAGAAGGCCGCGTCAGCCCGATACACTGCGAAAGTATATTATAGCGAATTATAACAAACATTACGCTTATTTCAATGTATTTCCGCAGGAAAACCTATCCTTTGGTTGAGTAATTTAACTATACGGCCCCAAAAAACGAACGCCGTTAAAATGTATAAGGTGGGACGGGTCTTGTGCAACCCAAACATCAGTTTCCCAGGCAATGTCATTAAGGTAACGTGCCATAATAGATCGGCTGGGAAATGCAGTTACATAGACAATTCCTGCTTGAGACTTAGAAAACATTTTTTCAAGCTCAATGTGTCGTTTACTATTAACAGGACCATGACTTGTAACTGATTCGACTAATATTAGCCACTTTCTTTTTTGGCAAAATATTACGACATCAGGCATTTTCCCGTGAGAATCAACTTGAACACCTAATTCAGCCAAAAGAGTTTCGTCGAAATAGCCCCATTTGTTTCCAGTATCGCCAACATAAATAAGTTTCCCATCAGGAACAAATCTTGCGCCAAAATCTTCAACAACCGCCTTAATTAACTCGCTGTGAATTCCAGGGCTAAGTTGAATATGTTTCTTTTTGTTGATCTGAACGGCTACAAGATACTGTTTTCTTTCTCTTGCGTATTGTTGAACCAAAGTTTCTCTCTTATTTAGAAACTCATGCAATTTTTGTTTCCATGTTGTTTTACCAAAATGTTTTACAGTTTCTAAAACATGCGGGGATATTTGGTATACTGCTTTAGGGCTGTTAACGGGCCTGTCCGGCCGGTCTGGATTATGGAGAGCTATGCCTGCTTGTACAAATTGGTGTATTGATTGTCTTCTGACGGTTTCTCGAGTGTTTGGTTTGTAGTCCTTGTTGTAATAAAACTTCATCCATTCCATTATGGGGGTAATGCCTATAAGAGGGTTAGAAGCATTTTGCCACTTTGCGGCAGGTTTTAAATCCAGCAGTGCCAGCAGGCACAGACCAGAGCGTACATTTTGCTGTTCTTTGGGCAAACCAAAATCTTTTAATATAAGTATTGCTTCTTCAATGTGCTTGGTCTTACGAATAGTTCCCATTTATCAGCCCGTCAATTTTGATGTCAATCAATTCTTGCGTGATCCGGTTTTGTTTTTTAGCCCATTTCCCCAACTTGACTAATGTTTCCCTGTTTGGGTATTTAAAGTTTTTCAAATCTGTAGCGTTAACCTGTGTATGTCCACTAAAACGGCGAAAGTAATTATCTACAGCAGTTGAATTTAGAAAAACAGAGAGCCCCCGGGCAATAAGTTCCGGAATCCCCTTTTTATTCTCATGAAATACGTTCAAATGGTTCTCAAAAGCGATAACTTCTGAGTTAGGAAAAATATCTGGCTCTACAACGCTTGCTACTAACCTTCGTTTTTCTTCTTTAGATGAAAAACGGCGAACAACAGTATAGTAGCCGGCAGTGTAAAGCCATTTTTGAGTTTTATTGTTAATCTCAATGGCATTTGGTTTTTTTGAGTCATCTTTTGGCCAGTATAGTCTTGAGTCTTTAAAATGGCAGGGATAAACCAAGGGGCATGTGCCATTTTCAGGATTCAGTCTTAGGTGTTCTTTTAGCCTAAAATCCACTACAGGGCCTGTTGACAGCTGAATTCCAAGTTCATTCAGGCTTGATTTCATGATTTTGGAAATATTGTGTTTACTGTAATTTGATTCATAAGGTACATGAATAAATGATTCCGGGTCGTCACGGTGAACTATATTTTCAAAACTGTATTTCTCGTATTTAATGTCATCGAAAGTATCGTCAGTTGAGATACTGACTGTGACAGGACCTTGTATTTTTTGTTTTGTCAGTGCAATAATGATGTTCTCTTGTAAAACATTATCATCTTTAAAGGCTTTGTTTCTGGAATTAAATAGATGCAGATGGTCAATGGATGTGTTTTTTAAGATGTGCCTTCTAAACGGTTTATAGTAAGGCCCATTACAGAAGCTGCGGGGGATTATAGCAACCAGTTGCCCGCTTTCTTCAAGCAGCTCGATTGACAAAGCCACAAAGGCCGAGTAGAGATTTACTGTCTCTATTCCCAAGGCAGAAAGCTCTCTTCTGTACTGGGAATTGCTTGATATCTTCTTGTAGGGAGGGTTCATTATGCAGTAAGAATACTGCTTTAGGCTATGATTCCACAAACTTTTATTTGAAAGAATATTATCAACAGACTGATGGATAAAATCGACATTATAAATATTCCATTTGACTGCAATTGCGTGTGTATTTGCGTAACTGCTGAAATCAAAAAGGTTATCGTGCAGATAACCCTTTATTGAACTGTCAATTTCATAGGAGTCGATTTCTATATTGGAGTGGTTTTTCTCTGAAATTACCCTGTCTATAAAAGCTGAACTCAGGCAGCCTATACCTGCGCCAGGGTCTAAGAGAGAAACCCGGCCTGGTTTTAATTTAAATAATGAAGCCATAAAAGAAGCGGTGCTGGAGGGGGTCATATACTGCGCAAAATTCAGCTTATTGATTTTGTTTAGCCGTTTATTCGCGGCGAGCCTGAGATTATCGGATTTTTGAAGTAAGCTGCTCTGCATCACTATAAATAATAATTAAATAGATACTTTAAATCAAAGAATAATTAAGAAATATTCTTTTTGAACTCCGCGACGAGCTTGTCTGCCCGGCGGGTTGGTTCGGGTAGTCTGTATTTACTGCAACATGCGAGGGTGATTTTCGCGGCATCGTCGATCGAGCAGTTGTTCCCCGGTGAAACAAATACGGGCCTGACGTTGTCTCGCGTCCGCAGCACCTTTCCTGTCGGCTCCCCCTTTTGCAGAAGCGGGCAGCTTTGGCCTTTACTTGGGCCGGGTTCTCTGTATTCGCCGCAGAGCCGGCTTTTGGCGCAGCCGACGGTTGGGATGTTGAGCAGGAGCCCTATATGTGCTGCCAGCCCGAGCCGGCGGGGGTGGGCGATTCCCTGGCCGTCAAAGATGACCGCATCCGGCAGGGTTTTGAGCAGCCGCAGGGCCTTGATACAAACCGGAGCCTCCCGAAACGAGAGCAGGCCCGGCACGTATGGGAAATTTACCGGCAGTTTAGTTCTGACCGTCTCGATAGTCTCAAAGTTTGCTATGTCAACCACACAGCAGCAGCACAGGATGGTTTTGCCGGCATCTGTAAACGCGCAATCTACCCCTGCGACAAGGTTTACAGAACCGTGGAATTTATTCAGGGAAATCTTTCCCGCCAGCTGTCTCTGCAGGGCGACTGCCTCTTTGGGGGATAAATCCCAGCCATGAAGTTCGCGTATTTTCATAAGCCTCTTTCAGGCGGCTACATATAATCAAATCCCTGGCCGTTGAAAAACGGGTTATACTTCTTCTCACAACGCAGTGTGGTTGAGGGGCCGTGGCCCGGATAGAGTTTCGTATCATCGGGAAGGGCGAATACCTTTTCTCTGACGGCGTTTAGCAGCTGCTGATGTGCCGCGTTGGTATCGTATCCTGGGAAATCTGTCCTTCCGACAGAGCCTGCGAAAACAGTGTCTCCTGTAAAGAGAGCTGCTTCTGATTCACAGTACAGACAGATACAGCCCGGCGTATGCCCCGGGGTGTGAAGTACCTTAAAGTCCATGCCGGCAAAGCTGTATGTCTTGCCGTCTTCGAGTATAATATCCGCCGCTGCGGTAGTGAAATTGCGGTATATCGCGCTGTGTGCGGACATGTTCCTCTCCGGCTCGTTGAGTGCCGCGGCGTCATTTTCATGGATGCATACTTTGATACCCGGGTACTTATCGCGTAAATCCGGCACCCCGATAATGTGGTCAAGATGGCCGTGTGTCAGCAGAAGTGCCTCTGGTTTAAGGGCTTGCGAATCAATTCGTGCCAGCAGTTCTTTGTTATCCATTCCCGTGTCAATGATGACACATTCGCTGGAATTATCGCCTCGCAGGATATAGCTGTTTGTCTGGTAGCTGCCTTGTGTTACTGTTTCGATTATCATGTTAAATTTTGTTTGTGTTTTAGTAGAAAAAGCCGTTCGGCTCCGGTTTGCCGTCATCGCTGTCATAGGCTGCGCCGTTGTGCGTGTCGGCTTTTACCTGTATTCTTCGTATCATTTCAGTTTGTTTTGTATTGCTGTCTATGGTGACTATAATTCCCGAAATCCGGGCATCGTCTGTGGCAACATCATACTTGTAAGGCATTTGCGTCCGCATCGCCTTAACTACATTATCGCTGTTGCGTCCCAGAACAGATTGATGCGGGCCGGTCATCCCGATATCCGTTATATATCCGGTGCCGCCGGGCAGTATTCGCTCGTCGGCGGTCTGGACGTGCGTGTGTGAGCCGAAAACGAGTGAAACCTTGCCGTCGAGGTAGTACCCCAGGGCAGTTTTTTCGCTGGTAGCTTCGGCATGAACCTCAACTACAATAATATCCGCCTCGTTTTTGAGTTTGGGCAGCAGTCTGTCGATGGCTTCAAAGGGGCAGTTTGCCGGTTTCATAAAAACCCTGCCAAGCAGTGTCGCAACCCCGACAACAGGGCCCTTGCCTGTCCGGTAAAGGGCGTATGTCCTGCCGGATGCGTGCTCGGAGAGGTTTGCCGGCTTTAGGATGTTATTCGAGCGTTCCAGTATCGGGATGATTTCCCGCTTTTTAAAAATGTGGTCGCCCAGGGTAATAATATTAGTCCCGTACCGCATAAGTTTGTTGTATATCTTTTCGGTAAGGCCCGAGCCGCCTGCCGCGTTTTCCGCGTTTACAACCACGCAGTCTATACTATGTGAGCTGACAATGCCCGCCAGCTTCTCGGCAAGGACGTTCCTGCCCGGTTTGCCTACGACATCGCCTATACATAGTATGTTAACTTTCATGGTGGGGTATCCGGTTTAGCGGTTGTTTATCGTGCGTACTCAACGCAACGCAGTTCACGAAGAAGTGTTACCTTAATTTCGCCGGGATAGGTCATTTCGTCTTCGATCTTTTTGGCGATATCACGGGCAACCTTGGTCGCGGCTTCGTCATTGACGTTTTCGGCGTCTATAATAACCCTGACCTCGCGGCCGGCCTGTATTGCATAACAGTTTGTTACGCCGCGGAAACTGCTGGCGATTTCTTCGAGTTTTTCGAGCCTCTTGACGTAGCGTTCAAGTGTTTCGCGTCTTGCTCCCGGGCGTGCAGCGCTAATGGCATCGGCGGCGGCGATAAGCGGGCTGTATGGGTTATCTGCCACAACATCACCGTGGTGAGCCTCGACACAGTTAATAATGACTGACGATTCACTGAACCGCTTCAGGAAGTTGGCTCCGATCGCCGGGTGGCCGCCTTCGACCTCGTGATCCATCGCCTTTCCGATGTCATGGAGCAGACCTGCACGGCGTGCGACTGAGCCGTCAAGGCCGAGTTCATCTGCCATAACCTGTGCCAGGAAGGCTACTTCTATATCATGGCGGAGAACATTTTGGCCGTAACTTGTTCTAAAGTGCAGGGTGCCGAGTTTCTCGAGGATCCGGTTATTGAGCCCGCGGACATCAACCTCGACAGCGGCCTCTTTGCCGATCTGGAGTACCTTGGCCTTAACCTCTTTGAGAGACTGGGCGACGATTTCTTCAATGCGGGTTGGATGAATACGTCCGTCCTGGATAAGTTTTTCCATCGAAAGGCGGGCGGTTTCACGCCGAATCGGGTCAAAACAGCTGATTACTATCACACCTGGCGTGTCATCGACTATCACGTCAACGCCGGTAGCCATCTCGAAGGCCCTGATATTACGTCCTTCGCGGCCGATAATGCGGCCCTTCATGTCATCGTTGGGAATGTCAACCGAGGCCACACAGTTTTCACATGCCTGGTCAGCCGCATAACGCTGTATTGAAAGGCTGATGATTTCCCGCGCTTTTTGCTCGACTGTGTCGTTTGTCTCCTCGATTTTCTTCTTGATAAGCGTGTTCATCTCGTATTCACACTCATCTTCAAGGCGTTTCAGGAGCAATTCACGGGCCTCATCGACATTCATGTTGGTGAGCTGGAAGAGTTTTTTCTTCTGCTCATTCATAATTTCGGTGATCTGTTTCTCTTTTCTATCGACGGCTGTCTGGCGGTCGCTCATGCGCCTTTCGGAGAGTTCGATCTGTTTTTCCTTTTCCGCCGCGAGCTCAGAAAGTCTCTGGGCGGCGTCTTCACGCCGAGTCAGGCGTTTTTCCTGTTCACGAAGTTCGTTGCGGATCTGGTTAAATTCCTGGGTGCTCTCTTCACGGCGTTTGATAAGTTCTGATGAAGCCTCAAGTTTCGCGGCTTTTATAATGTTATCAGCTTCTTTTCTTGCTTCATCTGCCCATTTTTTGTGTTCGGCCTCGATTTTCGCCGCGTTCATTTTGTCATAAAAGTATCTTCCGATAACGGCTACGGCAAAGCCGACAACGCCGGTTCCAATTCCGACGAGTGCCGTCACTGGGACGGTTCCGAAAATGCTGTATATATCCATATTTATCTTCCATAAGTCTGTTATTACTCAAAATTTAAGATTTGAAGCAGACTTGGAATGAGAGGAAAGCGTGCCTGGGGAGAAACCAGGTATAGCATACAATGCGCAATCTGGGTGTAGATTTAACTATATTTGAAAGTTGCAGCCTTTAGAAATTACCGCAAGATTTATTGAAATACTACTCATTTTTTTACGCATTTATTGTAAATATATGTAAAAGGAACAAAATCCTTTAACAAAATTCAGCTTTCCGACTCTGCTTCCGCAGTGCCTGTCGTACAAATCTATGTTTAACCGGCAGTTTCAACAATTCAAAGCTGCCGAACGCGCGTAGAGTATAATTGGGAAATCTAACCAAATCAAGAGAAATCTCACCGGCTCATGGTGTTTTTTTATAAAATTTTAAAAATTTATACTCATATTTTTAAAATTTTTTTAAATTTCGGGTATAATGGTTCTGTTGGATAATTGTAACCGGCAATGTGTATGGTAATAAGACAGGGTAACCCGGCGTTTTTTGCAAGCCGCCCGGGAGGTCTTATCACAGGCTGAGTTTAAAAGATAATATACATTTCAGGTTTGGCTTTGGTCACAAAACCGTATTTAAGGTTTTGGTTTGCGTTCATGTGGTTGATTTATGCCTGATTATAAAGTGAAACCTGAAATTTAAAGTGCAGTTCATAAGAGGACTATGAGAATAATATCGGGCAAATACCGGGGGATGAAACTTTTAAGCCCGCCGGATATAAGTACGCGGCCGGTAACAGACCGTGTCAAAGAGGCTGTGTTCAGCATAATATTCAGGTACGGTCTGCCCGAAGGGTGCAAAGTCGCGGATATATTTTGCGGCACCGGCTCATTCGGGCTTGAATGCCTCAGCAGGGGGGCAGAAACCGTAAGTTTTGTTGAGCTCAACAGGAAAGTGTGCAGCCGGCTGGAACGAAACATTGAGAAAACCGGAGCCGGTGAACAGGCCAAAGTCTTCTGCACGAACGCTTTCAAAGCGGGCGCCCCGCTGCCGGCTGGGGAGAGGAAATATGACCTTGTATTTGTAGATCCCCCATTCCCAATGAGTTATGATATTAGCCTCAAGTCAAAACTCGGCCGGCTTCTGCTGCTTCTCAACGAACAGACCGCCGAAGGGGGACGCGTACTTGTCAGAACTCACAGGCGGGTAACACTTTTGCCGGAGTATGGCCTGCTGAGTGTATATGACAGGCGGGAGTGGTCGAAAATGGCCGAAACGTTTTTGATTATGGAACCCGCGAAACCAGAAATATCAGATGCCGATGAAGAACAACAGCCAGACAACCAGAAAACTGATAACACCTGAAGATGCCGCGTTTTCTGTTGTAAGACGTTTGAACAGAAAAGGTTATCTTGCTCTGTACGCAGGAGGATGTGTACGCGATAAACTGCTGGGAATAGAGCCCAAAGATTACGATGTGGCTACGGATGCCCTGCCGGGCGACGTCTGCGATCTCTTTGGCAGGACGATTACCGTAGGGGCTAAATTCGGTGTCGTGGTTGTTATGACTGGCCGGCAGGCAGTTGAAACCGCAACTTTCAGAACTGACCAGGGTTACATTGACGGAAGGCGGCCCGAAAGTGTAAAATTTACCGATGCCAGAGAGGATGCCCTGCGGCGGGATTTCACTGTTAACGGCATGTTTGAGAATCCGCTCACCGATGAGATTATAGATTATGTCGGCGGCAGGAAAGACCTGCAAAACCGGATTATCAGAACTATCGGAAATCCCCGGCACAGGTTCGATGAAGATTATCTGCGTATGCTCAGGGCGGTTCGGTTTGCCGCCCAGCTGGATTTTGAGATCGAGCCGCAGACATGGCAGGCAATAAAGAGATATTCAGACAGGATAAATAATATAAGCATTGAACGTGTCTGCCAGGAGCTTGAGTCAATATTTGTAAGCGGCAACCCGTCACGGGGCATCGATCTGCTTTTTGAATCCGGCCTTGGCTGTGAGATATTTCAGGGTATGGATAAGCCTGAAATTGAGACGGGTATCTCTGTACTTTCAGAGCTTGGCGGGGGGCTGGGGATGCCGCTGGGACTGGCTGCGGTTTTTGTCGCCGCGCAGCGTGAAAAAACATGTAAGTATCTTAAAAAGTTAAAGTTAAGTAATAAGCGTTATTCACACGCTTTGTGGATGCTTGAAAACTTCAAGGATTTTGCTTCTGAAAAAATTGAGCTCTCCAGGCTCAAGGAGCTTTATGCGTGCAGTGAGTATCAGATGCTGGTTATGCTCAGCGAGGCCTGGCTCAGGGCAACCGGCGGAGATATGAACGGCTTTGAGAAAAATCGCAGCATCTGCTCAGGGTTTGACCGTGAAAACGTAATTCCCGAGCCGCTGCTTACTGGCGATGATGTTATACATGCCGGCTGCCCAAAGGGCCCGACTGTCGGCAGAATACTAAAAGAGCTCAAAAAACTCCAGCTTGAAGAGATTATAAACACAAAAGAACAAGCGGAAGAATGGCTCAAAACCCAAGTGTCTAAATAATACGGAATAAAAAATTGCTCTGGCTTTTCAAAAATATTAAATCACAAATTATGCTTATCATCTTTTGGACTGCGATTATCCTGACCCTGCGGTTCTTGAGCCTGAATAATCATGCATTCTTTCACATGATTATAGAACTGTTTGTTGTTATCGTTTCGTTCTGCATTTTTATCCTTGCCTGGAATTCCCGTTCCTTCACAAATAACCGTTTCCTGATTTTTATAGGGATTGCTTATCTGGCAATAGGTTTTTTTGACATGTTTCACTTTATAGCATATAAGGGAATAAGTATTCTGTATGAGGATGGTTCTAATCAGTCTGCACAATTCTGGATAGCGGCAAGGTATATTGAGAGTCTATCGCTGTTGGTGCTGCCCAGGTTCGCAAGTAAAAAAATAAGCGAGCAAACAATGCTGCTTGTCTATGGTCTGGCTACCTCTTTTTTAATGATGAGTATTGCTTACTGGGAATTTTTTCCGGTTTGCTATGCCGGCGGCGAGGGTTTCACCGCTTTCAAGACGAATAGCGAATATTTGATTTCCGCTATCTTTTTTGCATCGGCTATTGTGATTTTCAGCCGTCGAAAGCAGTTAGGAGGCGAGTTTGTCCTGCTTTTGATAACCGCTGTAATTCTCAAAGTGTTTTTTGAGATAATCTTTTTTTCATTCCCTAATGTGTATGCAAGAACATATTTCGCTGCTCATATAGTTCGTGCAGGATCTTTTTATCTGGTTTTCAGGGCGATAGTTCAGGCCGGGCTTATGATGCCATATACGCGTGTTTTCGAAAACCTTAAGAAAGCCCAGCAGCAGCAGCGGGAGGCTATCGGCCATCTCGAGGAGATAGTCGAAAAAAGGACTATAGAGCTCAAGAAGGGCAAGGATGATTTGCAGGCGCTGGCTATAAAGCTGCTGAGTTTTCAGGAAGAGGAACACAAACGGCTTGCCCTGGAGCTGCATGATGACCTTACCCAGCGTATAGCATATCTGGCGATAGAAATCGGCAGGGTCGAGATGGCGGCACGAAAGGCTAAAGAATCTGTTATTGGCCAGGATCTGGCCAAGGTCAACGGCGAGCTTGCTGATCTGTCAACTTTTATTCACGATATGTCCCGCCAGCTGCACCCATCGATACTTGATGAATTAGGTATTCTGGAGGCTGTCCGTTCAGAGTGCAGAATCCAGTCACTTCACAGTGAAAGTGTTGAGATAATCTGCCGTGCGGAGAGTCCCCCTGAAAAGCTGCCCCCGAGAGAGTCTCTTTTTGTTTACCGGATTATTCAGGAATCCCTGCGGAATGCCTGTAAGCATTCCGGCTGCACGCGCATTGAGGTTGTCTTCGATGACAGGCCAAATACTCTCAAGGTTGAAATCATAGACAACGGCAAGGGCTTTATGCCTGAAAAACTTAGCGGCAAAGGCCATCACGGCATCGGCTTGGCAAGTATGAAAGAAAGAGCCGTTCTGATTCGCGCCAAACTCGAAATCATATCTGCACCCGATAAGGGTACAACCGTATCGCTATTGGTTGTCAAGCCGAACGATTACTGAGAATGAGTTACGGGCCAACCGCTTGTTCTGCCGTTACATGAGGTTCGGTTATTCTTTGAGCATATAATCTTCTGTTACCGTTCCGTCATCGCTGTCGTCTTCGATTCTGGCTCTGAGACGGGCGAACATTTTCTTCATGTCTATCAGGCCGCCGATCGTAAACCAGGTTGTTGTTACCGCGCTGAGCCCTATGGATACATATATGAACCATCTCCAGAACGTTATCCAGAAACTGTCTGTGAGTTTAACAAAAAAGTTGATGGTTATAAGACCGGCAAACATTGCAATCAGCATAAATGTCCAGGAAACCATCGCGAGATAAATTATCTGGTCTTTGCGGTTAAAATCTTCATTTAATCCTATTAGCCTTTTAAGCCTGTTTACCGGTTTAGCCGCAGCCCGTGTCTTATCTTGTTCGACGGCATATATACCCCTGTGCAGCAATTTGTCAAGGTTTGCGGTTTTGGGCCATATCAGTGAAAAAATGATATACATCGAGATAGAAGATATCGCAACCCAAAAGGCCACTGTTGTGCTGTGCTGGGATATTATGAAAGAAATAGCTTTATTTGTAAATGGGTATATGACATGGATTTGTCTTAACGTCATAGTCCCTACCGACAATACCGCGCCGGTTATCATCGCCGCCCAGGCACCCGCCGTTGTGCCGCGTTTCCAGTAAAGTCCGCCTATGATGACTGAGCCGGCACCGCCGATAAATATCGCTCCGGTAATCTGGAAAAACATGATTATCGCTTCGCTCTGGCGGAAGAACAGGCTGAAAAAGAAAATAAACACGGCCACACCAAGGATTGAGAGCTTGAGGTATCGCATATGCTGTTCTTTTGTGAGCGGTCTGTTGCGGAACGGAAGTATAACATCCTGGACAAAGATACTGCCCCATGAATGCAGGTATGTGTCGTGGGTACTGATAAACGCCGCGAGCATTACCGCCATCAGCCCGCCCTGTATGCCGATCGGCAGTATATGCCTCAGCGCCACAGTCGCCGTCACCTGCTGTCTGATTGTCTGGTTTTCTATGGAGCTTAGAATTTCATGGGCAGGCTGTGCCTGCTGGGCGAACGCGGGGTTGTTCATGAATGTATATGCGCAAATTGGAAGCATCAGGACAAAGAGGTTTTGCGTGATCAGCCTCCAGACGCTCAGGCTCTTGCCCATTCTTGCCTCATGGGCGTTGAGTGCGGCGGAGTTATAGCCCTGTGCGCCCTGCCAGGAGAGAAAACCGTACGCCGCGGTAAATGCCAGTATCATGTAGAATGTCAGATTGAATGTTTCACTCTTGGCGACATCGAAAGGGTTTATCATCGAAGCGTTTTCCGGTGCCTTGCTGAGAGTGGCTGTAATATCATCCCATTTAAACATAAACATCGCAGTTATGATTATTATAAGGAACATTATGTTGCAGAAGGCCCCCTGTATAAAGTCGGTTACCATAACCGTAATCTGGCCGCCAACGAAGGTGAAGAAAAGAGAGATTGATATAAGAGCAAGCATGAAAGCAACATAGATGCCGGTTGTTTCCTCGATTCCCATGTAATTCATGAAAAACCGTGCGCCGACAGCGGGAAATATCCCAAAATTTAAAATTCCCGAGAACCAGATAATAATTCCGCAGAATATCCTGAACCGCCTGCTGTATCGCATCTCAAAAAACTGAGCAAGAGTCAGAGCTCTTGTCTGGCGGAACCGGTAAATCACCCAGCCCGAGAGGCTAAGCACCGCCGGTATTATAGTAAGCCGGAACATGTCCCACCATATTCCCGGAAAACCGGCCTGGTAGAATATTTCGAACAGCATAACTATTGTTATGGCACCAAGAGCTGACATACCGTCGGCTATACAGAGCATATAGCGGCCGGCGGTTCTGTTGGCGGCGAGGAAGTCGGCAACAGACCTGTTGAATTTCTTGGTATAGAATGCCATTGAAATTATTATGGTCAGCAGTCCGGCTATAATCGCCCAGTCAATAAAATGGAGGTTCATATTCTGTTCCCTTTAAGTTATGTTTTTATTTCTTCGCTATAAAAGCGCCGATATCTGTAAGTTTATTCTGTAAATCGTTTATATTGATCTGCGAAAGCCGGCAATTTTGTTTTGCGGCAATCGCGGCAGCCGCGCCGGCAGCCTGGCCAGTTATAAAGCAGCCGGGCATGGTCCTGATTGAGCTCTGCATCTTCTGATCGGTTGAAATACATCTGCCCGCGACCAGCAGGTTCTCCAGTCCTTTTGCCCTGAGGCTTCTGTAGGGTATTCCATAGTGTTCACCCGGCTGATATCTGCTTGTGTGAAACCGGTTTTGGAATTTTTCGAATTCTTCTTTCGCGGCGCTGCCCGGGTGGATGTCTATCTCGTAGCAGTAGCAGCCTATCTGGTCGTCAAAACTTCGCCTGCTGATGTAGTCATGGATATTGAGTACGTATTCGCCGCGTATTCTTCTGGATTCACGCACGCCCATCAGCGAGCCGGAGGCGGCAAGCTCGGCGTTTTCATAGCCCTTAACATACTTATTATAAAAGACTTCGTATTCTTTAAGGTACTTTCTGCCGGTTATAAAACCCCGTGTTAAAGAATCGGCATCTGCCGCGTTAAGGTCAAATACATGTCCAATGTTGGCAGAGCCCAGGTTTTTGCCGGTTTGGGCCATGCCGGAGTGATGGCGGTCTTCCACAGTGAATATTTTGTCCCTGAACGCCTTTTCGAGCAGCTCAGCAATATTGAGCTTATCAGGGGGCTCTGCCCTGTTCCAGTCTATGTTTGCCCAGAGGCTGCAAAGAGTGCCGGGCATGGTATTGCCGTTTTCGTCGCCAAACGAGTATTCCGCGCCGCAATGCAGAGACAGCTCACCGTCGCCGGTGCAGTCTATGAACACATCCGCTTCGACAGCGAAAGTACCGTTTTTTGAGTGGCAAACGGCATATTTTACGCTTTTATCCTCTACAACAGAATCTACAACCGCTGTCTGGAAAGTGAAATCAAGACCGGAATCAACCGCCATCGTATCGTATATGCGTTTGAGTTTTTCCGCCGGAATTGACAGGTATTTGTCTTTGTAAAGTATTCCACCGGCCTGTTTTACAGCATCATATACTTCTCTGCCGAATCCGTCGGCGAGAAAATTGACACCATCGCCAAACTGCATGAAAAGCGGCACATACCCGGCAGTTGCCATACCTCCAAAGCATGTATGAGATTCTGCCAGATAAACCTTCAGCCCCTCTCGTGCGGCAGTAACGCCGGCAGATATGCCCGCCGAACCGCCGCCGGCGATGAAGATATCAACCTTGTCGCGAAGAGGTATATTTTTGTTATAGTGTATGTTTTTCATAGATTTAGGAGCAGATACCAGTCTGTAATTTGCACAAGCAGGAATTATAGCATAAGCTGTTTTAAATAAACAGTATATCCTTGAAATTCTAAAGAAACCATAATTTTCTTGTATTTGACGTATCGGTACGTTATTGTATTTATCGTACTGTTGGGTTCAAGAAGATTTTATAAAATTAAATCAGAGGTTTTTAAAATGTTTTTAAGTACATGTTTTAAAAAGTTTTTACAGCCGCGTGCCTTGTTTTTGGGTTTAATTGTGTTCAGTGTTTCTGCCGCACACGGAAGGGCGGTTACTTACGGCAATCTTAGCGTTGGCAAGTTTTATAACGTCAGCAGGGCCCCTCACAGCTCGTATCCTGACCGCTGGGCAAACGACTGGTGCAGCGGCGCCAAACTTACTGATGAAGATACAGGAATAGCCTGGCCGCTTGATCAGTGGGTTGGCTGGTATGATGAGGGAGTCTATTCGTTAGATATAATTCTTGATTTAGGCAAGGTTTACGAGGTTGATAAACTTCGTATAAGGCTGAGTTCGCGGCAGCAGTACGGGATAGAATTTGCCGATTCGGTGCAGTTTTATACCCGCAGTGATACGTCAGAGCAGTGGCAGGCTTACGGTTCCGCTGTAACAAATCTGGAAGAAAGCTATTCTTATCAGGCCCAGTGGGTGGAGCAGCAGGCCGGCACAGTTAACGCCCGATACATTAAGTATGAGCTTATCAGCCCGGAATCCGCCCACATGTTCATCAGCGAAATAGAGGCCTGGGGCAATATCGCAAACAGCTGGAAACATGTTCCCGATTGGGGCTGTTACCACGGAGCTTACGCCAGCAACACAAATTACTGGATGAGCCTGGGAACGTTTGAGAACCAGATACAGAAACAAAGCTCAATTACTCTGTGGTATGCCAGCATGGGCGCATCAAATTTTAAGGATTATCTCGGCTCTCTCTGGAAGAGCCAGTACGGGCTCACTTACAATCTTGATTACAGCGGCGCCAGGCTGCTGGAGGTTGGCTGGGAACCACAAGCCAATATCACAGCGGAAGATATAGCCGGCGGTTATTATGACCAATACTTTGAAACATTCTTTACCGAGTCTATAGATTATGCCAACAGAAACGGCAATACCGATCCTGTGTGGCTGCGTCCTATGAGTGAAATGAACGGCGGCTGGACATTCCCTCCCAACGCTGCCGCCTGGGGCGGAGATCATCTGAATTTCAGACGCGCATGGCGGCGTATGTTCAACATCGCCGAGCAGGTCGGGACGGAGCCGCACCATATTTTTGTATGGTCGCCAAACGGCTATACTTACAGCTCACTCCATATGCCCGACAATTATTATCCCGGCGACCAGTACGTTGACTGGCTGGGCATAAGCATCTATCCGCAGGGCGAAAGCCCCTATCCGGAGGATATTCTGACCGGTACTGCCGGCCCCGGCTCGTTCGATTTTTATGGAACTTACGGCTATAAACCCATCATAATCAGTGAAGGCGCTTACCGTCTTGACAGCGGCATTGACGGGATAGAATGGATTAACCAGTGGTTTGATTTACCGTATAACTATCCAATGATAAAGGCTTTGGTGTGGTTTTACATCCATGACTCCGAAACAAATTCCCTCGTGACAGAGCCGTATATGAGCCTGTACCGCCGGCGGCTAGCTGAGCCGTATTATCTGACCCAGTCCGTAGCCGGAGTGGTTGATCTGGACAGAGACGGGTTTGTCAACCTCTGCGACTATGAGGGTCTCGCCGGCAATTGGGGCGGAAATATATCCAATCTTGCAGGCGACATAACAGGGAATAATACGGTTAATATCGAAGATTTGCTGATATTCAGTGAATATTGGCTGAAAAATCTTTAAAAGAACCGGATCTGGCCATGTTTTTGTTACCATTTAATTTTAAAGTATTTATAAATCGTCAGGACTCTGTTTGCAGCTAACGTACCGGTACGTATGCCTAAAAATTTGAGTTTTCCGGATTTTTTTGTTGACCCAAACGTACCGGTACGTTAAACTCGAATCATAACAGTTATTAAGAGTAACGTTCTTGTGAGAGAAAGATTAGTAATCAGAGAAAGTTAAATCGTGTCCAATACTGTAACATTACAGGTAATAGCAGACAGAGTGGGTGTCTCCAAATCAACAGTGTCTGACGTTTTGCGTGCCCGCAAATCAAAATATAAAGTCAGCCAGGCAACCAGGGACAGAATCCACCAAACCGTTAAAGAGCTCAACTATGTGCCCAACGCGGCAGCAAGGGCTTTGGTTACCGGAAAGACTCACTCTATAGGCTTCCTCCTTTCTTCCAGAACAAATCTGGGGCTGGCGAACAACTATTTCGCGTCGATTCTTTCCGGAGTACAGGCCGCGGCCAAGGAAAAAGGCTACAGCTGTGTTGTTAACTGTTATGACATGTCCAGCGTCAAAGACTTTGTGATGCCCTCAAAAGTAAGAAAGAAAATAGTTGACGGTATTGTTATCAGCGGACGCATAGAAGAAGATGTTCTTCAGATGTTCGTTGACAGCGGCCTGCCCTTTATTCTTGTCGGTGAAAGCACCGACTTTACAGTTGACGGCATTCTCTCGGTCGCCAGAGACCTTCCCGTTGACTGGATCAGCTCGTTTGAGTACCTGGCAAAGCTGGGCCACAGGAAAATCGCCGTCGGCGGCCTCGAGACATCGCTTGGCTGTGTTGTCTTTCAAAAGTCAATACAGGCCTTCCGCGAACAACATCCCGAGTACGATATCGAGTTCTCATCTTATAAAAGCCTCAACGCTGACACGGGGATAATGAATATAGCGTACCAGCAGGGCATCGAATGGGCAAAATCAAGCGAGAGGCCAACTGCCGTGGTCGGCCATGACCAGTGGTGTGTCGGGTTTATTTCCGCAGTTCTGGATTCAGGTTTTTCCTGTCCGGGCGATATAAGCGTGATAAGCAGCTGCGACACTGATTTGTGCAGGTGGTTCCGCCCGTCAATAACGGCTATGGAGCTGCCCCTTTATCAGGGTGGTAAAAAAGCAGCAGAAGTTCTTGTTGACTATATAGATAGAAGTATTACATGGATGGAGGCCAACCGCCTTGCAAACCAGATATGGACTAACCATGAGCTGGTTATCAGGGATTCGACAGGCCCATGTGCTAATTTGAAAAAACAAAATATAAAAGGTAAAACTGGTGCGGCATAAAAGGTCAGTGAACCAGTGAAACCCGAGGGAATCACCGGTTCACATAATAGCTGAGTAGCTGCTCAACATTAGAAAGCTATTATATTTAGAGTCGAAACAGACTCAAGGTCTTTTTTCCTGCCGGCTGAAACGGGGGTTATGCCCCTTTGAAAGTAGTTTTTAGACGGAGTTTGTCTTATGGCAAGAAAAACACATTTATTATGTTTGTTTCTGTCAATGGCGATGTTAGTATCATTTGCCGGGGCGGAAATCAAAACACAGTGGAGCGGCAGCCTGGAAAGTTATGGAGCTGACGATTCATGGCAGGGGGCCGCGGCGGCTCGAAAGGGTTTTGCGAATTATTTTTATGACTGCAATTTCAGTGTGGTAGAGGTTCAGCTTGACGGGACGGTCTGGATGGATTATTCACCCGCCTTTGCCGCTGACAGTGCCGGGATCAGCCAAGGTATCGGGGC
Source organism: Limihaloglobus sulfuriphilus (assembly GCF_001999965.1). Taxonomy (GTDB): domain Bacteria; phylum Planctomycetota; class Phycisphaerae; order Sedimentisphaerales; family Sedimentisphaeraceae; genus Limihaloglobus; species Limihaloglobus sulfuriphilus. Next base: position 2,752,388 of record NZ_CP019646.1, on the reverse strand, counting down.
AGGTGTCATCAGCTCAGCTTACGATTCTGATGAGCTGGCATTCACACTTGCGGTTACTATTGATGATGCCGGATATCCAAGCGCCTCTTTGAGCGGAGTTGCTTTCAAGGCGCAATGGGCAGGCTCTGATATAACGGGGCTTCGGTTCAACTTTGACCTGAGTACAACAGCGATCCAGAAAGTCTGGGGTGATGATTTTGACAGCTATACCGAGGAGGCATTTCTGGGCACTACAGATTCCTGGTCAACCGGCTGGGAAGGCTATGTAAACGCCGAACATACAGCGGCAAGAAGGGCCGCGGTCGGCAGATTCGCCGGTCAGGTCTGGATGCGTGATGATTATTACGGAGGCTTCCCCGATGACTGGCAGTATTTAGTAAAGCCATGTATTCCCGATAAGGTCGATTCGCACCACAAAGACGGAGTTGAACTTACAGACTATATTGTCAGATTCAATGCTGCTAAGCGAAACGCAGACTCTTTGACTAAATGTAATTATTACGCCCTGGCAAGATACAACAGTATCAATGACCATATTCTCTTTGAGGTCGGCTGGGGGCCATACAGCGAAAATTACTATGCTATAATGCACGATACTGAGGGTGACGGCGTGTTTGACCCTGCCGCACCGGAAAATTATGAAAGTCGGTACCTGGCGGCTATTGATATTGACCAGCCCGTTTACATGACACTCAAGGTAGAAGGCGCAGACGTTACGGGTGTCGCCGAGCATAACGGGGGCAAGGCTGTTATGAGATACCAGACAACGCTTACAGCCGGCGAACCTGGCTTCGGCGGAGAGTGGCGTTGGGGTTACATGGACGCATTGTTTGATGATTTTGAAGTTTACACCGTGGCAGCGGATGAACCTTTGGTCTGCGGTGACGACGGAACTTATTACTTTGAGGCCGATTTAAACCAGGATTGCTCAGTTGGTATAGATGATTTTGCTATGATGGCAGAAAACTGGCTGAAAACACGGTAATAAATCTTTGAAATGGAAATTATTAACTGAAAGTATAGTACTATGAAGATAAAAAATATTTTAATCACTGCCTGCTTAGCTTTCGCCGTCATCGGCGCGGTTAACGCAGAAGTCCTTTTCGAGGATAATTTTGACAGTTATGAGTTTCTTCCCGAGGAATTGCTGAGCTGGGGCTTTGCCAACCTGGCAGACGCGGCGCCGGATAAGTGGATATCACCGTATGCCGGCGATCCTTCCGCTGCAAGTGTAGAGATGAAGGTCGGCCCGGGCAAACCCGGAATGGTCTATTACTCTGATAACAACGCACTTTACTCGGCTCTCGGGCTTTATGAGGCTGTTATAGACGGTCAGTGGGGGACGGATTATACCATATCTATCGACTACCATAAACTCACTGACAGGCATACTGAAGACAGTGATGGAGATGGCTATCCAGATTACGAAAACTATATCCCTCACATTTATGTCGCTGGCAGGATTGGTGACGGCCAGTATGTTCTGGGCGGGATCGCCCTGGGTTCTATTCAGGAAGACGGTAAACGAGATGTTTATGCCCGTATCCGTGACAGCAATGGCGGCACCAACGGTGATACCTGGGTTGCCGAACATAATCCCGAGCTGCCCGTAAATATAGAGCTGACACTCTCAGGCACATACGCCGAGCTGAAAGTCAGCCATGCCGGTTACAGCCTGACGGTCAGCCTTGTTACAGATGTTGTCGGCATGGGCTCTGCCGGTTTTGGCTGCCAGAGACAGTGGGGCGGCTACGGCAAGGCGTATTTTGATAACTTCGCGGTAGAAGGTACAGCCTATGTGCCTCCGCTGCCTGGAGATATAGATAATAATGATGTTGTGGATCTTGCTGATTTCGCGGCGCTCGCGGCGGACTGGACGAAATGTTCTGATCCGGCGATGCCCGAGTGCGATCAGTACTGGAGATAAGAAGTAAATCTGCACGCAGTTGTGCAGAGTAAATGTTAGTGTAACTCTTGTTTGAAGGAGAAAAAAAATGAGAGAAATGATGAAGTTAAGTTTGTTTGTTGTTTTAAGTGTTAGTGTATGTTTAAACGCGGCAACATTGTTTCAGGACAATTTTGACCAGTATGACTACAATTCCGGTGTGAAACTGGATGTCCAGAGCGGCGGAGTATGGCAGGGTGCCGGAGCACCAATGACCAAGTTTGTCAGTTGGGCTCCCGGCTGGGCTCAGCACTCGAACGGGACCTACGGTGATACAACCATGAGGCTCGCTTTTACAGATGCAGGTCAGAGTGATATGATTGTAGATGTAGATACCAAAATGGTTTCCGGTTATCCGATGGAATACTATGCCGCCGCAAGAGCGTCAGATTCACAGTATGTCGCGGCAGGTGTCGTATTGGATACCGCTAACTTAGATGCATACGCCCGTATCATTGACAGTGACGGCGCAGCATACGGCGACTATTACTTCGCTGACTACGACGCGGCACAGCCGTTCCATATTCAGCTTATAGTTGACGGTGCCGATGTAACGGCGAATTTCAGCCATCTTGGCGTGGACATAACACTGAATACAACAACAACTGTACTTACAGGAACAAACGCCGGCTTCGGCGGAAAATATCGTTGGAATTATCCAAACGGTTATTTTGACAACTTTGCTGTTTCGGAAGTTCCGGAACCGGCAACAATGTTACTCCTGGGGCTTGGCGGACTTGCCTGTCTCAAGAGAAGAAAATAAGTTTTTAACGATTTGAAACGGGGGCCCGCTAAAAGGGCCCCCAACAAAATTGAGGATTAAAAATGACTACAAAAAACAGGTATTCTAAGGCGTTCACCCTGATTGAGCTTCTTGTTGTAATATCAATTATCGCTTTACTTATGGCGATTTTGATGCCTACTCTCAGCCGCGCACGACAGCAGGCTAAGGCCGTTGTTTGCGGCACGAATTTGAAAACCCTGGGCACGGTATGGACCTTTTATGCTGAAGACAACAACGGGTACTTTCCAATGGGTAACTCCTGGAGAACCTGGAAAGCCTGGTGGAAAGGCCCCGAAGACGGCGGCATAACTAACTACCTGCCCTCTGGAAGCCGCTGGGCGGCAGAGGCAGATGAAAGCGGCGTATTTGAAGGGTATTACTGCCCTGCAAACGCGAAGACGGCAATGAGCGTTGAGGCAACCAAAGACGGAAGCGGCGATGGTTTTGGTATCGGAACAGGCTATCACTATAATTATCATCTGGGTTTCCAGAGATATACAAAGATAGCAAAGGTTGAACAGGCCGCACAGGTGCCGCATATGTTCGATTACTGGTATGCCGATGCCACCAAGCCGAGTCAATACATGGGTAATTATTTCAGTTCGGCTTTTGATCCGGCAGAATCGCCCAATGACTGGAGAGCCTGGCGCTTTATGCAGGCTGTTCCGACTGTACACGGCAGCGGGAGCAACTTCTCGTTTGTTGACGGGCATGTTGAGAAATGCCAGTCACTGAACACAGAGGAAGACTACGCCAATAAATACATCTGGGAGCCTGCCGGAAGCTACTACAAGGAAGAGCCGGGCATGTCCCTGTTCTAATCTGTATTGATGTATATATATTCAGCTGTTGAATTTTAGATAAGGGAATCCATGAAATTATCTTCGATAGTACTTCTATTACTTTGCTGCAGTCTAACTTTTGGTTATGATCTTTCACTCTGGCCCCGCGGAGAAACGGCATATCTGGTACAGAATTGCGATATGCCGGTATGGCCGCAGATGCCTACAGAGGCGCTTGGCGGAGACGGGTCTCTGGTTTTGTCAATAACCATGCCTTCCGGTTTCAAGGTCTCATCCGGTTATGGTGAGTCGCAGGCGTTTGCGATGCAGCCAAGGCCGCTGATGGTGCCCTTTGAAATCTGCATAAATACCCTAAGCGAGCAGCAGGTAACGGCTAAGGTAAAAATGCCCTCGGTGCCGGCAAAGATGGTAGAGGACAATCTAAAATATTCAGCAGATATCGAGAAAAGCTGCCGGGCGGCGGTCCTGATAAACCCGGGAAACGCCAAACCCGGGAAATATCCCGTCAAAATCAGTTTACAGCTTGAAGAAAGCGGCAAAACCTGGGAGCTTGCAGACGCGGAGTTTATTGTTTTGCCCGAGCTCAAGGGTAAAAGCCCGCGGCGGCTGCGTTCAGAGGCGTTTGATTATTGCGGCTATGCGAATCCGGAATTCAAAGACGCTATAAAAAGGGCGGTTCTTGGCAGCGGTATAAATATTTTGACGAACATGCGGCATTTTGAGCAGGACGACACACTTGCTCAGCTGCTCAAAGATCAGGGCGTGCGGCCGGGATGGATAATGTTCTGGCATAATATGATGCCCGTTCTCGCTGAGAAATACCCCGAGGTGTACCCTCTCGACGCAGAGGGAAACCGGATAACCAAACCTGATTTTCTGCTTAAGAACAACATCTGCCACACGTGGTGTCTTGATAACCGTGAAAAGGTAAAAGATGTAATCAAGGAATATTTCAAAGAAAATGTTGTCGGCAGATACGCCGCAGTAACAAACGATAACGAAGAAAAGGCCGCGGCACGCGACAGGTCCTATATCTGCGGCGATGTTCATACGCCGATCACAATGGATGCTTTTAAAGAGTTTGCCGAAATTGAAGCATCAAAAGAACTTACACCTGAAATAATAAGAGATAATTATCTCGAAGAATGGATTGATTTCCGCTGTTGGCAAAGTGCTCAGATGTCATCTCTTATGAGCGAGGCTATCGCCGAGATTGACCCGACTATTGAGTACGGCTATTACAGCGGGCACAAATACGTTGGGAACCTCGCCGGTTTCAGCAAAGCGATGTACGCTACCGACTGGGACCTTCTCGCAAAAGAAGGCGGCATCTATTACGGCTCCAGCGGCTATTACGGAAGCACCAAAGACTACGCGGCTACGACCGAGGCGCTTGGAAGCATTCCGCATATACCGGCAGAGATGTTTATAGAGAATTTCCTCGATTTCAAAAAAGACATGCCCACACCCGAGCAGTTCAGCTACCGGCTGATGAAATCGCTTATGTACGGCAGCGGCGGTTTTGCCGTGTGGTATCTTCAAGTCCTCGACGGAGCCGGCTATTACGCCGTATCGGAGGTTTCAGCAATTGCCGCGGAGATAGAGGACTATATTCTTGATGGCGAGGATTGCAGTGACGAGCTTATATTACCCTTTGGCCTTGACAAAGATGCCGTTTTCGCTTATAAACTCGGACAGAAACGCATGGTTGCGGTTTTCAATCATTCTGCCAGGCAAAAAAATATAAGAATCGGCTGGAAAGAGGCCATCAGCAAACCGGATACCGTAGAAATAGTAACCGGCAGGAATCTGGCAGATTCAAAGTTTATGGCGGCAGAGCTTGAGCCCAGAAGCTATGCTGTATTTGTAACACTTTCTCAAGGCAATTGATATTGGGCAAGGGTCTATAATAATGGCAAAAATTACCGGAACTTTTTTAGACGAGATATCTCACGACATACCCTCGGCCAACTGGGGCCCGCAGGATTGGGCGCGGGATTTTCGCGCTATGAAAGAGACAGGCATAGATACTGTTATCATAATCAGAAGCGCCTACAGGCGTGCCGCGACATTCGATTCAGAAGCGATAAAAAAATCTGTCGGCTCAATATTGCCCGTGCCGGTAGATTTGCTTGATTTGTTTCTGAGCCTTGCCGAGGAAAATGGGATGGATCTGTTCTTCGGCACGTATGACAGCGGCGAATACTGGATGAGCGGCAATTACCGCAAAGAGGTGGATATCAACAAGGCTTTCACTGAAGAGGCCGTCAACAAGTACGGACACCGCAAGGCTTTTAAGGGCTGGTATATGTGTCATGAGATCGATACCTACAACGACAAGATCATGAAGGTTTACCGTGAACTCGGCCGCCACCTCAAAGAGCTCAAGGATATGCCGATACTCATATCGCCGTTCATACACGGCAAAAAGCAGTTCTCCGAAGACCCGACAAATCTATCAGAGCATGAAAAACAGTGGGACAGGATTTTTGCCGAGATCACTGATTGCGTTGATATTGTCGCATTCCAGGACGGCCATGTGGATTTTCACGAGCTGCATGACTATCTGGCGGTTAACAGCAAGCTGGCAAAGAAGTACGGCATAACGAGCTGGGTAAATGTTGAGACATTCGACAGGGATATGCCGATCAAGTTCATGCCTCTGCCCTGGCCGGCGATGCTGCATAAGATTCAGGCCGCTCAACGGGCGAAGGTTGACAAACTGATAACATTTGAGTTTTCACATTTTTTAAGCCCCAATTCTATCTATCCCGCAGCGCACAATCTGCATAAAAGGTACTGTGAATGGCTGGCTGAGTCGGGCATCTCTGAGGAGGCTTTGGCCAAAGGCGAGGCAGATCCGGTTTAACTGCCATGGATAAGGACTTGGTTACATCGCCGGCAAAGCGGGCCTATTCCCTTGATATGCTTCGGGGGATTGCCATACTGCTGATGATACTTTCCGGCCTTGAACCATTCGGCAGCCTGCCGTCGTGGATGTACCATGCCCAGACACCCCCGCCTTCACATCAGTTTGATCCGAACCTGCCGGGGATAACCTGGGTGGATCTTGTATTTCCGTTTTTCATCTTTTCCATGGGTGCGGCGATTCCGCTCTCACTTGGCAGAAGGCTTAAAAGCGGCCAATCCGTCTTCTCGCTTTCAATAGCAACGCTCAGGCGGTTTGCCTGGCTGCTTGGTTTTGCGATATTCGCTAAAAATATAAACCCGTTTTCGATAAGCGGCGAGCCGACTGCCGGTATATGGCTGGTATGTATGTTGATGTTTGGACTGATGTTTGCCATCTGGGGCAGGTGGCCCTGGAATATGCCCGCCGGCGCACGAACGGGGATAAAAACCGCCGGTATAATCGCTGCCTGTTCGATACTTTATTTTATAACCTACAAAGACGGCAAGGGCTTCAGCGTTTACAGAAGCAATATCATTCTGCACGTTCTCGCCAATCTTGTACTCTTTGGCGGGCTGATCTGGCTCTTCACCCGCAATCATCCGATGCTGCGGCTTGGCGTGATGGCTCTGGTGCTGGCAATCGGGCTTTCCGCCTCAGCAGAGAACAGCTGGCTCAAGACCGCCGGTTCGCATTATGAGCTGACATTTATCAAACCGTATCTGACGGAGAAGCTGCGTTTTCTTTATGATTTGAGCTGGATAATCCAGTGGCGGTTTCTGAAATACCTATTTATAATTATTCCCGCTACTATAATCGGTGAGAATATCAGCGACTGGCTGAGCAGTAAGACTGAAAAAGAAGATACTGCCTGGGCCCCGTTTAGATACATCATGCTCTTAGTACTATCGCTCTGTATTGTATTCGTTACAGTGGCGGGGCTCAAAGCCCGTTATGTCTTTGTGACTTTTGCCGCGGCGTCTGTGCTGTCTCTGCTTGTATATTTAACTGTGCGGAAACCGCTCAACAGTGATGAGAGGCTGATTGAAGTCATGTCGAGATGGGCCCCGTTCTGGCTTGTACTGGGGTTTCTGCTGGAGCCGTACCAGGGCGGCATAAAAAAGGATCCAAGCACATTAAGCTATTATTTTATCTGCACGGCGCTGGCAATTTACTGTATAATTATTTTTACGGTGCTGCTGCAAAGATATAATCTGACGAAATACTTTAAGGTTTTGATATACAACGGCCAGAATCCGATGATAGCATATATCTCCACCCCGAACGTTCTGCATCCCCTGCTGGGGCTGTTTGGCCTGCGGGCGGCTCTGCTGGATTTCTACAGCAGCCATCCATTGCCGGGCTTTGTGCTGGCAGTCGTATTGACCGCGGCGGTGGCTGTTTTTGTAAGCGTATTCTCTAAGAAAAAAATATATCTAAGAACATAGTCAGGATAGAGCTAAAATGTTAAAAAAAATCACCATTGTAATTATGCTCGTTTTTTGCTGTACGTTTGCCCTGGCAGTTGACGAGGTTTCGACCCCGTACAAAGGCGTTACCCGTACCCACAGAACTTTGACCGAACCAAGACCTCTCAACATCAACGTCCTTGTGATCGACCTGGCAGAGCCGACGATAAGTTTTAAGGCCACACCCTCAAACGGAGACGCCGCCGGCGAGACATCCGGCAAGACAGTTCGGGATTTTGTCCTCGAAGAAGGTGCTCAGATCGGCATAAACGGAGGCTTCTTTTTCTGGAACAGCACCTCCGGCGGTTATGACGTTATGGGCTATGCCGCGTCGATGGGGCAGACTTATTCCGGTTTTACCGCATACGCGGACTGGCCCGAGCCGTATGTGTCGCTGAATATCTCACAGGACAACAAGGCGGATATGATATATCCTGTGCCGAATTTTCCGATTGGATATTATACAGCACCTTTCAGCGTAGAGGTTTACAACGCCGTCCCCGGCAGTGAGTGGATTATTCAGGACGGGGTGAAGCATGTTACCGACTGGAATCACCACTATGAACTGCACCCCCGCACAGCCGCGGGCATAACACAGGATAACAAGCTGATACTGATGACCGTTGACGGCAGACAGGCCGGCTTCAGCGAGGGAATGACCGTTGCCGAGGTAGCCGACGTTCTTCTCGGGTTTGGAGCGTACCAGGGGATAAACCTTGACGGCGGCGGTTCAACCACCATGTATTTCGGCGAGCCGTATTACGAAAATATCAATGTGTCTATCGACGGCGGGGTTCCAGGGCAGCAGAGGGTAACAGCAAACAACCTTGCGGTCTTCGCCGAGGCAGATAACAGCTTCCCTGAATATTTCATTTTTAACGATTTTGAGAACGGTGACGAGGGCACATTCGCCTATTCACCCGGCTACTCCGGTTCTACGCAGGGTATCGTTGCCGCGGAGTCAACCGCGGATGCCGTTACGGGGGAGTCCTGGACGCTTGATGGCAGTGCAAGGCTTTTTGTAAAAGATGACCCTGAATTAACCTCTGTTTCTGAGAATCCCGGCGGCGGCTGGTTTGTCAGGTGGGTATCGGGCTCTACCGCAAGCCCATCGCAGAATATTACCGCACCGGTTGGCGGCTATGCCGGTTTCTGGGCAAAGACAACGGCAGAGGATGTCAGTGTGTCTCTGTGTATCGACAACGACGGCGGCATGGAACGCGGGATTCCGATCGCACTGCCGGCAGACGGTTTCTGGCACTGCTGCCAGTGGAATCTCGACGATGAGAGCCAATGGCAGGGCTGGGTCAACGGAGACGGGCAGATAACAGGCTCGGCATTTTCGCTTGACAGTATTCATATATTTGGGCCAAACGCGGATGTTGAGCTCTATATCGATACGGTTAGTCTTTCCGGAACGGGGTCTCTGGACTTTATTGAGACGTGTGAGCAGCAGCACAAGGCCGGCAGAGGAAACGCCGCCGACCTGAATCTGGATTGCGTTATCGATTTACTCGATTTCAAGCTGCTGATAGAAAACTGGCTTAACCAGTCTGAATATGATATTGACAATTCGGACGGAGCACATATCATTGATGTCAAAGATTTTGCCGTGTTGGCGAAAAACTGGCTTTTAGAGACGATATAGGATTTGACTATGCTGAAAATATATTCTTTAGTTTCAGGGCTTTTGATGTTTTTTTTAATCAGCGGCTGCGGCGATGAGCCCGCCGCGTACTCTGTTCAGGGCGAGCCGGAGTTTTCCATTGGTGTTGTTGCCGACGTGCAGTACGCTGACAGGGACGATATACCCAAGTATAATTCGTATTACAGGCCGTCTCTGGGCAAATTAACCGAGTGCGTGGAGACTTTCAACCGCCGCGATCTGGAATTCGCCATTCAGCTTGGAGATTTGGTAGATATACACCTTGAGAGCTATGATAAAGTTCTCCCGATCTGGGAAAAAATCCGATGTGATAAGTATCATGTCATTGGCAACCATGATCTTAGTGATACCGCTGATTACGATACCTTGCTTAACAGGTTGTCCATGGATAGTAACTATTATGATTTTAAGCGGGGCGGCTGGCGGTTTATTGTTATTGATACAAACGAGATAAGCGTATTTTCACAGCCCGAGGGCAGCGAGAAATATGAGCTTGCCCGCTCGATTCTGGATAATCTCAAAGAGCAGGGCTCGCCAAAGGCGGTTCCCTGGAACGCTACCGTCAGTGATGAGCAGCTTGATTGGGTTGATGCTTTGCTCAGTGAAGCAGACAACGCCGGCGAGCCGGTTGTGATTTTCGGCCATCATCCCTACGTCTCACGCCAGGAAAGCCTGACGGCGTTGAATAATGACAAGGTTGTTCAGGTTTTTGAGTCGCACCCGTCTTTTAAGGCGTATATCTGCGGCCATGACCACGATGGGGGCTATGTATATCAAAACGGCAGGCATTACCTGACACTTAACGGGCTTATGTCAACGCCCGATACAAACGCGTACGCGATAATGGACTTTTATCCGGGCAGAATCGTTGTAAACGGTTTTGGCAGGGTAGATAGCAGAGAAATGAACATAACGGATTTTGCGGACAATGAATAAAGAATACATAAAAACATACAGGGATAATCTTGTAAACTCGGTTATTCCATTCTGGGAGAAACATTCTCCAGATTACCAAAGCGGCGGCACATTCACCTGCCTTGACTGGGACGGAAGTCTTTTTGATACAAAGAAATATATCTGGCTTCAGGGCAGGTCGGTGTGGATGTTTTCGCGGCTGTACAACGAGTTTGACAAGAATGATAAGTATCTTGAGATTGCAAAGCTCGGCGTTGATTTTATAAAAAAAAACGCAATAGACCCAAAGGGCAGATATTACTTCTCGCTGACCCGTGAGGGCAGGCCGTATTTCTACCAGAGGAAAGTTTACGGTGCGGTTTTCTGTATGCTTGCATATCTCGAATACGGCAGGGCGGCCGGCGAAGAGCGGTATTTCCAGATGGCACGGGATCTGTTCTGGAAGATAAAGCAGTGGGTTACAGACGCATCTCTTCTGGACAGGCCGGTTTTTGACGGATTGCCCAAAACCAGCAGCCTTGCCGACGTTATGGTGCTGGCAAGTATGGCGATCGAGCTTCAGCAGCATGAGCCCAAAGATGAATATCTCGAGGTGATCAACGAGAGCATCAAAAATGTCTGGGCGCATTATAATGAAGATAAACGGGTGCTGATAGAGAACGCCCCGCTTGACGGCTCTGATATCTCCGACTGGCCGGAAGGGCGGTTTTTCAATCCGGGGCATTCCATAGAGGTTGCCTGGTTCCTGCTGCATCTCCTGCGGTTTGTGGATGATAAAAAATCGCGTGATATGGCGTTTGATGTACTCGAAGGCTCGCTTGATTTCGGCTGGGACAAAGAGTACGGCGGGATATACTACTTTATGGACCTTGAGGGCCGGCCGACTATACAGCTCGAATCGAATATGAAGCTGTGGTGGCCCCATACCGAGGCTATATACGCACTGAATCTTGCCTACACAATAACCGGCGATAAAAAGTGGATCGACTGGCTCAGGAAAGTGCACGACTACAGCTTTGAGCATTTCGTTGATGATAAGTTCGGCGGCTGGTTCGGCTACTGCGACCGGATGGGTAATCTTACCCATACATGCAAGGGCAGTGCCTACAAAGGGTTTTTCCATGTTCCCAGAGCTCTGCTGATGTGCACGCAGCTTGAGAATGGTTTTTAAAGGACTACTGAAATGAAAAAATATTTATTACTGATTATTGCAGCGGGGTTGACATTGAACGCAGCTGATGCAGAAACTAAATGGCTTAAGGTTGGAGAAGATAAAAATCTCAAAGTTTACGGACTGCCCTGGTTTGCCGAAAACGACGGCCTCTTTTACCGGCTGCCGGTTCGTGAGCAGGAAAATATAACCAAGACGGCCTGGTGGATGAGTAAATGCCCCAGCGGAGCCAGGGTGCGTTTTAAGACCGATTCAACCAGCCTGAAGCTGAAAATCAACCACGGTATGGAGGAATCCTCACGCATAGCAATGTGGCACATGGGTGCCGCGGCGGTCAGCGGAATAGACCTGTACCTGGGCCCGCCGCAGGATAACCTGTTCTGGATGACGACAAGACCTAAAGATGGTTCAAATGAATACGAGCACACGTATTTTACCTCAAAGAGCCGCCAGATGCGGGAGTTTACATTGTATCTGCCCGTTTATGCGGAGCTTGCAAGCCTGAAGGTAGGCGTTGACAGCGATGCCGCCGTAGAGGGCCCAACCGAATACCAGATACAAAAACCCATCGTCGTATATGGAACCTCCATCACGCAGGGGGCATGCGCCAGCCGCGGCTCAAACTCGTTCGCGGCAATCGTTGGCAGGCGGCTGAATGCCGATATTGTTAATCTGGGCTTTTCCGGCAGCGGCTGCGGCGAGGAAATAATGGCCAGGCTGATTGCGGAAATAGACGCCTCTGTGTATATCGTTGATTCGGTGGCCAACATGAACGCTGAGTTTATGGAGCAGCGTTATGAGAAGTTTGTAACGATTCTGCGCCAGACCAGGCCGGAAATACCGGTAATTCTCATGACCAAGATACGTTACGCCGGAGAGTTTGAGCCGAAGAGAAAAGCCGTTTATGACCAACAGCATAAGCCGCTGTTCGAGACGTATGAAAAATTCGTAAAGCAAGGTGATAAAAAAGTTTACCTCTTCGATGCAGGTGAAATAATCAAACCCGGCGGCGACCATCCAACGGTTGACGGCACACACATGACCGATACCGGTTTTCATATTATAGCTGATGAGCTGACCCCGTTTGTCGCTTCTATTATCTCGGATAAAGATAAATAGTTTTTCCTTACGGCTGGGCGGAATTTAAAAATTTTCCTTTCTTTTATTCGCTCGTAAATCTCCGCATAACATTGAGATATATTGAACAAGCGTTTGTTCAGGTGGAACAAACGCTTGTTCAATGAATTTTTTCTTGTTTTTTTGTTGACATTTTTCCTCTGGTTATTTAAACTCCGGTAAGTTGGTCAAACGTTTGGTCAACTGTTAATTGTGTTTAGAGGTTTTGTTTTATGGCCGCTACATTGAAGTCAATAGCCGCACAGGCCGGCGTCGATGTTTCAGTTGTTTCGCGAGTGCTTAACAACAAGCCCAAGGCCCGCGTAAGCGACGCCCGGCGGCGGCAGATAAAGGAAATCGCCCAGAAACTGGGTTATGTTCCCAACGGCTCGGCCCAGGTGATTCGCACTGGCCGTTTCGGCTGTGCAGCGCTTGTGCAGAGCGGCCATCAGTTCCGCAGTTATACCCCGAGCAATCTTCTTAACGGACTGCACGAGGAGCTTGAGGCAAAAGATATGCATCTGCTCATAACCCGCCTTCCGGAAGACGGTTATAACGATGAGAGTGAACTGCCAAAGGTTTTTAGAACCCTTATGGCCGATGGTATGATAGTCAACTACAACCATCACATACCCAAAAATGTCCTTTCCTTAGTAAAAGAATCCAGTATGCCCGCGGTTTGGCTCAATACAAAAAGAGATACCAAAGCCGTTTATGCCGACTGTGTCAAGGGCGGTTTTGAGGCAACTTCCAGGCTTATTGAACTAAAGCATACCAGAATAGCCTTTATTGATATCTACTTCAACGACCTGCAGGCAGGGGCTCATTACAGTGTGCTTGACCGTTATATCGGGTATAAACATGCGATGGAGAGTGCCGGCCTTGAGCCGTTTAACGCTACGCCAAAGCACAACATACAGGAAAGAATGTCGGATCAGATAGAATATTTCAAGGCAATTCTAACCCGTCCCCAGCGGCCTACTGCATTTCTGCTCTACTGGGCCAATGCCGCCGCTCCGCTGCTGACCGCGGCAAGGGAGCTGGGGCTGAGTATTCCGTCGGATTTATCAATAATAACCTTCGCCAGCGAGTCAGCCACTGACCAGGGCTTATGTGTCAGTGCCTATATAGAACCGGAAAACGAGATGGGCCGTTCGGCGGTTCACCTTTTAAATAGACTGTTAGAAGACAAGGCCGCAGAGATACCCTCGCGTGTTTTGGATTTTTATTATCAGGACCTGGGCACTGCTGCCCGTTGTGAGAGAATTTAAGTTGTTAGTTTCAGGCTTTCGGATGAGCCTGTAAAGTTTTAACCTTGTTGAAAGGAATTAGTTATGTTTAGTGGAACGAAGAAATTGATTATTATGTCTGTAGTTTTAACATTTTCAGCCGGCCTTGTTCAGGCAGCCGTTCTTCACGGCACACTCACTGAGTGGCATGTGCCTTTTGCAGATCGTAGTGAGGTAGATCACGGATGTAGTAATCTTGACACCTACCAGGCTACAGATCCGGCTCATCTCACTGAGGAAAGCATGGTCTGGAATAACCCCGGAGGCGGGGGCTGGATAGCGACGGATGGACCCATGTGGGGCGGCTTGACAACACTGCAGGCGATAAAAGATGCCGGCGATCAATGGTGGGCTTTCAATGGCAACACAACCATTGGTGTTGACGGTGTAGGCGACGGCTATGTCTCTGTTATCTGGGAATCTGGGTACGACTCTTCCCCTGCATATACCGGCAGGGAACTGGACCAGATTGATATCCTTGTAGGTAATGGCCCTGGTGATGTTAGAGTAAATTATAAGTTTATGATTGAATCGCTTGCGATTGGCGAGACAGCCTGGACACCAATAACTGATGGTTTTCTTACGTCGGATTCCAATGCAACAGGAACTGTGTCCAAAATATCTATTACTGATATAGGTCTGGAGAATACCAGTGGCGTTCGTATAATTGCTAATGGTCTCACGCAGGCTGACGGCAATTGGGCGGCAACCGATATAGTAGAAGTAGATATCAACCTGGTTCCCGAGCCGGCTACGATGGTGCTGCTTGGACTCGGCGGGCTGCTGGTTAGAAAACGCCTGGCATAGCTTGAAGTAAAAAATTGAATACAATGAGAATCGGGACTCAGGACGCGCTGTAAGCAGTTGCTGTTCTGAGTCCTGTATTCTCAAGATATTTTGTTGGGGCTTGCGTCTTGTTTTTTTACAGGGCAGGCAATATTAGAGTTTTAAAATTACAGTGGAGATGTATTATGAAAACAAAGCGGATAAATGTCCTTGTCCTGATGTTTGTTGTCATTGCGTTTATGATAACAGCATCAGTTTCGTTTGGTGCGCAGAAAGTAGTAGAATGGAGCTTTGAAAACAATTTAAACGACACCTCCGGTAACGGCAATGACGGCAGCTACTATGACGGCAGCGGGCCTGAATATGCCCAGGGAGTTATCGGGCAATGCCTTGAGCTGACTGAGTTAGGTGAGTATATTGAGAAACTCAACGCTGTCAACCTGCCCACAGGGGTGGAGGACACCTGGACTATCAATATGTACGTAAAACCCAACGGCGTGGTGCCCAACTGGTGGGCGTTCGGCGGTATGGGAGCAGTGGCGACACCAACTTATAATCCTCCTCATACACGTTACATAACCTCACATCATGAAGATGCGACACTTGCCTTTTACAGAACACCCAATATGGCTACTACCGCTGTGATAAACGCTGATATATGGCAGATGCTTACAGTTTCATATGACGGCCAGGCATACCGGATGTATAAAAACGGCGAGGAAGTTGCCTATTACGAGCAGATTGCAACGGCTCCCTGTGCCCCTGAAATAAGGATAGCTCCGGATTTCTGGGATACTGTCGGCCATTTTGTCGGCCAGATAGACGAGTTTACTATCTGGGATGATGCTTTGACACAGGCCGAGCTTGACGCAATGGTTCAGCAGCTTCCCACAATCCCCTCCAGAGTACTGCACTGGAGCGGCGAAATGTCAGAGGGCAAATTCACAGACGTATCCGGCCATGGCAATGACGGTCTTATCAACGGTGACGTTGTCGCGGCTGAGGGCCTTGTAGGCGATGCTATTCAAATCAATCCCGGCCAGAACTGGGTAATCAATGACGCTTGCAGCGATTTGCCCCTGGCGGCTGAGGATTCATGGAGTATGAACTTCTATGCAAAATTTGACAGCCTTCCGGCGAACTGGGCCCAGATTGGAGGTTTTGGAAGCCTCAACAACGGCGGAGCGGGTCTGAGAGATTCGCGAAACTATGTTGGCTATGATCAGGTACGCATGGAGTTTCATAACAATCCCGAGGCAACCATCTCCGGGGCCAACTGGGATACAGGCATCTGGCAGATGGCGACTGCTGTTTATGACGGCGGCACACGGACGCTTTACATGTACAAGAACGGTGCTCTGGTTTACAGCCTTACCGGTGACATTATGGACCTTGGCGATGCCTCGGGATTTCCCAAGGCGGCACTTGGCTGGAGCCAGTGGGTTCAGGGTTACGGCACAACGGCACTTATAGATGAATTCTGCATCTGGAACTATGCCATATCCGCGGGAGATATTTCGACACTGGCTTCGAGACTGCCGGCGGAAAAGGTGCTTCACTGGAACTTTGATGAGTTTGTCAATGAAGAGTATCAGGAAGCAATACCCTATTCTTCGATTGAGTTTGTTCAGGCATCTACAGACGGAGCTGTAAGCGAAACTCCGCCTGAAAACGTAGTAAACGGCTCTGGAATGTCGGGTCTGACCCATAACAATAACAATCTGGACTGCTGGATAAACTACGATGGCAGCAACCCGTTGCCGCTTTCAAGTGCGGTTGAGGGGGTTCTTCCTGAGGGTCCTGCATGGATCGCTATACAGTTTGACCAGGCTTATCCGCTTGGCGAGATGTGGGTCTGGAACTATAACCAGGCAAGCGGCGACGGCGGCGGAACGGCACGCGGCATGAGATGGGTGACCATCAATTACAGCGCTGACGGTTCTACCTGGGAGACGCTCGGCGACTTTGAGTTTGCCCGCGCAACCGGTGAATCCGGTTATGAACACAACACAGTTGTGGACTTTGGAGGAGTTAATGCGGCTATGGTGGTAATAACCGCCAGGGCAGAAGACAATGATGGAGACGGTTTCCCCGACGGTCAGTGGAGCGGTGAGTGGATGTACGGCTGCGGCCTGGCTGAGCTGCGGTTCGGCATTGCCGGCTCAACTGTAACCAATACATACGTAAGCGACGTCTCGGGCAACGGCAACGACGGCGAAATAGCCGGCTCTCCGGCGGCTGTAGCGGGCAATGTCGGCGATGCGTTTGATTTCGCCGCGGGTGATGCGGTTTCGAAAGCGTCTGCCGCCAACCTGCCTCTCAACAAAGCAGTGGCCTGGTCAATAAACACCTGGCTAAAGGCAGACACGCAGCCGCCAAGCCCGACCGTAATCGGCGGATTCGGCGGATTCGGCGGCGCAGGCCAGACTACACGCTATATCTCTTATGAGGGTGAGCTTGATTTCTGGGATTATCCGATTGGCTCCAGCGATGCACAGCTTGATATTAACAAATGGCAGATGGTAACCGTTACCTATGACACTGATATTATCAGGCTCTACAAAAACGGTATAGAGATAGCCGCCGCCGAAGCTAATATCAACGGCAACGCCACCGCTCTGGCTCAGCTTTGCCCCGTTGACCCGTTCGGCAACGGAAATGAGTTCGTCGGCCAGGTAGATGATTTCAGCATCTGGACAGGGGCCTTGAGCGCTGAGCAGATCAAAGCGCTGTATATGGCGGGTGATTTCAACAATGACGGCTCTGTTGACCTTCTGGACTATCCGAATCTTTCAGCCCAGTGGCTAACTGACAATCTGATCGGAAAATACTCCCAGACAACAGTTGATGATTTTGAATCGTATGCGGATCTTCTCGCCCTTGAGGAATTCTGGTACATCTGGTATGATGCTCCGGGCGTGAGTGCAATTGATTTGATAAACGATGCCCAGCAGGCAAACAACGGCGATAAGGCCCTGAGCTGGAGCTACGACAACAGTGCCGCGGTCAACACATACAGCGAGATCGTATTTGAGCTGCCGGCGCCGTATTACGGCAATGTAAATCTGAGTGAATTTGACCAGATACGCATGTCAGTTAAACGCCACACAGGCAACAGCACTGAAGATCTCTTCTATATCAAGATTCTCGACAGTGGAATGACAACATCCGATATCGCGGCGGAGTTCTTCATTGACGGCTCAACTACCGGCGATCAGGACTGGGCAGATTTGACAATCCTTACCGAAAATCTTGAATATCCCGATTACACCGCACAGGCAAACGGATATTACAGCCTTGATGATGTCACCGCTGTAACAGGTATGCTTGTCGGCTGTTACACCGCCCAAACAGGCGGCACAGGCACTATAGATATCGATGATATCTCAATAGTTGCCTTCCCCGAATGCAGCCAGACACCCCAGGCAGACCTTTCTGGCGACTGTGTTGTAGATTCTGCGGATTTGATTATCTACGCAGAAAACTGGCTTCTAAACACAAATTGAAACTTTAAATAAAACTCCAAAGGCTGCCGCACAGTATAAATGAGTGCGGCAGCCCTATATGAAACTGAAATAATCCGGGCTTCTTCGCGTTTACAGCCCGTTTAATCATAAGTTTACAAAAAAGGTTAGAAACTATGACAAACAAAAGAGGTTTTACTCTGATTGAACTGCTTGTTGTTATCTCGATTATAGCACTTTTGATGGCGATAATGCTGCCGGCGCTGAGCAGGGTCAGAGAAGCCGCCAAAAGTGTTGTTTGCAAAAGCAATCTTCGCAGCATAAATATGGCCGCGGCGCTGTGGTCTGTAGATAACAACGGCTGGGCACTTGGCATGTCCTGGTCATGGCCGGATCCTCCGTATGAAAACGGATCCAACAATACTTCGCTGCACAAATATACCAATTCTCTTAGAAACCAGAGAAACAACAACGTCTATGCCTGCCCCTCTGCCAAGAGCGCCGGTTTCTTCGGTGTTCAGTCCGGCAATGATATCGGCATGGGTACTCTCGACCCGGATGTCGCAGAAAAGACAATTACCTACGGTATTAACAGCTGGATAGCTTCGGCCCAGCCCGAGGGCAGCCCGGGCGCATTTATTTCCGATCCGGCTCAGAGAGGTGCTTTCGGCGAAGGCCCCGGCTATGTTTACTGGTATAACCACGGTTCAACGAAGACAGATAAGATCCGCCAGCCTGATCAGACCGTTTATTTTATGGATCATGAATTCTACTCCGTGGCCAAACAAAATTTTAACCCTTTGATTCCGCCCTCGAATGTCAAGAGCCATTATGCCCCCAACGGCGTAATGACACGCTGGCACAGCAAAAAACCCGGCGAGAACTACGGCTATGCCAATATCGCATGGGTGGACGGGCATGTCTCCGAGGAGCCTGACGATCTGGGAATGAAACCCAAACTGTTCCAGAAACCACGCTGGACGTATTACTTTTATGACCACTAATAGAAATACTGTAAAGCTGATTTAAAAGGAATTAGAAATTATTATGAAACTCAAAAACAAAACCAGAGGATTTACTCTTATTGAATTGCTGGTTGTGATCTCGATTATAGCGCTTTTGATGGCGATAATGCTGCCGGCCCTGAGCAGGGTCAGAGAGGCTGCCAAAAGCGTTGTGTGCAAGAGCAACCTGCGGAGCATCAATATGGCCGCGGCACTGTGGTCTGTGGATAACAATGGCTGGGCGCTTGGCATGTCATGGTCATGGCCGGATCCTGCGTGGGAAGACGGCAGGGCCAACAATACTTCTCTGCATAAATACACCAATTCTCTTAGAAACCAGAGAAATAACAATGTTTATGCCTGCCCGTCTGCCAAAAGTGCCGGCTTCTTCGGCGTGCAGTCCGGCGATGATATCGGAATGGGAACTCTTGATCCAGATGTGGCAGAAAAGACTATAACCTACGGCATCAACAGCTGGATAGCCTCCGCCCAGCCCCAGGGCAGCCCGGGTACGTTTATCTCCGATCCGGCGGACAGAGGCGCTTTCGGCGAAGGCCCCGGCTATGTTTACTGGTACGACCACGGTTCTACGAAAATAGATAAAATTCGCCAGCCGGATCAGACCGTTTATTTCATGGATCATGAGTTTTACGCTGTCTCGAAAGAAACTTTCAATCCGCTTATACCTCCATCATCAGTAAAAACCGCCTACGCTCCCAACGGCGTAATGACCCGCTGGCACAGCAAAAAACCAGGCGAAAATTACGGCTATGCCAATATCGCCTGGGTGGACGGGCATGTCTCCGAGGAGCCGGATGATCTGGGTGAAAAACCCAAACTGTTTCAGAACCCCCGCTGGACGTACTACTTCTACGACCACTGATCATTATATCCGGCTTAAGTGCCGGATTTTTGTAATAACCTGTTGTTAAATTTTCATAAGTTGGAAAAATGTCTATCAAAAAAAACATTCTCCTTGCCGCTGTTTTTGTATTAACATGTTCTCTATATGCTTACAGGCCTGTTGGGTATGAGCAGATCGAAGTATGGGCAAGCAGTGAGAACAACTCCACCGTTCCTGCTGTGCGGGTGATTGACGAATCAGGGCTGACAGACGATCTCCACGACAATCACGACGGAGGGGCGACAATGTGGCTTACCGTCCCCGGGGCACCGGTCTCGAGTGCCAACACAAATACCGAGACAGGCCCGGCGTGGATAGCTTTCAAGTTCGACAAACCCCGCAGGCTCGGCCGGATGTGGGTTTGGAACTATAACCAGGAGGGCCTCAACTGGGGCTCTACCGGCAGAGGACTCAAGAATGTAAGCATCGAGTACACATCAGACAATCAAAACTGGCACAAGCTCGGCGATTATGTATTTAACATAGCACCCGGCACAGCAGGTTATTCGCACAATACAGAGATTGACCTTGAGGAGATAACCGCCACAGAGCTCGTGATAACCGCACACACAACGGACGGCTGCTGGGGCGACGGCACAATCGGCTACGGGCTCAGTGAAGTCCGCTTTTTCAGCCTCGAAACCCAGGCCTCGCAGTTCTACCCGATAGATACCGCACGCGGCGTTTATCCTGATGTTACTCTGAGCTGGCTTGCCGGTGAGCTTACCGGCGGGGCTGAGCCTCATGCGGTGTATTTTTCCGACAATTACAAAGCGGTTCTTGAGGCGGATACAAGCGATACAACCGGCGTTTTCAGGGGGTTCCACTCGCAGCCGTCATACTCTCCCGGCACACTCGAGGACGGCAAGAGATACTACTGGAGGGTGGATCAATACAATGACTCCAACCCCGAGAGCCCGTGGAAAGGGCCTGTAATGTCGTTCAGCACAGGTCATGCCCGGTACCGTTTTGACGGCTCGATGTCGAGAGAAACGACCGAGAGTTTTATCTCACGGGCAATTACACAGGGCGATTTCTGCCGGCCTGTCAATGAAGAGGCGTTTGAAGAAAATAAAAGAATGATTGGAAACATCGGGGCTAAATTCATCTGCCGGGCGGCTATTGCCTGGGACGTGCCGCACAGCCCGACGGATTTTCATATGGCCGACGATGATTATTACTACGAAACAATAGCCGGATACGCGGCTAAGATGCAGGCCCAGGACCATGAAGCACTCATACAGGGCACAATATTTGAGACAACCTACTCGGCGTACAGCGCTGAGACACCCGACAGGGTGGCAATGGGCTATTCAGGTGCCGGTGTTGAGCAGATTCCGATACCCGCCTGGGTTTTCGAGGAGTTTGAGCTGCCGGTCGAGCAGAGGAACTTCAGCTATGAAGACATGCTTTATCCCGACGGCAGTTTTAGGAACCACTGGCTGCCCGGGGCTTCTATACCGGACATTACGCGGTTGGAGACAAAGATGTGGTTTTATTACCGCGGACGGCGGTATATTGATGCCGGTTTTGAGTCAATCCACTTCGGGCAGGTTCTTGCTATGGCACACAATGATCCGGACTACAGCAGCTGGTATGATGTTCTGGGCCGTCTTCGCGAGTATGCCTCGCAGCACGCCAGAAGGGGCTTTATCCTGTGTGATTCACATGCCAGAGACGGCATTGTTCAGGGGGGCGAGCACCTTATGGATATAAACCTTTTCCCCTTGCGTCCCAAGGAAGACTGCAGCGAGGAGTATAACGCAACGCTTGAGTTTGACCATATCGACAGTATATACGGCAAGAGCAAGGCGGGGATGACACCTTCGGGTTGGTACTGCGACGCCCTGCCGTACAACGTGGAGTTCGATAATTCCGGTGCTTCCAACCCCGGTGTGTGCGGCGGCGATGAGACACACTGGCCGTGGGGCTGGGATGAGATAAGCTGGTTTGCGCATTGTGATAATGATTACCGCAATTACTGGATCGAGTACGCCGTTGACTGGCTCAAGGCGAACGATGCCGTCGGCTATGTGCGTATGCCGGGACATACAACCATCGCCGCCGACCCGATTGAAAAGGGGGACGGCAGTTTGATCTGGGCGTACAGGGCGAACATGCCGGGTACGGTATTCCCTGATGCCTTTGGCCAGGAACAGACGATAAAGAAAATATGGGCCAATATGGATACTTCAACAATGCCCGGCATCCAGGTTGAGCAGTCTCAATACCAGATTGAAAACTACCCCTGGCCGCAGACTCAGGCTGATGATACACTTCAGTCGGCTTTCCAGGCAGGCCTGGCAGATTTATCCGTTGATTCCATGGAATACGGCCAGGCACTGAACATAGCCGACTCAACAGCACAGCAGCAGGGCGGGCTTGGCTTTGGTTTTCCCGCGGATAACGAGAATTTCGTTTACGGCGATTTTGAGATAAAATTCAACCAAAACTACACCGGCTCAAGAACCCTTCGCGACATAACTGTCTTCACAGCACCAACCTCTGACGGCAGGCGGTTTTATAATCTGGGATTCTCCTACAGCACGGTTGATGAGCCGGATGTTTTCAAAAGCATAACCCGTGTTCACGGCCTCGACGATTCTGCTGTGCCCGCCGGCAGCGGCTCTGTTATAGAGATCTACGACGGCGGCACGGGATGCATCTCAAATGTGGATACCCTCCGGATAACCGCCGGCATCGCCGCAAGCCTCGACGGCGGCGCGGAGAAACGCTACTGCACGGCGTTTATTGAGGTTGACGCCAACATGTACGATAGGAGTGATATCAATTTTGATGATTCAGTAGATTTGAAAGATTTTTCCACGCTTGCCCGGGACTGGCTTTACAGCTCGGTTTTACCCCTGTCAAACAGCAGCTTCGAGCTGCCCGATGTCAGGGACGGCCGCATATCTTCAGCCCTGCCCGAAGGTTGGAACCTGAACGGCGCGGTGAAGATTTATGATCCATCTGATGCCCAGTGGCCAAGCCTGTATAGCCCGGGACAGACAGTGCCGCACGGCGAGCAGGTAATATATGCAACGGGCGGAACCCTTACGCAGGACAGCGGCGTTTTGATAGATACTGATACAACTTATCAGCTTTGTGCAGGCGTGGGTGTGCCGTTAACCTCCACCGGCAGCTCATCGCGGATCAGCCTTTTGGCGGTTGACGGCGAAGGCGAGGTCGAACTCGCGGCCGCCGACGCTGTTGATGGTTTGTATATAATGCCCAATCCCGTGCCGCTTATAAAAGGTGAGTGGGTACTTCAGAGCGTCTCATGGGACAGCGCCGGCTCAGAGCAGCTTGTCGGCAGAGAACTAAGGGTGTCTCTGGGCGGAACGTTTGTTCATCTTGACGATGTGAAACTGACTGCCGCGGAGAAAACTGCAGATATTGATAAAAGCGGACATGTAGATATGCTCGATATTGAGCTTCTTGGCCAAAGCTGGCTGAGCGGGGGCAGATAGGTGTTTGCCTCAAGCATTAGAAGTATTGCCGCTTAAGAGGCGGACAAACCAGCGTCTCATTTATGGCGGCTGTTTATCCGCAGGCCCTGACTTGCCCGGGGCTAAGATGTTGAGTTTCAGATTAGATTCAGCTTCAAACAAAGCTAAAGGATTTTTATGCGTATAAAAAAACTGACAATTATTATTTTATTCTCAGCAATGTGTATAAATGTTAAGAATATAAATGCCCGGACAAACTACGATTTTCGAGGCAGTATCAGCAAAGACGTTCTGTTGAATTATCTAAGCAGAGCAATAACGATGAACGGGCTAAGTTACAGCGCCTGCCCTGAAGATGACTACAGAATGATCGAAAATATCGGCGCAAAATTTGTCGGCAGAGTCTCCTACATCTGGAACTCAAAGACGGACTATCCGGCTCATTACGGCAAGGCGGTCAGCGAGGAGGATATCTTTGCAAAGGCAGAAGAAACCGCCCGCAGGCTGCACGAAATAGATTCTGATATAATAGCGCAGGCATGTATATTTGAGATAGTGGAAAAGCAGCACGTGAATTCTGTTGATATTCCCGAGAGAGTTTTTCAGGAGTACGGACTCGAGGCGGTTAAGAGAAAATTCAATTATGACGACATGCTCTATGCCGGCGGCAAACGCCAGGACTTCTGGGGGCCGTCTCAGTCAGTACCGGATATGAGCAGGCTTGAGACAAGAATGTGGTTTTTTTACAGGGCGACAAGATACATCGATCTGGGATATGAAGCTATCCACTTTGGCCAGTGCCATCTGATGGACGCGGCGGATGATGGGCATAAAAACTGGTGGGATACCATTACACGGATACGAAAATATGCCGCCGAAAACGCCAGAAGGGGCCTTGTTCTGTGCGATTCACATACCCACGGTATTGTGGACAAGGACGGCAATCTTATGTATGACTTCCATTCCTATCCGTCCCGGCCCATAGATATCGCCGGCAAGCCCTACCACGCGAGGCTCGAGTTTGGTACTCACAACTCGATCTATGGAAAAAGCAAGGGCGGCATCGCCCCGAGCGGCTGGAAATGCGATTCTCTGCCGTATATTGTCGAGTTTGACAACACCCATACCTCCGGCAGAGAGGGCCGGCCGGATCTGGGCAGCCCGTGGGTCTGGGGATATGAAGAGATTACATGGTTTACCTTCCGCAACACTGATTTTAGAAATAACTGGCTCGAATACGCTTTCAACTGGATAAAAGAAAATGACCCTGTCGGCAATCTGGAGATGCCGGGCAAGGTGCCCACGGCATTCTATCACCCCGGCGGCAGGCGGCTCTGGTATATGGCAAATACACCCGGTGAAGGCTGTCCGGGCGGATACGGACAGGAACAGAAAATCAAAGATTTATGGACAAAGGAACAATAGATGAAATACAGCATTATAACTACTTCAAACCCGCAGGATACCGCTGCGGTTAAGATACCCTGGCAGGACCGGCCCGCCGGCTCGGGCAGCGTTATGTGGCGTTATGATAATAATCCGATAATACCGCGTGACCTGATTCCCTGCTCAAACAGCATCTTCAACAGCGCTGTTGTGCCGTATAAGGGTGCTTTCGCCGGCGTTTTTCGCGCGGACAGCGTCTGCCGCAACATGCGGCTTCACAACGGGCGAAGCGATGACGGGATAAACTTTCAGCTCGACCCCGAACCGATTAAGTGGGTCTGCGACGAGCCTGAAATAGGCGAATTCGTAGAGTCCTATGATCCGCGAGTCTGCTGGATAGAGGACAGATACTACATAACATGGTGCAACAGCTACCACGGCTACACAATCGGCGTGGGCTATACATACGATTTTAAAACTTTCTACCAGATGGAAAACGCTTTTCTGCCGTTTAACAGAAACGGCGTTCTCTTTCCCCGCAAGATAAACGGCAAGTTTTTCATGCTCAGCCGCCCCAGCGATACCGGTCATACGCCGTTTGGCGATATATTCTGCTCTCAAAGCCCGGATATGGTGCATTGGGGCTGCCATCGCCACGTGATGTCGCCAAAAAAAGGCAAACTCACCTGGGAATGCACAAAGATAGGCCCCGGGCCGGTACCGATAGAAACCAGCGAAGGCTGGCTGATGATATATCACGGTGTCTTGACCAGCTGTAACGGCTTCAACTACAGCATCGGCGCAGCGATTCTCGACATTGATGAGCCGTGGAAGGTCAAATACCGCGCAAAACCTTATCTGCTGAATCCAAGGGAAATCTATGAATGCGTCGGCGATGTGCCAAATGTCGTATTCCCCTGTGCAAATATTGTTGAGCCGGAAACCGGCAGAATGGCGATTTATTACGGCTGCGCTGATACGGTTACAGGGCTTGCCTTCTGCAATACTGATGAATTGATTGATTTTGTAAAAGAAAACTCGGAGCTATGATAATGAATAAGATTTACACAACGGTTTTGGTGTTGCTGCTGGCTTTGACAGCCGCGGCCTCTGCGATGGGTAACCGGGCAAAGTCCCAAATTTCGGGAAAATACGATTTTGAGGGCAGCATATCAAAAGATGTGCTTGAGAATTATCTTTCAAGGGCCATCACCCAGGGCGGTTTCTGTTATGAGCAGGATGGCGCAGTGTTCAATGAGAATCTCAGAATGCTCAAGAACATAGGCGCAAAGTTCATCGGAAGGGCGGCATTTGTATGGACGCCGGACATGCCCGATGAGAAACATTTCGAGATTGTCGCCGCCCGCGCAAAGCAGGCTCACAGGGCAGATCCGGAGTTTGTGCTTCAATGCTGCATATTCGAGGCTGTCTTCAAAAGCGACAATGAGCTGACCCGTTTCGGCGTTGATCAGATACGCATCCCCGAGTTTGTGTTCAAAGAGTTTGGCCTCCCTGTACAGGTAAGGAATTTCAGCTATGAGGCGATGCTGTACAAAGAAGGCCGGTACAAAGATCACTGGGTAAAGGGTGCATCTGTCCCCGATGTCAGCAAGATTGAGACACAGATGTATTTTTTCTACCGCGCTGCGCGGTATATCAATGCCGGTTTTGAGGGCATACACCTGGGCCAGATCGCCCTGATGAACGCCAACGACCCGGGTAATAAAATATGGTTCGAGCTTACAGAGAGGATACGCGGATATGCCCGCGAAAACGGCCGCCGCAAATTTGTTATGTTAGACGCTCACGTGCCCACCGGCGGCTATGTCTCAGACGAGGGCAGGCTGCTGCTTGATTTCCACTCGTTCCCCCAGCGGCCCAAAGAAATATGCGAAACACCGTATCACGCCGAACTGGAGATAGGTTACCATGATGCCATATTCAAGAGAAGCAAAGGCGGCATAACCCCCAGCGGCTGGAAGTGCGAGTCTCTGCCGTATCTTATCGAGCTGGACAACTCCGGCGCATCAAACCCCGGCGTGTGCGGCGGCGAGGAATGGTGGTGGCCGTGGGGCTGGGACGAGATTACATGGTTTTCCCACTGTGACGAGGATTACCGGAACTACTGGCTTGAGTACGTTGTCAACTGGCTCAAAGAAAACGATCCCGTAGGTCATCTCCAGATGCCCGGCTGCACAACCATTGCCGCCGACCCGATCGGTGATATCTGGACGTATCGGATTAACACAAAATCAGATGCCTGCCCAACCGGTTTCTCTCAGGAAGAGACGGTTAAGCGGCTCTGGTCTGAATAAATTGAATTTATAGATTATTCAGAAAGCAGATAGAAAATGAAAAAGATATTTATATTCAGCGGCATTGCGATCTCACTTGTGTTCTTTATCGGTTGTGAAGACAATACTACTCAATCTTCAAACCCGGCCCAGAAACGCGACACTGTAATATCCGAAAAATATGCTTTCAATGGGAGCATTTCTGAACGTGTTTTACGTAACTATCTTTCCCGGGCTATCACTCAAGGAGAACTTTGTCAGACTCGAAGTGATGCCGTTTTTAATGAAAATGTCAGGATGCTTAAGAGTATTGGCGCTAAATTTATTGGTAGAACCAGTTTTGTCTGGACTCCCGAAATTCCGGAAGAGCAGCATTTCGCGTTAGTGCAAAAAAGAGCAAAGCAGTTATTTGAGATTGACCCTGAATTTCTGCTTCAGTGTTCGATTTTCGAAGCTGTTTTCCACAGTAGCAATGAATTAACTAATTACGGTGTTGACTTAATACCGATACCTGAATATGTATTCAAAGAATTTGGATTACCGGTTGAACTTCGTAATTTTGATTATTATGCAATGCTTTATGGAAAGAACAAACTGTCAGACGAAGAATATTTGTACCACGACCACTGGGTAAAGGGGGCTTCAATACCTGATATCGCTTCAATCGAAACGCAAATGTATTTTTTTTACCGTGCATCTCGCTATATTGACGCAGGTATGGAGGCGATACATTTTGGACAAATCAGGACGATGGACGATAACGACCCCGAACATGAAATATCTTTTGAACTTCTTGGCAGGATTCGTGATTATGCTAAAAAGAATGCCAGGAGAAATTTTGTTATTTGCAGTGCACATGTTCCGGCATTGCATGGCAGTAATAAACCGCATGGAATCGTGAAAAACGGCAGGCTTTTGTTTGATTTCCATGTATTCCCGCTCAGGCCCAAAGAAATTTGCGGCCAGCCTTACCATACAATTCTTGAAGTTGGTTATCATGATTCTATTTATCAAAATAGCCTCGGCGGGATAACCCCAAGCGGTTGGAAATGCGATTCGCTTCCTTACTTTGTGGAATTTGATAATTCAGGGGCATCAAATCCAGGAATTTGTGGAACTAAAGAATGGTGGTGGCCGTGGGGTTGGGACGAAATATGCTGGTTTGCCCATTGCAGTAATGATTATCGAAACCAGTGGCTGGAATATGCTCATGGATGGATTCGAGATAACGCCCCCAACGGGTATCTCAGGGTTCCGGGATATATCACGATTGCTCCGGATCCAATTGGAGATGTTTGGACGTATCGGATTAACACAAAATCAGATGCCTGCCCAACCGGTTTCTCTCAGGAAGAGACGGTTAAGCGGCTCTGGTCAGAATAACCTTTGTTGATGAAATGAATACAATGAGAAAACAACTATACATTTTTGTACTGCTTGCAATTTATATCTTAACAGCATCGGCGTCTGATGAAAACAGCCGAAGGGACTACGGCTTTGACGGAAGTATCTCGCGGGAAGTCCTCCACAACTATCTCTCGCGGTCGATACATTATCTTGGGATGGCGGTATCGAGCCCGGAGGGGCCCTCGCCCAGCTTTGAAGATGACCTGGGGGTGGTGCTCAAGGCGGGGGCAAAGTATATTAGCAGATGCTCCTATGCATGGGATGTGCCGGCAGATGATGACGCCCATTTTCAAATCGCTAAGGAGCGTGCCGGTATAATACACAGGGCTGATCCGGAGATTATGCTGCAGGCGGACATCTTTGAGACGGTATATTCTGCAAAAGCCCCGGAGGCCGGCGACAGAGATTTCAGCAAAAACGGCGTTGAAAACATAAAGATACCCGCGTTTGCCTTCGAAGAGTTTGATCTGGAGCCCGAGGAGCGTACATTCCGTTACGAGGATATGATCTATAAAGACGGCCTCTGGCGAAACCGCTGGTGCCCGGGGGCGTCAGTTCCCGACATTACAAGCACCGAAACAAAGATGTGGGTTTTCTACCGCGCGAAAAAGTATATAGACGCCGGCTATGAATCCATTCAGCTCGGCCAGATTCAGCTCTTCACCGCCAAGGATTCCGACTGGCGGCACATGGAAGATATCATAAACAGGATACGCAGATACGGCAAAGAACATGCCCGCAGGAATTATGTACTTATCAGCGGCCATGTCAGCCTTGAAAGCCCGCACAAGATCGTCAAGGACGGCAAAATTCTGCTGGATTTTCTCCCATTTCCGCTGCGGCTCAAGAGCATACCGGCCAGCCCTCTGCACGCCTGTCTCGAGATGGGCTACATTGATTCCGTTTACGACGAAAAAATAACAGGTACCCACCCTTCGGGCTGGCAGTGTGAAGACTTGCCGATGGTGCTTGAGTTTGACAACTATTTCAACAGCCTGACAAACCCGGGAACTATTTTTCCATGGGGCACCGATGAGATAACCTGGTTTGCCAACCAGAAAGAGGACTACCGCAACGAATTCCTCAAATACGCCTGGGACTGGCTCTGGAAACACGATCCTAACAGTTATCTTAGTATGCCCGGCAGGCGCGTTTGCAGGGTTCCGGTGTACGAAAACGAAAACCCGATTACAGTCTCATATTACTGCAACAATCCCTCGCCGGCGTGTCCCGGAGGCTTCGGCCAGGAAGACGTAATCGCGGAAATATGGTCAAATCCGAATTATCAGGACAATTTCAACCGGCTTGTGCTGCATCTCGAGGACGGCGAGACCTCGCAGGGTATCAGGCTGGGCAGTTTGCAGGAAGATATGCCGGTCGAGAGGCTGAAACTGCTGTATCAGGCATACGGAGGTTTCACCCCGCCGCAGCAGCGTCGTAAAGCACTCAGGGCCCTCAGGGAAGAAAGCTGGAAAGAGATTGAAAAAATAGAGCAGTCCCAGAGTTATCAGAGAGAGGCCGAGCTGCTTAGAAAATAGCACAAAAACCTTTGTTCAGCGGCAGTAAAGGTCTTGCCGCCGATTTGAAATCAAAACGGGTTAGAATAATTAAAAGAGCAATGATTCCATGCAGTTACATATTGTCGATATACTGATTATAATTGGCTATCTTGTTCTGGTTGTTCTTGGAGGACTCTGGCTCTCCAGAAAGGCCAGGCAGGATATGGATTCATACTTCCTGGGCGGCAAGACGATACCCTGGTACCTGCTCTCGATATCCAACGGCTCGAGCATGTTCGATGTCGCCGGAACGATGTTCGGCGTGTATGTCTTTTTCACCTACGGCGTAAAGTCGCTGTGGTTCCTGTGGCTGTGGCCGGCGTTCAATCAGATATTCATGATGGTTTACCTCTCAAAGTGGGTGCGGCGTTCAAATGTCCTAACCGGCGGCGAGTGGATAGAAACCCGATTCGGCAGCGGCACCGGCGCGGAGCTGTGCCGGCTGAGCATTGTACTCTTTGCTATCATTTCAACGGTTTGCATGATAGCCATGGCGTTTGTCGGGATAGGCAAATTTGCGGCGGTATTTTTCAGCTGGGACGTTTCGCCGCATGTTTACGCCTTTATCTTTGTCACAGCTACAACGGTTTACGTGATATTCGGCGGCATGTACAGCGTTGTTCTTACCGATATCCTACAGTATGCTATTATGACGGTTGTATCTGTCGGCATTGCTGTTGTCGCGATAAACAAAGTCAGCCCCGAGCTGATCTGCTCAATGGTGCCCGATGGCTGGCTTGATATATCCTTTGGCCGAAGGCTTGAGCTTGACTGGTCAGAGAGACTGCCCGCCCTTAATGATAAAATAGCTCAGGAAGGTTTCACTCTCTTTGCCTATGTTGTTCTGATGTCTCTGTGGCAGGGAGTATTCAAGAGTATGGCAGGCCCGGGGCCCAATTATGATATGCAGAGGGTGCTTGCAACCAGAAGCCCGCGTGAATCGTCTCTGATGAGCGGTGCGGCCTCGGTTGTGGTTATGCTGCCGCGGTATTTGCTGATGTCGGCGCTGGCGGTTCTGGCTCTGGGTTTCTTTATGCCCGAGCTCAAGGCTATGGGCAGCGATGTGGATTTTGAGCAGGTGATGCCCGAGGTTATAGGCAACTTTTTGCCGGCAGGTCTCTCAGGGCTTATGCTGGCTGGTCTGTTGGCGGCGTTTATGAGCACGTTCGATTCTACAGTAAATGCCGGCGCCGCTTATATTGTAAACGATATATACAAGCGATACATAAACCCCGGCGCATCACAGTCAACATATATAAAGCTCAGCTATGCCGCTTCGATTGGAGTTGTGGTTCTGGGTATCATATTCGGCCTGACATCAAAAACCATTGTTGAGATAATGATGTGGCTGGTTGCGGGCCTCTTCGGCGGGTTTGCCGCGCCGAATGTGATAAGATGGCACTGGTGGAGATTCAACGGTTATGGGTATTTTGCCGGCATGATTACTGGAATGGTGATGGCGCTTGTTTACCCGAAGGCTTTCCCCTCGCTATCGCCGATAGAGGCGTTTCCCTATCTTTTCGGCGGCAGCGCGGCTATGTCTGTGATCGTAAGCCTGCTGACAAAACCAAATGATGATAAGGTATTGATTCCGTTCTACACCTCGGTCAGGCCCTGGGGCTTCTGGAAACCGGTGCACGAAAAAGTGCTAAGCCGGGACCCTGATTTTAAAACCGGAAACTGCTTAACCGCTGACGCGATAAGCGTTGGAACTGGGATAGTATGGCAGGTTACACTTGCGG
The DNA here is from genome assembly GCF_001999965.1 of Limihaloglobus sulfuriphilus. Lineage (GTDB taxonomy): Bacteria > Planctomycetota > Phycisphaerae > Sedimentisphaerales > Sedimentisphaeraceae > Limihaloglobus > Limihaloglobus sulfuriphilus. Next base: position 2,720,327 of record NZ_CP019646.1, on the reverse strand, counting down.
CGATGCCCGTGTTCTTAGTTCTTAGAGAATGGAAAGGTTTCTGGATATCAGTCCTTGTATGCGGGATTACTTCTGCGGTTCTTAAGTTTACATGGTACGACAAGCTCGAAAATAGTTGACCGTGTTGATTATTTTCGTTTAATGATTATACAGCCGTTTGCTTTTTGAAAGGAAAATGATTCATGAAGAAAATATTGATAGTTTTATTCGCCGCTCTTCTGGCAGGTTTTGCAGGGGCGCAGCAAACCGATTATGACTCTCTAATTATAGATGATAATATTTTGACAGAGGCTATGGAAAATTCAAAGGATGTGATTCTAAGAAATAACGCGGCGTTTAATTCCCCGCAGATAACTCTTTCGATGTGCGTAAAGATAGACGACCTTGGCCGCGATCATATTCTGCTCGAAAAGTTCGAATGGCTCAAGAGCGGTTTTTACGTCAAATACGAAAAAACCCAGGGACTTTACGCCGAGGCGTTTGACGGCAGCGGAGCCAGGATTTTCGTCGGCTATGGTGAAATAAAGGCCGGCAAATGGTATAATATAGGATTCATCGCCGACGGTGTGCGGTTGCGGGCTTTCAAAAACGGCTATGAAACCGACGCCAGATATATCGACGATATTGCCTCCAATGACATGCCGCTGAAGATCCCTGCGAATACGGCGGTTGAGATTAAGGGGCTGGAGATTATCCCCGCCGGGCTTTCTATGAGCGAATACAGGCAGTTTATCTCAAAATACAGGATAAATAAGTTTTTCGACCTTGTACCTGACGGTAAGGTTGACCCGCTGGCAATAAGCGATGATGAGCTGTTTAAAAAGGCCAATCTGGTCAACGGCAATCTGTGGCGGCTGAAAAAAGTCATCGATAAAGCCAAAAACGGCGAGGATATCACAATCGGCTCGATCGGCGGCTCAATCACAATGGGGGCCTCCGCGACAACGCCGGAGAGAAGGTATCCAAACATAGCCGCCAAATGGTTTTGTGAAAGATTCCCCGATATAACTGTGCGGCTGTACAACAGCGGTATCGGCGCGACAGACTCTATGTATGGAACGTTTCGGGCCCAGAGCCACCTGCTCAGATACAAGCCCGACCTGGTGATTGTCGAATACTCCATAAACGACTCGGGTAACCCTTTCGGCAATGAGACAATGGAAGGGCTTCTGCGGCAGATACTTACCATGAAACACGAGCCGGCGGTTGTAATGTTGGCGATGATGAACGCCTGGGGCAAAAATGTGCAGGATAAGCACACTGCCGTAAGCGAATACTACGGCGTGCCGTTTGTCAGCTTCAGGGATGTGTTCGAAGATATGCTGGAACAGCACAAAATCAACAAAGATCAGGTGCTTGCAGACGATGTGCACCCAAACGACGCCGGACACGAGATCGCGGCGAGGCTGCTGAGCCTGAAATTCGAGCAGGCGGCCGGAGCGGCTAAGCAAAAAAAACCGTCGTTCAAACATAAGCCCTTGTACACCGACAAGTTCGAACATAGTGTTTTTCTTGAAGGCGGCGAGTTGAAGCCGTCCCTGGCAGAGGGCTGGAACCTGGAAGAACACGCCCGCAGCGGCGGCGGCTGGGAGATGAACGGCAGAAGGCTCATTGAAAAGGCCTGGACAACTCAAACTCTCGGCAGCAGTCTTGAGTTTGAATACGAAGGTACGTATCTGGCGATTAGCTACTGGTGCCAAAACGCCGATATGGGAAAAGCCGATGTTTATGTTGACGGCATCGAATACATGCAGCTTGACGGCTGGGGCCCGCAGACATGGGGCGGATATTCTCCAACCAGAACGGGAAAGGATCTTGACTTTGGAAAACACAAGGTGAAGATTGTCATCAGCGGTAAAAACGAAAACAGCGGTGGTTATGCATTTGATTTGATTTCCGCTGCTTTCGGCAAAAAAAACTGAATAATGTGTAAGGATATTTCCGCTGATACGCGGAGATTTCAGTAATGAATTGAACTGTAATTTAGAATAATTAGAAGAAAAATGACAAAAAAACAAATAAAAAAAACAGCACACATCGTTTCACATACACACTGGGATCGTGAATGGAGGTATCCTATCTGGCAGACAAGGGCTATGCTGCTGGAATTTATGGATGAGCTTGTAGAGCTTTTGGAAAAAGGCGATTATCCGGGTTTTCTGCTCGATGGACAGGTGATACCGGCGATTGATTATCTTGATATGCGGCCGGAAAAGACCGAGACGCTCAAAAGTCTCGTTAAAGCCGGCAAACTTGAGATCGGGCCCTGGTACATACTCCCCGATGAGTTCCCCCTCGACGGCGAGTCTCTTGTCCGCAACCTGCTTGTCGGCACACGCAAGGCAAAACAGCTTGGCGGCGGCATACGGATCGGTTATACGCCCTTCGGCTGGGGCCAGACCGCTCAGCTGCCGCAGATTTATGCCGGTTTCGGCATAGACGTCGCCCTTATCGGCAAAAAGGTCAGCAAAGACCGCGCCCCGAATTCAGAGTTTGCCTGGATAGCGCCCGACGGAAGCAGGCTTCTTTCCAGCCGGTTCGGAGATATCGGCCGCCAGAATTTCTATTTCATGATTCACCTCCACTCGCTTTTCGGGCGCAGCAATTTCAGCAACGAAGAATGGAAATATGACATAACAACTGACGGTGTCGCTTACCACAGGGCTGACCGGGATTTCATGGAACAGGATCATTTCCGCCTCGATGCTCCGGTTGACTGGCACCCTGAAATCATAACCCAGCAGCTGATCGATGATACCTGGAAGACGACCGACCAGAGCGTGCTGGAAAGTGACCGCCTGATGATGAACGGCTGCGACTATACCGCCGCACAGCCGCTTTTCCCCGAGATGCTCGAACGCATACGGAAGGTTGATACCGATCCTCAGCGGCAGTGGATACACACCACAATGGCTGAATTTGTTAAGCTGATAAGAGAGAAAATTGATATCTCAAAGCTCAAAGAGGTTCACGGCGAGCTCAGAGACGGGCCAATACAGGACGTTACCGGCAATGCGCTTGCCACAAGGGCGAATATCAAACAGAAAAACAAAAAAGCCGAGCAGATGCTGTTCCGTCTGGCAGAGCCGCTTAGTTTTATGAGCTTTGTGGCCGGCAGGCCCTGCCACGAGTGTATGCTTGAGCGGTCTCTGGATTATCTGCTCAAATCACAGCCGCACGACTCAATAAACGGCGTTACCCAGGACAAAACCGCCGAAGATACCCTTTACAGGCTTGATCAGAGCATTGAGCTTTCCAATACCGTTGCAGAGCAGGCGATGGGAAATATTGTAAAAGATATAGACCTGAGCGGCTATGACAAAGACAGCGTGATGCTGGTTGTGTTTAATTCTCTGCCTGATTCGAGAAGGGATGTTGTCGAGGCGTGGGTCAATCTGCCCGCAAAACCCGACAAAGACGTTTTCTGCGATATGGAGGGCGTTATTGTTTATGACGCGGACAACAACCCTGTTCCCATGCAGTGGAACGGCTGGGAAGATGAAAAATACTGTGTCGCCGAGCTGCATACAAGGGCGTTTCCCTACTACTGCGACCGGCACCGCATATACTTCGATACCGGCGAAATACCCGCCGGCGGCTACAAGGTATTCCGTGTTTGCCACCGCGACCAGGCCGATGCCGCGGATCTCGGTAAGTCCGACTGGTCAGATTCACAGTGTCAGACAGGAACACTGCTCACCGGCCCTGATTCCATGGAAAACGAATACCTGCGTATCGAGATGAACCCCAACGGCACGTTTGATATGACCTGCAAACAGACCGGCGAGGTTTACAAGAAGCTCAACTATTTCGAAGACCGCGGCGAGCAAGGCAACTACTGGGTTAATGAAAGGCCGATGCATGACCAGGTGCACACATCTCTGGGTTCCAACGCCCGGATATGGTCCCAGGACAGCGGCCCTGTCCAGGCAACCCTCGTCAGCGAGGTTGCGATGAGCCTGCCTGCAAAGGGTATCCCGCAGCAGAAACGCCGCGGCGATGAGCTCAAAGACCTGCTTATCCGCAGTTATATAACGCTGAAGAAAGGGCAAAAGCATGTTGATGTTACCGTTGAACTCGATAACTGCCATCAGGACCATTACCTGCGGGCGATGTTCCCCACCGGCCTTACCGGTGCGGAGTACGCCGATGCCGGCGGCCATTTCATTGTTGACCGCCGTCCGGTCAAGCCGCTTGGCCCCTCCCAGTCAGTATCGTGGCGTGACATGGCAACCCAGCCCCACAACAGGTTTGTTGACATAAGCGACGGTAAAAGCGGGTTTGCGTTAATAAACCAGGGCCTGAGCGAATATGAACTTACAAATACCAAAGACCGTGTTCTGGCTCTTTCTCTGTTTAGGTCAGTGAAAAACTGGATCTGCACCGAAAGGGCAGGCTCAGACTTTCCCTCGCAGAAGGGCGGTCAGCTGCCGGGCAGTCATAAATACAAATACGCGATTATGCCGCACAAGGGTACCTGGCGGGACGCGGGCGTATTGAAGCTCTCTGAAACGTTTAACAATCCTGTTATACCGATACAGACCAACGCCTCCGCCGGCTCGCTTGATTCAAAAGAAAAGTCTTTCTTCAGCATAAACAATCCGAATTTAGGGTTTTCGGCGTTTAAAAGGGCTGAAGATTCAAATTCGTATATTCTAAGGGTTTATAATCCGGCAGATGCTCTTGAGCAGGCCGTGCTTAACGTGCCCGACGGCATTAGCGGAGCATGGCTGGTAAACCTCGACGAGCAAAGGCTTGAAGAAATTCCCGTCAAAGAAGGTAAAATGGTTGCTTTTAATGCCCCGGCTTATAAGATAGTAAGTATCGAGATTGCTGTATAAATCCGCGGCAAAAGCATTTTTACTTTAAAGAGGTAAGATTATGAACAGAAGAGACTTTCTAAAAACAGCAGGGATACTGGCAATGGGTATGAGCGCCAAGCTGCCGGCGAAAAAACCGGTTAAGCAGCCCAATATCCTTTTCTTTTTCTCTGATGACCATTCACTCCAGACTCTTGGAGCCTACGACTCCAGGATGAAAGATTTTATCAAAAAACATAATATTACCCCCAACATTGACAGGCTCGCCGATGAAGGCGCTCTCTTTGAAAACAGTTTTGTCGCCAACTCAATCTGCGGCCCCAGCAGGGCATGTATCCTTACCGGCAAGCACAGCCATATAAACGGTTTCAGGGATAATCATGACGTGTTCGACTCTTCGCAGTGGACATTTGCAAGAGAGCTGCATGGAGCCGGTTATCAGACGTCCATAATTGGTAAATGGCATCTGGTTTCTCAACCGCAGGGTTTTGACGATTACGCAATCCTGCCCGGTCAGGGAGTGTATTACAATCCCGATTTTATAACCAAATCTTCTGATAAAAAGGTTCGCAAACAGGGCTACTGTTCAGACATTATCGGCGATATGACGATTGACTGGCTTGATAAGAAAAGAGACAAATCAAAGCCGTTTTTCCTGTGCAGCTGGCACAAAGCGCCTCATCGTACATGGATGCCGCACCCAAGGCATTTTGACCTGATTGAAGACGTTGATGTGCCGGAGCCGGAGAACCTTTTCGACGATTACCAGGGGCGGACTTCCGCCGCAAGCGAGCAGGAGATGACTGTAAGAGACCATCTCAATATAGCCTTTGACCTCAAGGTTACGCCTCCGTTTGAAACCTCCACCCTGGATGAGATAAAGAATTCAGCCCCTGAAACCGAGTCAATGGACAGGACAACCCCCGCAGAGTTCAACAGAATGACTCCCGAGCAGAAAAAGGCCTGGGACGAATACTATGTGCCCCGCAACGAAAAATACAGGTCTGACAATCTCACCGGCAAAGACCTCATCCGATGGAAATATCAGGCATACCTCAAGGATTATATCAGGTGTATCAAGGCAATGGACGAAAACGTCGGCAAGGTTATGGATTATCTAAAAGAAAACGGCCTTGATGAGAATACCATCGTTATATACAGCTCTGATCAGGGCTTCTACAACGGCGAACACGGCTGGTACGATAAACGCTGGATGTACGAAGAATCCCTTCGCAACCCGCTTATTATAAAATGGCCCGGTGTTGCCAAACCCGGCAGCCGGCCCGAAGCTATGGTTCAGAATATCGACTACGCCCCGACTCTGCTTGAGGCGGCGGGTTTGGAAATTCCTCAGGACGTGCAGGGCGAATCCTTTCTCCCTATCCTTAAGGGCAATAAACCCCGCAACTGGAGAGAGAGCATACTCTACACCTACTACGAGAAGGGCACCCACGCCGTTGCCCCGCACCGCGGTGTAAGAAATAATCGCTACAAGCTCATTGAATTTTACTCAAAAGGCGAGTGGGAATTTTATGATTTGAAAAAAGACCCGCTGGAAATGCAAAGCGAGTATGACAACCCGAAATATCAGAAGATAATTTCAGAGATGAAAGAAGAGCTTAAGCGTCTTATGGCTCAGTACAAGCTCACATGATTTTTGGGTCTGCCGGTTTATTCGAAAATCGGCGGTTATTTATCTCGTTAAATGTGTTGGCGAATTTTAAGCCGGCATACCGAAAAATGTATATACTTAAATTTTACAAATAAAGGCAGAAATGAATAGATTTGATTTATCAGAACTAAAATGGACAGTATCCGGTTATGCACCTCTTGAGTGGGAGTGCGGCCGCTCTATGGAATTAGGCACCGAGCCGAAAATTGACACTTTTCCGGTCCCGGCTAAGGTTCCGGGCTCTGTCCAGGCGGCTTTGCTCGAGGCGGGCGTTATTCCCGATTGGAATGTTGGGCTAAACTCCAAGCAGCTTGAATGGGTTGAAAACCGACACTGGCTCTACGAGGCAACTCTGCCGGCGGGCTGGTTCACACCCGGCAAGAAATACCGGCTTCGGGCGTGCGGGCTTGACAGTCACGGAACGATATACCTCAACAGAAAGCCCGTTTACACTTTCAGCAACTGCCACATTGAGCATGTTTTTGAGATTGAGGAAGATATATCACAAAATGACAGCCTTTTACAGATTATGTTCCATACATCGCCCAGATGGCTGGGTCAGAGCAACTATTCTTCTAAAATACGAGACTGGAAGCCGCGTTTCTACTACACCTGGGACTGGACAAGCCGCGTGGTGCAGATTGGAATATGGGATAATATCTATATTGAAGAAGTAAACGCAAGCGAGCTTTCGGCTCTCAATATCTGCGCCGATTATGACTGCCAAAGCCGAAAAGGCTCACTTTCATGCCGCTCAAACGGCAGTTTCGCCAAAGATGATTATGTCCTCATAGAGGTTTCTGATGATAATTCCCCGGTCGCAACCGGCAGGTACGCCGCCCCAGAGCTGACCGGCGGTATTGAGCTTGAAAATCTCAAGATTGACCCCTGGCAGCCCAACGGCTCAGGCAAGCCCAAAACCTACGCATTCAAAATCGGGCTTTATGATTCCAATGACAACCTGCTTGATAGCGTAGAAAAGTTTATAGGTTTTAAACGAGTTACCTGGAAAGCCTGCCTCGATGCACCCGAGAAGGCCGACCCCTGGATCTGCAATATAAACGGCGAAGATACTTTTCTCCAGGGCGTAAACTGGGTTCCGATACGGCCTAATTTCGCTGATTTGACAATTGACGATTATCGGAAACGGCTTGAGCTCTACGCTGATTCGGGCGTAAACGTCTTGCGTATGTGGGGCGGGGCCACCATCGAAAAGGGCTGGTTTTATGACATCTGCGACCGGCTTGGCCTGCTCGTGTGGCAGGAAATGCCCATATCTTCTTCTGGTATAGAGAATTATCCGCCCGACGATCCGGAAATGGTCTCACAGTATCTCGAAATAACCCGCTCATATCTCCAGCGGCTCAGCAGTCATCCGTGCCTGTTTCTCTGGTGCGGCGGCAATGAGCTCACAGAAGCCGTCGGCAATACACCGCTGACGATGGAGCATCCTATGTTCGCGGCGGCAAATGAGCTTATTGAGAAAGAATATCCTCAGTACAGATTTGTCGCTACCTCGCCGACAGGGCCTTACTTCTGCGCGGACGAAAAAAATTACGGCAAGGGTGTTCACTGGGATATACACGGGCCGTGGAACGCGAAGGGCGACCTGGACGAAAAATGGCAGAGCTACTGGGACAATGATGATTCTCTGTTCCGCTCAGAACTCGGGGCACCCGGGGCAAGCAGTGTTGAAATTATAGAAAAATATGCCGGAGACTGTGATACTTACCCTGCTTTTGATAACCCGCTCTGGCAGCGTACCGGCTGGTGGCTCGAGGTTAAACAGTTCGAAAAGGAAAAAGGCCGCAAACCCGACGCTCTGGCAGAATATGTCCGGTGGTCACAGCAGCGCCAGGCCAAAATACTCATAAAGGCTGTGGGCAGCTGCAAAAACAGGTTCCCCCGCTGCGGCGGCGTGATACTGTGGATGGGGCACGACTGCTTCCCGTGTACGGCAAATACTGCGGTTGTTGACTTCGAAGGTGAGCCAAAGCCCGCTCTTGAGGAGCTGAAAAAGATATTTAAACAGTGATTTTGCCGAAAAAAAACGATACATTATAAGTCCTTTTAAAATAGGCATATACATTTACTGATGCGGCTGTTTTTTTCAGTTTTAGCCGCTGGTACGCAAAATAGTGTTGATTTTTATCAATATCTATGATATAAACACACGTCTTTATAAGGTGTGAAGTGTTATTTTTCCACCCTTTTCAGGCCAAACGCCGCTCTTGTTTGTCTGTAGTAAACAATTTGCTGGCGGCAATTTAAATGTTTTATCAGGATCTGCCGTTTTGGTAAATGCGCAGTGTCTATGCAGATAAAACCTGTTCTGTTTCTACAGGCAGGAATCGTGTTGTTATTGTTGATAAGACTTACGAAAAAAGATATACAAGGACTACTATGCTGAAAACAGTAAACTATCAGGAATTTTTGGACGAGCATTCCAATATGGCTCTGACAAATAATCGTATTCCCGCAGAACAATACCCTTATTTTAACGTCAAACGCGGCCTTCGTAACAGCGATGGTACCGGTGTTCTCGTTGGTCTGACCGAAATTGGCGATGTAACCGGATATATTGTTGAGGAACATGAGAAGATTCCAGTTGAGGGTGCGCTGCGATACCGCGGGATATCAATCGATAAGCTCGTTGCCGGTTTCCAGGCATCCGGTCGCCCGGGCTTTGAAGAGGCTAGCTACCTTCTGCTCTTTGGCGATCTGCCGACAAGGAAGAAACTCGACCAGTTCAATGAAATACTCGAGAGCAGCCGGAAACTGCCTGCCGGTTTTGTGGAAAACATGATTCTTGAGGCTCCCAGCCGCAATATCATGAACAAACTCGCCAGAAGTATCCTTGCACTCTACTCTTACGACGATGATGCCGAAGGTCGGGCTATTACCAATGTCCTGCGGCAGTGCATTGAGCTGATCGCAAGGTTCCCTATCATGATTGCGTATGCCTATCAGGCCAAGATGCACAATTATAACAAGAAGAGCCTCTATATTCACAACCCTGACCCGGGCCTGAGCACAGCGGAAAACTTTCTGCGGCTGATTCGGCCCAACAAGGAATTCACAAAACTCGAGGCGGAAATTCTGGATTTGGCACTTGTGCTTCATGCTGAGCACGGCGGAGGTAACAACTCGACTTTCACGACTCATGTTGTTATGTCCTCTGATACTGATGTTTATTCGGCGATAGCGGCGGCGGTCGGCTCTCTAAAGGGCTCCAAACACGGCGGAGCAAATAATAAAGTTGTTGCCATGATGGAAAACTTCAAGGAGAACATCAAGGACTGGAATGATCTTGACGAAGTAGAGCGTTATCTCGAAAAGGTCATAAACAAAGAAGCCTACGACAAGACGGGCCTGGTTTACGGTCTCGGACATGCGGTATATACCAAATCTGACCCAAGAGCGATTATCCTTTATGATAAGCTCAACGAGCTTGCCAAGGAAAAAGGCGTGATGGATGAGGTACAGCTTTACAGAAACGTCGAAAAACTCGGCCCTGAAGTATTCAAACGCGTCAAGAACAACGACAAGATAATAAGCGCCAATGTGGACTTCTATTCCGGCTTTATATACAAAATACTGGGCATTAACCCCGACCTCTACACGCCAATCTTCGCGATGGCAAGGGTCGCCGGCTGGGCGGCACACATTCTCGAGGAAATAGTCTCCGGCGGCAGGATTATGAGGCCCGCTTACAAGGCTGTTTGCAAAAGGCGGGAGTATGTTCCAATGGAGCAAAGACAGCAATAAAAAACAACTAAAGCCCTGCCTTTAAAACCGGCAAACAGATGCGTTTCTGTGCGGCTTAAGGTTAAATTTTTTGAAAAATATCGTTTTTTACTTTACAAAATCGCCAAAAACCTTAAAGTACTCGTTCTAATTACATATTGGTGAATAGTTTAATTAACGTATCCCCTTAATTATAAGGAATATATAATGGCACATAAGAAAGGTCAAGGTTCCTCAAGGAACGGTAGAGACAGTAACGCCCAGAGGCGTGGTATTAAAATTTACGGCGGCCAGAAGGCCAAAGCCGGAGCGATAATTGTACGTCAGTGCGGAACAAAGTTCCACCCGGGCTTCAACGTAGGCATGGGTAACGACTACACTATCTACGCACTGGCAGACGGCCAGGTACGCTTCCAGGGAAAACGCATCCATATCGATGTCCCCCAGGCGTAAATCCGCCTAAAACAAAATCATATAGAATCTAAAGGGCTGCTCTTACCGGGCGGCCTTTTTTATTGAATATCACGAGCCGGATAATTGTGTATAGCATAATTTCGTGTTATTCTTTGACTTACGGGGTTTTATCAATACAATCTTTCCTATGAAATCTCAGACGTTCAGACAATGGCGAAAAAAGCATCTCAAGCATAACAGGGTACTTAACTACCTTGGCTATATTGCTTTGCGCGGTTTAGTAGGTTTTCTGCTGATTCTGGGGCTTGATCGCTCGCTGCGTCTGGCAAAACGTGCCGGCACACTGCTTTGGAAACACTCAAAACGCCACCGCGAAAGAGCAATGTCTAACCTTCAGGCTGCGTTTCCCGAAAAGGACCATCAGTGGCACGTAGAGACCGGCGTAAAGAGTTTCCAGAATCTGGCGATGATGGTTATCGACATTATCTACACGCCCCGGCTTGTCCGCAAAGGTAACTGGCGCGAGTTTTCGAGGTTTATAAACGCCGAGCGGGTCAAATGGATTGTAAAAGAGCACAAGGGAACAGTGCTTCTCACGCCGCATTACGGGAATTTTGAGATTACAGGTTACATGTTCGGCCTATACGGCTTTGACCTCTACTCCATCGCCCGACCGCTGGACAACCCGTATATCAGCCGCTGGCTATACGGCATACGCGAGGAAAAGGGCCAGAAGATTATCGACAAAAAAGGTGCCTCCGAACACATGCACGATATACTCGGCAAAGGAGCTACGCTGGGATTCATCGCCGACCAGGACGCAGGGCGAAAGGGCGTTTTCGTGGACTTCTTCGGCCGCAAAGCCAGTACATACAAGAGTATAGGTCTGGTTGCCATGGAGTACAACGTGCCCATAGTTGTGGGCGTGAGCCGGCGTGTTGATGAGCGGTTCTTCTTTGAGATGGAATGCGGCAGGATCATCGAACCGCATGAATGGAAGGACAAGGAAAAACCGCTGGAATGGATCACCCAGGAATTCTCAACCGAGATGGAACGGCTAATCCGCAAAGCCCCTGAGCAATACTGGTGGATACACCGCCGCTGGAAAACCCCGCCCGGCCGAAAACGAAATCGCAAGGTCAGCCCGAGCATGTAAACCGTTTATATTTCATGCGTTAGCGTGCTTAGTAGAGAAAATTCACGAATTTTATCAGAAGCTATTTGTCTCCTCTGAATTCCCGGATAGTATTTGTCATGGCGTAGTAGCCTTCTACCGGTACATAGTGAGGTACAGAATTGCCCGAGCCGAACGCTACGCCGCCGTGTCCCATGGATTTTTCGAGTATATCCAAAGTGTATGCGCGTATCTCATCGGGGCTTTGCCGGCAGATCACGTCCATATCAATGCCGCCGAAGTTGCCGATGCGGTCGCCGTACCTCTCGATCCAGTCGGTAAACGGTGCGATGGCATCTTCGTTGGAGTGCTTGGCGTCGATCTTAGCCTCTTCGATAATATCGTCCATCACGTTGAAAATACAGCCGCACGTGTGCAGCAGGAACGGTTTGTTGTATGAATGGACGATGTCGGTAATCTTTCTGTACTGGGGGATTACGTGTTTTTTGATGTCCTCTGCGCTTAGAAGTGATGAGGACTTGTAGCCCAGGTCGTCGCCGAAACGCATCACCGCGTATATATCGCTGTAGGTTTCCATAAACCGCTTCCAGATCCCGGCGTTTATATCGCCGACAGTGGTGAAAAGCTCCGCATAGAGCTGCGGGTCGTCATACGAAATCAGGCACAGGTTCTGGTAGCCGGTAATCTCCTGTACGCATTCGAATACGCCGTTTCCGACGCCGCCGACGGCCTTCATACCCTCGGGCATGAATTCACACAGCAGGTCAAAATACGGCGTGTACATCCTGAAGAAGTTCTCTTCAATTTTGTCCCAGGGATATTTTTCGAAGTCTTCTCGATTTTGTATCTCGCCGGGTTTGTGCCCGCTCAGCGAACCGCTGCCCGGCATCGCGGCACCAATACAGCACTCAAAAGATACCGTATCATAGCCTGTATCGAGGAAAAATCCGCAAAACCTGCGCATGTATTCACGCAGGTCGTCTGCCTTGCCGTTAGTCGCCAGATCGAGCATGTCAATGCCGAATACCTTGCTAAGGAACGGGGCATCTACGTTGTGGTCGTAGAGCGGAATGCGTTTTGGCTCAATGTTGTTAGCCGCGTCAATCAGATGATTATAATCCGGTTCAAATTTACTCATAATTGATTACCTTTATAAAACTTTACTTAGTTAGCCGCCATGAATTATAACTGGTTTTATTTGTCTTTCTTCATCAATTTTACCACCATTATAATACTATTTAACCAAATACTGCGTAAATATATTGATATTCAGGCAAGGTTGCATATAATACGGCAATGCAGATACGGTATGAGAAAGTTCCAAGGCACCAGAATACATCCTTTTACTGCTATACAAACACGGGGCCGCGTTTTTTGTATTCCATGCATCACCACCCGGAATGCGAAATTGTTATTGTCCTATCCGGCAGCGGCAAGTGTTACATCAGCGGCAGGGTGATAGACTACCGTCCCGGCGATGCGATGATGTTCGGGCCGGATTTGCCACACACATTTGAGTCGTCTGTATCGGAAAATATTGCCAGTCGGGCGTATGTGATTCAGTTTCGCAAAACTATTGCCGGCGGTTATTTGTGGCAGCTTCCCGAGCTTGAGAAGTGTTCGCGGCTGATTGAAAAATCCGCAAGGGGGCTTTATTTTGCGGACATATTATCTGTGTCTGGGGATTTATGGGACGAAACCGCTCAGCACAACAGCAGTGCCGGCCGGCTTACCGCTCTGCTTGGGCTGCTCGAAACGCTGTCAAACGCGGCATCTGTGAGTATTCTGCCGCGTGAGCCGGTGCTTGCCATGAGTAAGAACCCCGGCAGGCTTATGCAGGTGCTCAACTATGTCCATAACAACAGCGGCGATGAGGTGTCCGTCGAAGCCGCGGCGGCCATGGCGGGCATGAGTGTTTCAGGATTCTGCAAATTTTTCAAACGACAGCTCGGCCGCCCGTTCAACGATTATCTGATAGAGACGCGTATCGAAAGCGCGTGCGAGATGCTGATGAAAACCTCCGAGCCGGTTATAAACGTCTGTTTTGCAAGCGGTTTCAACAACCTGTCCAATTTCAACCGCCAGTTCATAAAACGCCGCGGGATGCCTCCGAACAGGTACAGAACAGCCGGCAAACGGAAATAAAAAAGCCGGCGTGAGTATTCCCAGCCGGCTTTGCGAGTTTTTTTAGGTAATGTATTATCGTGTGTAGAACTCGATGATGTTTGTGAAGTCAACCTCGAAGGGCAGTCTTACTTCATCGTGCTCGGGCAGACGGATAACAGTTGCCTTGAGGTTTTTGTCGTCGGCTGTCAGCCAGTCGGGAACGGCAAAGCCCATTGAAGCGGTGCTTTCGATTACTTCTGTAATGTACTTTTTGCTGCGTTCCTTGATCTCAATGACGTCTCCGACCTTTACGCGGATCGAGGGCAGGTCAACCCTGCGGCCGTTGAGTTTTACGTGGCCGTGGCCGACGACCTGGCGTGCCTGCCAGATGGTGCGTGCCCAGCGAAGCCGGCGGATGACATTGTCAAGCCGTGTTTCCAGAATCTGCTGGAATGCGACGTCGGTTGTCAGACGTGACTGCTCAGCGAGCTTCATGTACTGCCTGAGCTGTTTGTTCTGCACGTTGTAGTAATACGCGATTTTCTGTTTTTCTTTGAGCTGTGTGCCGTAAAGAGTTGCGCGGCTGCGTTTAAAACCGTGCTGACCCGGGCGGGTTTGCTTACGCGGGTTTACATGCTTTGGCGTCTCGGCGATCGGCACACCGAGTTTCCTGCTCAATCTGACCTTGGGGCCTGTGTAGTTAGACATATTCAGTTTCCTTAAATTGTTTTGCTTACAGAGCTTATACGCTCTTATTTAATTACAGGGCTTATTCACTCTCAGGCCGTGAGACTGGAGCAAAACTTCCAGTTTCCGCCGGGTGAAACCCGTACAAGGCAAACCTTTATACTGGTTATCAGCAAAAAATCAACTTTTTTTCAAAAAAAATTGCCGTATTGATTGCGATTTTCCAAATAGAGATGATTTACAACCCCGCTAAGTCGGGACTGTTAATCCTGTCAAAAACCAGAAAAATCTGCAGATACCCGGTTTTGCCGGTTCACCGCAGGTGAAGTGCGGCGATTAGTATCTCGGCGATCTGGCGGTCGCTGAATTTTGAATTGTCTATGACCAGGTCAAAAGCAGGGGTTCGCGGGTTCATCTTTTCATAAATCTTTTCAATATCCATTTTAATCTCGTCAATCTCCTCGATTTTCTCCTCGGCTTCCTTCCGCTCGATTTTATCCGCGGCACAAACCGCCGAGATCCGCCATTTCAGGGGGGCGATAAGCCGTATTCTGACGCCGTTTTCAATCTTTGCCGTTGCCGGCGAGGCTGTCTGGCCGACTATTATGATGTTGCCCTTTATCGCCGCTTCACGGGCCTTGTTGGCGAGTTTCTGGTGAATGTCGAATGAATCGAGCGAGGATGAGCCGCGAAGGTTCTTTATGATATCGCGCCAGGCGGACTGTTTGCAGTTCTTTTCGGCTAAGATGGTTTCAATGTCGCAGCCCGTCTCGAGTGCCAGCTCTTTTATGTGAGAATCTGTGGAGACCTGCCAGTCTCCCCGCTCCTGATCCCTGAGCATATCCGCCGCGGCCTGTGCTGCTGATGCACCTGAGCAGCCGTACTGCTGGGAGATGACGATAAACGGCCCGGCAGAGGAGGTTCTTTTTTCCTGTTTCTCCGGTTTTTCATGAGCGTACTGGCTTACTGACATCTGCATTGCACACCTCTATATGTCCTTAATGGCTGAGAAGTTTTATTTACTCGCTTATATTATGCAGTACAGGGGCGGAAATTTCAAGAGAATTTGGAATTAGGAGGTTAAATACCACGGATGGACACGGATTGACACGAATTAGGTAATGGACAGCAGGCAATAGCGCAGAAACAATCAGAGCCGTTCTTCACTTGTTTATAGATATTACAAGAATGCGAAACAAGTGAAGAATTATGGAGCGGTTAGTTTAGACAAAAGGTGACGGGCAATATGAATTACGAATTATGAATTACGAATTATGAATTACGAATTACGAATGTCAATTAGACAGGATTACAGGATTGGTAAATAACTGGCGTTGGCGGCGGGGATTAGAGCTGCCTGTGAGAAACCGCCGCAAGAGTTCAGGCTTTAGCCTGTAAATGCTTAAAAGACAACAAGCACGCTGAAGCGTGTATTCTTACCGCACGCTGAAGCGTGTACTCTTACCATCAAGTTTGAATATGGGGCGATGCCCCGCTATGATACTTCGCACCGTTGGTGCTTAGGCAAAATGAGAATGGTTAAACTTTTTATGTGTGCGTAAATTTTTTCCCGAGCCCCCTGTGGTGAATAATCACGTCTTGAAACAGTGGTAAACGCCTCCGGATGATATGTTTATCCCTCAAGCCTGAAGGGCTTGGATAGCTTAGCCCAGGGCAACGCCCTGGAAATTTGTGTCGCCGGCCAATCCCCTTCACTTCATTCTCCCCGTACCGCCTTAATCCTGTTTATCCTGTAATCCTGTCAGGAGAAATAGGCGGTTGAGAAGGCAGTAGGCAATAGGCAAAAGGCAATAGGCATAAGGCAATAGGCATAAGGCAACATCGGTTTTGGATGGAAAAATTACGGCTGTAAATTCCGGATTGTTGTTGTAAAAATGTAAATCTCTGCTAAATTTGTGGTTAAGTTGTTTTTCAGTATTAGCAAGATAGAACACATTCAAGGGACATAAATGGCTTTAAGCTGGAACGAAATAAAACACCGTGCGATGGATTTCAGCCGCGAATGGCAGGGGGAGAGCCGCGAACATGCCGAGGCAAAATCATTCTGGGACGCTTTTTTTCATGTTTTCGGCATAAACCGCCGCAGGATTGCCGCGTTTGAGGAGCCGGTAAAGAAGCTCGACAGCAATTACGGTTTTATCGACCTGTTCTGGAAGGGCACCCTGCTGGTAGAGCACAAATCACGCGGCAAAAACCTGGACAAGGCATACTCGCAGGCCCTGGACTACTTCGCCGGGCTCAAGGACCATGAGCTGCCCAAATACGTTCTGGTGTCGGATTTTGAGCGGTTCCGGCTCTACGACCTCGACGAGGACAGCCTGCACGAGTTCCACTTATCCCAGCTGCACAGCAATGTAAATCTTTTCGGCTTTATCGCCGGCTACACACAGAAGAAATACAAGGACGAGGAGCCGGTAAACATCGCCGCGGCGGAGAAGATGGGCAAACTTCATGACGGGCTGCTGGAAAACGGCTACCGCGGCCACCAGCTCGAAGTGCTCTTAATGCGGCTTCTGTTCTGCATGTTCGCCGACGATACCGGCATATTCGAGAAAAACATCTTCACCGATTACATCCGCCAGCGCACCAGCGAGGACGGCAGCGACCTGGGCGGGCATCTATCGAGCATATTCCAGACGCTCAACACCGTAACCGCCGAGAGGCAGAGGCACATGGACGAGATGCTAAGCGCCTTTCCATACGTCAACGGCGGCCTGTTCGAGGAGATACTGCCGGCGGTTTATTTTGACAGCTCGCTGCGGGAGTCGCTGCTGGAGTGCTGCGATTTTAACTGGGGCGTGATATCGCCGGCGATCTTCGGCTCGATGTTCCAGTCGGTCATGGACCCTGAAAAACGCAGAAATATCGGAGCGCACTACACTTCGGAGAAAAATATCCTAAAGCTCATCGGCCCGCTGTTTCTCGACGAGCTGCGGGCGGAGTTTGAGCACCTCCGCGGCCTCAAACGGGAAAAAGAAAAACGCCTCATGGAGTTTCAGCGGAAGATATCAGAGCTGGGATTCTTTGATCCGGCGTGCGGCTGCGGCAACTTCCTCGTGATTACATACAGGGAGCTGCGCCGGCTCGAGATTGAGATACTCACAGAGATACACGCCGGACAGATGCAGATGGGCGAGTGGGTCTCGATGGTAAACGTAGAGAACTTCTACGGCATAGAAATAGAGGAATTCCCCGCACGTATCGCCGAGACCGCTATGTGGTTGATGAACCACCAGATGAACCTCGAGCTATCCATCGCCGTCAACGTTCAAAGGGCATCCCTGCCGCTGATACAGTCCGCGCACATACTAAACGAAAACGCGCTGCAGACCGACTGGACAGAGTTCGCACCGAAAGAAAAAATTGACTATATCCTCGGAAATCCGCCGTTCATAGGGAAACACCTTCAGAACAAAACCCAGAATGAAGATATGGCTCTGATTTTTGAAGGCGTTAAAAATTTTAAAAGTCTGGATTATGTCTCAGCATGGTATATAAAAGCGGCAGAGTATATTCAGGGAACAAGAAAAAAAGTAGCCTTTGTTTCTACAAATTCAATCACTATGGGCGAACAGGTTGGAATACTCTGGAACGAGTTATTCAATAATTACAATATCAAGATTCATTTCGCACATCGTACATTCTGCTGGACAAGCGAGGCAAGGGGCAAAGCCGCTGTTCATGTTGTTATTATCGGATTTGGAGCATTTGATACAGAGAATAAACGACTTTTCGAATATGAAAATATTAAAGGTGAGCCGCACGAAATTGAAGCTAGAAATATCAATCCTCTACTAATAGACGGAGACGATATTATAATTATGAGGAGGGCAAAACCTCTCTCCGATGTTCCCAAAATGGTGTATGGTAATAAACCTGTTGATGGTGGAAATTTAATTTTGTCAGATGGAGAAAAACAAGAGTTCTTAGAAAAACAGCCAGAAGCTGCAAAATTCATAAAGCCTTTATTGTCGGGTGGTAATTATTTAAAGGATATTCCCCGTTGGTGCCTTTGGTTAGTTGATGCAGACCCGAAAGAAATCAGATCAATGCCTCATCTAATGGAGAGAATCGAAAAAGTAAAAATCATGAGACTAAACAGTGTTGATTCTGGTGCTCGTAAATTAGCTGAAAGACCAACGCAATTTCGTGATACAAAGAATCCAGAATCTTTTATTTTAGTACCCAGAGTTTCATCTGAAAGACGCAAGTATATTCCTATAGGCTTTTTTGGTAAAGATACTATTGTATCCGATACCTGCCAGTCAATCCCCGACGCTACATTATATCATTTTGGCGTATTGACCTCCGAGATGCACATGGCTTGGGTGAAATATACCTGTGGGCGATTAGAAAGCCGTTTCCGGTATTCCAAGGACATCGTTTACAACAACTACCCGTGGCCAAAGGACGTATCAGCAGAGCAGGCCGCGGCGGTTGAGGCGGCGGCGCAGGGGGTGCTTGACGCCCGCGGGCAGTTTCCAGACAGCTCGCTTGCCGACCTGTACGACCCTCTGACCATGCCGCCGGTGCTGGTCAAGGCGCATCAGAGGCTCGACCGTGCGGTTGATAAATGCTACCGCAGCAAGCCCTTCGCCGGCGAAACCGAACGCCTCGAATTCCTCTTCGCCCTGTACAGCGAATACGTGGAACCGTTGGTTAATTAGAAATTACGAATTACGAATTACGAATTACGAATTACGAATGTAAATTGGACAGGATTACAGGATTAACAGGATTGGGAAATAACTGACGTTGGCGGCGGGGATTAGAGCTGCCTGTGAGAAACCGCCGCAAGAGTTCAGGCTTCAGCCTGTAAATGCTTAAAAATATAATAATTGCATGCTTTTTCGTTTAATCTAATATGACATAGCGATACATATATACTAAAATCATTTTCGATTTCAATAACGCAAGTTTGACCAATTGTAGCAGCACCACCTACTCTAACTTGGAGCAAATCTCCTTTTACCACTTTTTTATGTCTGGTTAGTTGATTGTGAAGTTCTTCAGATATATAGTTATATTGAAATAAATCCAGTTTTTCATTCTTGATATTTTGAGCAGAAAGAAACATCACCCCCTCGTCATAATATTCAGGAGTTGCTGCATGACCACAAGTAATAATATCTGTAATTATCTTAAATTTCACCAACGCCCAATGGCTTGGAACCTCACCAATCCACTCAACACCGGAATCCTTATAGGAAGGATAAAGGCTGAAGGATGAAGGATGAAGGATGTTCTGAAGAATGAGGGATGAGGGATGAAGGATGAGATTCAGCCTTTAGACTTCCACCTTCCGCCTTCATCTTTCCGCCTTCATCCTTCCCATTTCCGCCTTCCGCCTTCCGCTTATTGTTCATTTCTTTGCTTCCTTTCTATCCTTTACTTTTTTGACGCAGGTAATGAGTATCGCGGTCAATTCATCTGCCTCTTTGATTAATTCACTAAGCGAATATTCATCAATAACGTCAGACTCTATGAGTAATTCCATCCAATAAACGGATTCTTCTAACTCCTGCAAACCACCTTCAATTTTGCTGATGAATTCAGCATCTGACCTTGCCCGCATCCCCTCTCGATAATGAGCACCGACAGAAGTTCCGGACCGGAGCAACTGTTTTCCCAAAATCTGGGCTTCTGTTGATTTCGGTAAATCAGCATATAACTTTATAATCCGAATAGCAAAACCCTTCGTCCTTGTCTTCAAGTCAACATTCATCATTCAGCTTTATTTTTAAAATATTCATATTTCCGCCTTCATCCATCCGCCTTCATCCATCCATTGCTCTGCGGTGAGTGGTTCGTCGGAATTTCCGACATACAAATTCGGAATTTCCGAATTTCTGCATTACATGCCTCTCAATCAGCTCTTTTTTGGCAAAAATGTTCTTTATATGTTCATTTATAGTAGATTTTGCCATGCCCAGAGCCTGTTCTGCTGTCATTTTCAGTAAAACGGCATATAATCTTATAGCACGAAAAGCAAAACTCGTCCGTGTCTTCAATTTAACATTCATCCTTAAGCCTTCCGCCTTCATCCTTCATCCTTCCAATATCTCCCTGAGCAGTCCTTCAGTCTCATTCTCAAGGGCCAGTATATCCGCCTTAATCTCCTCAAGAGGTCTCAGAGGTTTATATTTATAGAAATACTTGGTAAAGTTGATTTCATAGCCCACCTTGTCCTTGCTTCTGTCCATCCAGGCATCGGGAACATGGGGCTTTACCTCTTTTTCAAAATATTCGTCTATATCCTGCTTGAGCGGTATCTTTTCATAATCTCTAAGCTTGGAGTCTGGAACTCTTTTACATTTTTTGGCTACGAGTTTTCCATCTTTGGTTACAAGCAACCCGTTCTTGGTGACCAACTTGATTGAATCTTTCTTGGGTCTTTCGACCGTCACCTTGGTATATCCAAAATCCTCGTTATCGAATATCTTGCAGTATTCACCTTCTGAAAAAGCCTCATAAATAGCGGAAATCTCTCTTATCTGCTCATCAGTTATAAAGTTTCGCTTACTGCCAAGGCTCTTACGCATCCTGGCAGAGAAACCCGAAGCGTTGACAAGCTGGACCCTGCCGCGGCGTTTCTCAGGCTTGCGGTTGGTAACAACCCAGATATATGTAGATATGCCGGTATTATAGAACAGCTCTGTCGGCAGAGCGATAACGGCTTCAAGCCAGTCATTTTCTATAATCCACTTTCTGATATTGGACTCTCCGCTGCCCGCATCACCGGTAAACAGGGGTGAGCCGTTAAAGATGATGGCAATACGGGAGCCGTTAACCTCCATCTTGGATATCATATGCTGCAAAAACAGCAGTGCCCCGTCAGATATACGCGGCGTGCCGGCAGAAAACCTGCCGTATGGGTTCTTCGTCTCGTTCTCGATAAACGCCTTTTCCTTCTTCCAGGATACCCCGAACGGAGGGTTGGTAAGCATATAGTTAAACCGCATATCGGCGAACTTATCATCAGAAAAGCTCGTTCCCTGGCGGATATTGCCCTCGTTCTCGCCCATAATAAGCACATCACTCTTGGCGATGGCGTAGGTCTGCTCGTTGAGCTCCTGGCCGAACATATGAACCTCTACCTTTTCGTTTATATGCTCTTTTATATGCTCCTTGGCGGTTACCAGCATACCGCCCGTGCCGCAGGCGGGGTCAAATACGGTTCTTATGATGCCCTCGCCCTTGAGTTCTTTTTTATGCTCGGCAAACATGATATTGACCATCAGCCGGATGACCTCACGAGGGGTATAGTGCTCACCGGCAGTCTCGTTGCTCATCTCAGAGAACCGCCGCAGCAGCTCCTCGAAGATATAGCCCATCTGATGGTTGGATACCTGGTCTGGATGCAGCTCGACCTCGGTAAATTTGTCTATGAGCTGGAAGAGATAGCCGTTCTTGACCAGCTTGGCGACGATTTTATCGATTTGGAAATTCTCGATGATATCACGGACATTTCTGCTGTAGCCGTTGATGTAGTTGTTGAAGTTGACCTCTATGTTGTTGGCATCCTGGGCTAAACGGCGGAGGTCGTAAAAGGATGTGTTATAGAAGTTTAGCCCCTTGTCGCTCTTATCCCTCTTTGTGGCCTCTTTGCAGACCTGGGCAGTATCGTCGAGAACGTCCTTGTATTTGTCATAAGTAGCGATAACCGCGTCTTTTCTCTCTTCGAGAACGCAGTCTAAACGACGCAGAACCACAAATGGCAGGATTACTTCGCCGTATTCATGCTGCTTGAACGCCCCGCGGAGGATGTCATCCGCAACCTGCCAGATAAAATTGGCTTTATCCTGAAAATTTACCATGTCCCTTATTAGACTCCATAAATATATTAAAATATGACCATATGAAAGGGGATTTTAACAGATATATATACCTAAATCAATAATCAATAGATATTTACCCCTCATATTTTTCACTGCTCCGGCAAGGTCTGTATATCATATTTGAAACCTCTCAAAAATATTCTTAAATATCCTATCAAGAAGGGCTTAGGAGGGACATGAGAACCAGAGGTCGGTTCCACCCTTGTACTAGCTAACATAATAGCAGAAATTTGATATTTGTCCAGTTAAAACTCTTCTATACGAGCTCAAATGAGTTCATACAACCTTTTTTTCGCGGGAAAAATCAATCTAACAAGCCCTGTATTCTCAAAATATTCATGCTTGTGGAATACATCTTAATAAGATATAATCATTTATCATAAAAGATTAAAAAACTCAAATACGGAGCCGCAAAATATGAAAGATAATGAATTTAAGAAACTTGGCCCTCTGACTGATAAGACAAACTCCTTTATCGATGACCTACATAAATCAGGGGCACTGGATGCTCTGCTTAATGAGCTGAAAAGCGTCACGAACCAGCTCCCGGAATCCTATTCAGTCAGCATCGATTTTCAATTGAACGTCTGTGACTCCAATAAGGAAACCTCTGTCCCATTGCTCCAGACAGGCTTTGTTGCTGGCAAGGGCATTGAACTCTACAGGCACTATGGGGACACTGCCACCCAAAAGTATCTTGTAGATGGTGAAATGTGCATTATTCCAGACGATTATTGCCCTCACTGCTGGGAAGAATGGGATTTAAAATTCATGAACCCAACCTGCGATAATTGCGGAAAGAAAATTGATGGCGATATGATTGCATGGGGCTAACCACCTGCTGAAGTTGTTCATTTTCTGAACAATTCAAGGATAAATCATACTCATTTCTCCAGTTCCACCGCCCTAATATATACAGAGAACTCCCCAATAAGGGCAATGAGGAGTTCAGTAGTTGTTCCAGCCTACATTGCATAGGCTGTTGTGCTGTGTTCTGGAATTATATAAAATCATCAAATAAGGGCAATAGATATCTTATCAAACCAACCTTCCCAAAAAACCTCAAATCTTCCAATTTGGGGGATTTGAAATCCTGTTGAAAAGTGAATAACAATCCTCTATTATCAGCTTCAACAATTATAAACACATAATAGAGGCTTATTTATGAAAGGATTTGGAGAGAAAGTATATATCACAATGACAGAAATGATGGAACAGATGGATATTTCGGATAAAACCCTTTACCGGCTTATTGAAAATGGGGATTTGCCAGATTTCACTTATGGCTCTAAAAGCTCAAAAAAGAAGGGCTGGCATACGGCAGTTCTCGAACGCCACGCCCTTGAAAAGTATGAAAAATCAAACCGCCAGAACGCTTGTTACATCACTCAAGTCGGCAGAGAGGATATGGCTGTAGTGCCGCTGCGTAGTCGTAACAGAAGCGTGACCCAGAAGAGCAGAGACCTTGATGATGGGAACCCCTCTCAAAAGAAGCTGAGTCGCAAAAAAGTGTCTCGCCGCATGGGGTCCGCCGCCAGGGAGTCCCGCGTCGCGGCAGGCTTCGCCTATATGCCAGGCTAAATTATAACGGGTTAAAGCTCTTCCACCATCATTTACAAATACAAGGGCATCAGGAATTACCCTTTCTCCCTTATTGACACCCTCAAGAATTCCAAGAGCGATATCATTTAGCCCAATAGTCCTCTTTTTTCTTCCCTTGCCAATAATCGTTATAGTCCTTTTTTCAAGGTCGCAGTTACCCCATTTGAGATTACAGAATTCATGAGCCCTGAGCCCCGTGCAGGCAATAAATCTAATCCATCTCTGAACATAATCAGGGCAGTTTTTTAGAACCCTTCTATACTCTTCTAAAGTCCAGAAACGGGCATTTGGAGGGTCTTCCTTTAGTTTTTTTATATCCTTTGCAGGATTATTGAGCTTATAGTTTTCAGTTATATATTTGCAAAGGGATTTTATGGCACAGAGGATATTATTGACAGTCTTGTTAGAAAGTTTTTTTCTTAGCATATAGTTGAGATAATCCCTGATATGGGCGGTTTCAAGTTCTGAAGCATAAACAACTTCGCCATTTAAAAAGGTTTTAAACTTATCAATCTCTCTGGTATAGAGGTATCTTGTAGCCTTTGTAAAGCCCAGGCAGAAATCCTTCCACTGGATAATAGCCTCATCAAGGAATACATCTTCTACGAAAATGGCCTTCTTGAGCTGATTCTGCCTTTCTTCGCAGTGCTCCTTGAAATTCTTGGCCTTTTTTCTGTCCTTAAAGGACATACTCCCCTTATCAACTTCTCCATTGGGCAGGGTCACATGCCAGAAAACTCTCCATTTCCCGCAATCCTTATGAAATGCCATAGATGCCATATTGCTTCTCCTTGTATTACTTCTTAAGTCGTGTCTTTATACAAGGATAACGCGGAATAAATCACTATTCAAGGGGTGTTTTGGGGAAAAAATATAGAGATAAGAGTAAAACTATCAGTCAAACAACAGTCAAACAAATAATTAAAACGCTAAACCTAACCCCTAAAATAACTTAAGAGCCACTAATACCAGGTAATCTCAGGATGTTTTAGATAGTAGTCAAACAAATACTAACTTCTTGCCCACGCGGGTATGTATCGTTTCGCTTTCGCTCCAACAGATTCATCAAACAAGCAAATCAGCCCTGCCTCTAATGAATCTTTAATTATTCTCGACACCATAGCACTGTTTTTAGCATCGATTCCAAATCGTTCTCGCAAACTAGAATTGCTCATATAGTCTCGTTCTTCATATTTTAGGCAAGCATGAAAATAACACGCCCTTTGCCGAGATGTTTTATCGATATTTTTCAGGTCTCTATGAGCAAATAAAACAGTCTGAGTAAATCCATCTAGTACTTCAAACAAAGGAGCTGGAAGTTGGTTCAACTCTGTTTCATATACTACTTTATCTATCCCGCTCCCACGCTCTTCACAAATCCCTAATCTTCGCATTAAGGAAGCCAGTTTTTCATTACGAGACTTGGGAGGACTATTAAGAAACCGATTGGTTTCAACTAACGGTTCACCCGGATTAGTGATTTCAATTCTTCTATCATAAATCTCAACCGTTGGCCCAGTACCAGCTACATAGAAGTCTTGATGTATAAGTGCATTCGCTATCAATTCACGAACTGCCAATTCTGGATACATAGGCACTTCTTTACGTAAACCTGACTCTATAACTTCATTTGTTGGTAATAAAGCCATGATGTATTCTATTAAGCCTTCAAAGCCAGAAGCATACCCTTTTCCTCCAACCTGTTCTCGGATAGTATGAAGTTTATTTTCACCTTTGTATTGGATAACACGAATAGCTTTCCGCTTAACATTGCCAAAGGAATTTAAATCTTTTGCAAATAAAATTGCTCCCAGATTTGTAATATTATAGCCCCCAGCTTCGCACACGGTAAGAACGTCATCAGTAACAAGAGCTTCTAAGATAGCCTTATTTCCATCTGGAACGGGTATTTCCAATAGTTCAAAATAACCAGTATAATCAAGTAGCTCCAAAACTCTGGCATCATCAACTTTCTCTAACACAATCAAAGATTCAAAAGGGGTTTTATCAAGATTACGCCATAACTCTCTCGCTTTTTCGGGATAGTCTTTGATTTTCTTACGGTAAGAACCGACTCTTACCCATTCTTCATTTTGAAATGATGTAGGATGCTTACTGGCAGACGGAATTTCAAGAATGACAATATCTTGGCCTTCAATCTTTAGTTTATAGAACTGAAAGTGCAGCTTGGGAGCAAGGCGTTGCAAATGTTAAGCGGCGCTGAAAACAGGTCAGTAATGAGCGGGTCAAAATAGGTCATTTTGAAAGGAAGTTTTTGCCTTAGAGTCGTTATATTATCGATATTATCGAAAATATAACGGAGGTCTTTATGGCGAACTATCTAAAAATGACTAAAAGAAGTGTAATACAGACATTAAGAGAGCGTAACTGGTCTTGCAGGCGTATATCCAGAGAGCTTGGCATCCACCTGGATACGGTGCGTAAGTATGCAAAATCAGACAATGATAATTCAAAACAGGTCACTAACGCGCCTCCCGGGTCGGTGGCCCAAAGCTCAACCGGTCCGGTAAGCAATTGTGAGCCTTACCGTGAAATAATTAAGAACAAGCTGGATATGGGGCTCAGCCGCCGGCGTATATGGCAGGATCTTCGTGACGACCACGGCTCTGATGTCAGCTACCACAGCGTTCGCAGGTTTGTCAACCGCCTCAGTAAAAATTCGCCTGTTCCGTTCAGGCGTCTTGAATGCAGGCCCGGTGAAGAGGCTCAGATAGATTTTGGTACGGGTGCACCGGTAATAACGAAAGATGGCAGACGAAAAAGAACTCATGTAATACGGGTAGTGCTTAGCTTCTCCCGTAAATCCTACAGCGAGGCAGTTTTCAGGCAGACCGGCGATAACTTTATAAATTGCCTGGAAAACGCTTTTCACCACTTTGGCGGTGTTCCGCAAACACTGATAATAGATAATCTTAAAGCTGCTGTAAACAAAGCTGACTGGTATGATCCTGAGATACACCCAAAAATAGTGTCATTCTGCCGTCATTACGGTACCGCCATTTTACCCTGTAAGCCGTATACCCCAAGACACAAGGGTAAGGTTGAAAAAGCAGTAGCATATGTCAAAAATAACGCCCTCAAGGGCCGCAGCTTTAAGAGCCTCTCAGAGCAGAATCAGTTTCTTCTCAGCTGGGAGAGCCGTATTGCCGATACCCGTATTCACGGCACTACCCGCAAGCAGGTAGGCAAATTGTTCACAGAACAGGAAAAGCCTGCTTTATTGAGGCTTCCGGTTGGAAGGTTTCCTTCATTTACAGAAGCTCAGCGGTCCGTTCACAGGGACGGCCATATAGAGGTAGAGAGGACCTATTACTCGGTGCCTCCGGAATATACCGGCCGCAAGGTATGGGCAAGATGGGACGGCCATATGGTAAGAGTATTTAACCGCAGCATGGAGCAGATTGTTGTTCACGCTAAAGTTGAGCCGGGCAGATTCCAGACTCAGGACGGACATATTCATTCAGAGAAAAGAACAAAGATAGAAAACGGCGTTGTATGGATGCTTGAACGAGTCAGTCTGATAGGTGACAATGCCGAGAGATGGGCCCTGCAGATGCTTGAGGCCAGAGGAATACCTGGTATCCGCGTACTTCTGGGCTTGCTGAATATGACCAATACCTATAAAGGTAACAAAATCGATAATGCATGTAAAATAGCGTTAAGCCACAATGCTTTTCGATTGAAGACCATCAGGAGTATTATTAAACACGGCGGTGACAGGCAGCTCCAGATGGAATTTATAGATGAGCACCCTATTATCAGAGATATCTCCAGTTACGGAGAATTCGTAAGAGAGGTTCTGGGCTGAACAATAATCATAACTTATTCAGGAGCAGATTATTATGAACAATTCACTGCATAACACATTAAAATCACTAAGGTTGTCAGGTATGCTTGAGACACTTGAAGTTCGATTGCAGGAGGCAGCCGGCAACAGCCTCACTCATGCTGAGTTTTTAGAACTGATCCTGCAGGATGAGATGCTGGTCAGAAAGCATCGCCAGATCCAAAGGGGTATTAAGGCTGCCGGGTTTAGAGAACTCAAGACACTGGAGGAGTTTGACTGGCAGTTCAATACTTCGATTAAAAGAAGCCGGATATTTGATATGGCCACATGCCGCTTTATCAGTGAGGGCGTTGATGTTCTGCTGCTTGGCCCTCCGGGTGTGGGCAAGAGTCATTTGTGTCAGGCGATAGGCTATCAGGCAGTCAAGGCAGGCATGGCTGTGCGGTACCGCTCGATATTTGATGTTGCCAGGGATTTTCTGCACGAAGATGCCTTTGCCTGTCAGGATAAGGTAATGAACAGATATCTCAAGCCGGAGCTGCTGATAATCGATGACATGGGCATCAAGCATCTGCCAAAACGCTGCGGCGAGTATCTGCTGGAGATCATTATGCGGCGATATGAAAACAAATCCACGATGATGACCTCCAACAGGCCGCTGGAAGACTGGGGCAAGCTCATTGGTGATGTACCATCGGCAACCGCAATCCTGGACAGGTTTTTGCATCATGCTGAGATCATCAACATCACAGGCCGCAGCTACCGTCTCAAGGACCGTGCCGAGCATGGTGCCTGTGAGAAAAGAGCCGGCCATGAAGGCTGACTCAGTCTTAACCGGCCTGTCCCGCCCGGCTTGCGGCGGCCAGGTTCCGACGAGCTTTTTGGGTGGCCCATTCTCACCCGGCCGCCGGTCCGGGCGAAACAGGCCTGGCGTATCTGCCCAATAACGTCGAAAATAATCGTTTTATCCAAATCCAACTTGACAAATGAAACTAAAAATAGTAAATAACAACTGGTTTAACTGACCCATTTTGAACGCGCTCATAGTGACCTAATTTAAAGCGCCGATTGACACAAAAGCCAATTTTCAAGTTCCTCATTACCAATCTTTACTTGATGCGGTAAAAATGTTGTACCGACAATATCATGAGTTTTGTTGTCAATTCCCCAGACTACATAAGCCGAAGATTTGCCTTGCAATGCGGCTGAATTAGAAAGAGCAGAAAGATAGCTTCCAATATCCTCTTTTTTTGAATTATTGTGCTTAAACTCAACCCACTCACATTCTGTAGGGAGTTTCCTTAGTTCGTTAACCAAACTTCTAAGATATTCAGTATTGCGAGCTGTCATTGTATTATGCCCTTACTCTTCGTTAATCTTGCTAATAATCCTGCAATACCCTGCAAAATCATCAATTATTACCCTAATTATACACTTAAGTTAAGCAAAAACAAGAGCTTATCCAAAACTATATAAAATTTTCAATCAATTTCATCTTTAGAAAGATAATACCAAACTGCAAGAATCCCTACTCAGCACCAATTTTCACATTTTTTTCACATTAAACTATACACAAATTGGACATTAGAGAGGTGCAAATCGGCAAAAACTGCCCTGGCGGGGTCAAAAATGGGCATAAAAAATGCCCAGGACTGGAGTCGAACCAGCACGAGGTTTAACCCTCACTAGGCCCTCAACCTAGCGCGTCTGCCAATTCCGCCACCTGGGCATTTGAGCGAAGCATTTTACCCTAAACAGATTGATTATCAAGCGGATTATGAGCAGTTTTTTGATATTTTTCAAAAATTTTACCCGTGCCGCATTTAACAGGCTTCCGATACTGGCGGGAGGCATACTTCGTAAACGCCGCTTTCGAAGGTCAAAGTTGTCAACGGGGTAAGTAAAAAAACGCAGGCCGGTTTTATGCCGCACCTGCGTTTGCTGGTTGTATTACATTAAATGCGTGTTTACCGCTTTTATATAAGCGATTTATACGCCGTCTCGCCGCCCGCTAAGAGATGAACCAGCGGCTGGGGTCTGTCAACGCCCTCAATGAACGAGGGGCGAGCCGCCCATGGCGTGCAGTTAAGAACGCCGGTCATGTCCATCCAGTGCTGGAGACGTGCAATTGGCAGGCCCCAGGTCATGTGCAGGTGGTTAGCCGGCGCGTATTGCTTGTATTCCATCATACTTGCGTATTTCGGGATGAGGAACGTGTGCGGCCAGTTCCAGTTAGTCAGGTTGCACATCGCCTTCTCGAGCTTCGCCGGCAGACTGGTAGTAACCGCCTCGTCCCAAATCAGGCTGAATTTGTTGTTCAGGCTGCAATATGTCAGTCGGCCTGCAATACCTTCGATCCCCGCAGGTGAGACAAAAGTAACGGAATTCCCGCCTCCCGGGAAGTAAGCATCATCCGCAATAGGCATTGCAATCTTTTTCATAGCCGCTTCAGGCTTAGAACCGGGTTTGACCGCCCAGTTAAGCGAAGCCGAGCCGGAATTATTGCCGTCAACAACGCCTTTCTTGAGCCATGGGGCTGATTTTGGAAGAGCGATCTTGAGTTTTTTAGCAAGCGCCTTTATTTCCGCACCTTCCCAAACCTTGCGGAAGTCCATAAACAGCGGCGGATTGCCGCCGGAGAGCCATGTCATAAACAGCATTGTCAGCAGTCCCTGGCAGTCTGCTTCTGTGCCGAAGGGCTGGGCGGGTTTGGCCCCGTTATGATCAAAGGTGCTGTTGAAAAGCGATTCCATAAGATCCGCAACCGGAAGCGGCACGCCGCGGGAGTCACTTCCCCACTCAAGCTGGCTCATGAAACCGCCGCCCACAGCGTTGAGCTCTGCCATCAGATCACGGACTATAAGATACATCGCCAGTGACTGGTCAAACCGCTTGCTCTCGGTCTCTGTCTTGAGCTCCAGGCGTTTGCCAACACTTTTGTCGATCCACGCCCTCAGTGCAGCGAGTTCTTTTTTGTCATACGCATTCTTTGAGAGCATATCCGCCAGAAGTTTCATGTCCAGGCGGGTTATTTCCAAGCCGAAGGTGTTACGTGTCGGAAGTATATGCGCCAGAGCAGTTTCCATTCCCATAGAATCATGGCCGAAGATCATAACGCGACGGCCCTTGAGGGCAACACGTGTTACCGCGGCATAGCACCAGTCGATCAGGCTGTCAATTGTAGCCTTGGTGGGTTTTGGTTTCAAACCTGTATCCGGCCAGCTTCCGACATTGAGAGCTACCATCCTGCCGTACTGGCTGATGGCTCCGTGGAGTGCCTGGGCATAAACAACGCCGGGCTTGGGCCCGCTGTTGCCGCAGGTAATATTGAGCGGGGTATCCTGGGGGAACTGCTGGAGCAGAGATATTGTCGTAAGCTGGGGAAAAGCCCATGTATCCGGCAGGCAAATCAGTATATTTACGCCTGCATCGCGGAACTGCTGGGCAACAAGATCGGCGGTCGATTCGCTGTCCACCAGAACATCAGTATAAACGATGTCAACGGCATTACCGTCAGGAGTTACAATCTGGCCGGCAAGTTCGCCGGAGACTATTTCTACTATATTCTGTGCGCGTGTGAGGCTTTCCTGGTCAATACGGGGATCGCCGGTGGCGTAAACACCGATCACCGGCGCTTTGGGTGTGCCCTTATCGATCGAGGGCAGTTTGAGTGCTTTAACATTCTTAGCCATATCAGACTCCTGTTATAATAATAAAAACTTTAAAACATTAAATTTAACATACTTAACAGAATAAATCAGAACAGAAATTTTACAAGTGAAAAATCCGCCATTTCGTGCGTTTAAAGACCTTTCAAACGGCTATTATGCTCATAATCAAGGATTAACGAACCCAAAAGGACATTTTTATCTGCTTAGTCCCCGTTATCTCCGTGAATACGCTCCTGCAGCGATTTTGGGTATATTGCGTGGTTAAGTGCCGCTTCCAGGCTAATCTCGCCCATCTGATAAAGCTCGTAGAGTGAATCATCCATTGTGTGCATACCCATACGCCTGCCGGTCTGGATAACCGAGACAAGCTGATGAAATTCCTTTTCCCTGATATGCCGCTTCGAAGCCGGCTCGACTATTAGAAGCTCGGTAGCCAGAACACGGCCCTTTTTGTCAACCTTGGACACAAGCCGCTGAGCGATAACCGCCTTGAGCGAGTTTGCAAGCTGAGTGATAATCTGCGGCTGCTGGGTATCGGGGAAGATTGACGCGATACGCTCAACGGTCTGAAAGGCATTGGCCGTATGACAGGTGGCGATCACCAGATGCCCTGTCTCGGCTGCTGTAAGTGCCGTAGCGGTTGTATCAGGGTCACGCATCTCACCGATACAGATAACGTCCGGGTCCTGGCGAAGCACATGAACAAGAGCCGAGGCGAAGGATTTAACATCAGTATAAAGCTCCTGCTGGACGATAGCCGCTTTTTTGCGCGTGTGCACATATTCAACGGGGTCTTCGATTGTAATGATTTTGCAGCGGCGTTCGCTGTTTATCAGGTCAATCATATAGTTCATGGTAGTGGTCTTGCCGGAACCGGTCGGGCCGGTAATCAGTATCAGCCCGTTTGTCAGCCGCGTCAGGTCTTCAACAGTATCCGGAAGCCGCAGTTCATTACGCGTCGCCACTCTGTCCGTAACCGGCCGCAGCGCCATCTCCGGATTGTTTGCCTGGTAGTATATAGAGACCCGGAAACGGCCGAATTTATCATCAAACACACTGCAGCATATCTGCCAGTCCCTTTCAAAGACCGCTATCTGCTGCGGGTTAAGCAGGCTGTAAGACATGCGGCGGGTATCATCCCTTGACAGCGGCGGCACATCTGCAAGCACAATCTCGCCGTTAATCCTCAAAAGCGGCGACATACCGGCTATGATGTGTATATCCGATGCGTTGACCTTTCGGGCCAATGCAAGTATTTGTCTTACCTCTTTGGCTATCTGCACATTTATCTCCTGAATATCCTGCGTGAAATTCGTTTTAGAAAACTGCTGCCTGAAATTGCTTCCTCAAGTTTTTGGGCACGTTTCCAGTCCGGCCTTATCTCGAGCGCATGATGAATAGAATCGCGGGCCTGGTCAAAACCCAACTGCTTCTGACAACGCGCAAGCTCATACCAAATCAGGGCCGAATCGGAAACGAATTCGGCAGCGGTTCTGAAATATTTTATCGCCTCAGCACAGTACCCGCTGACAAAGAGACACCTGCCCGCTTCAAATATAATCAAAGGCCTGTTTTTATCGCTGACGCCGGCAAGGGCCTTATCAACACAGCTCAGACATAGCGTCCTCTTTTTTCTCAGCACCTCCGCCCTGACAAGCCAGACCAGCCAGGAAGGATCGGCTTTTGACACGGAAAGGTCGGAAAAAGCCGACGCCTCTGTACAATTGCCGTCCCGCAAATACGCAAGCGCCTTGAGAGCGTAGATGTTAGAATTATCGGGAAATGACTCCAGCGCCTTGTCTGCCCAGACTATCGCCTCGGGATACTCGCCAAGCTCGATGAGCATACGTATCTGACCAAGCCATGACTGTAGAAATGCGGGATTGGTATCCAGTGAACGTGAATACTCCCGTAGTGCGTTCTCAAAAGCACCCGCGAGGTAGCTGCGCCGTGCCTTTTCGTAGAAGAAGCCCGCGCCGCGGCTTGCTTCGCCGCCGCTATCTTTTTTGCTCAGGGATTCTCCGCTGAGCTCGTTGCTGTCAAATTCAAGATTATTAAATCGCGTCATTGAATACCCTGTATATCTATATCGTTTATTATAGCCGTTTTCTCAAAAGGTATCCAGACAACTCTTGCTTTGCCTAAGATATTTTCCCCACTGATGCAGCACATACGGTGTATATAATTCTGGACAAACCTTCGGCCAACGTAATTTAAATTGTAAGGAGCGTTTACGAAATAAACTCCGTCCTGAAGAGTAATTTCGATCTGCGTGTCAGTATGAATATAACCAGGAACGGGAAAAGCCTCAGCAGAAAGACTAACACCGTTTACTATGAAACCTTTTCTTGATATGCTGACTGTTTCGCCGGGCAGTGCGGTAACCTGACCAAGCCCGACAACAGAATTGCTGTAACGCTGCGGATGATACAGCCGGCAG
The DNA here is from genome assembly GCF_001999965.1 of Limihaloglobus sulfuriphilus. Lineage (GTDB taxonomy): Bacteria > Planctomycetota > Phycisphaerae > Sedimentisphaerales > Sedimentisphaeraceae > Limihaloglobus > Limihaloglobus sulfuriphilus. Next base: position 2,686,366 of record NZ_CP019646.1, on the reverse strand, counting down.
CGGACTATTGAGCCGCGGCGGATATGTTCGTCAACGTCGAAAACACGCGTTACAATCAGAACATCTCCTGTTTCAATGTTCTGGCCGGGATAATTGTCAGCAGCTCTCATGGAACGGATACCCAGACCCCCGCGGAGAATCAGAACATATAAGCCCAGATACAAAAATGTAACGACTAAATTCAGTACAAGCCTCTCTCTGATGCCGCGAAACCTGTAAACAGCGGTCAGGCTTACAGCAATGTATGCGTGGATACCCGCTGCCGAAACCGCGAAGAACGTGCCGAGTGAGCCGCCGAAAAACACAAGTGCCAGTATTACGGCAGCAACCCAGGCACAAAGAAATAACCAGACCTGACGAAGGCGGCCGAAAATAAAATGACCTAAACCCGGGATTACAGACAGGAAAAACCAGCCCGTATCAGCTACTGACGGATCGAGCCACGCCGGCAGCCGGTTTTGTATTTCGATGGAGCCGCCGGGAACCTTTTTGCGAAGATATCGGCGAAACGCACGGACGGGCCTCTTCCAGCGGGGCATTCGCGGCGGATTGACATCTATTCTTTCCTGATCGCCGGACAGAATCGCCCCGCAGCGAAAACACTTGCTGTAGCCTGGCATATTCTCAAATCCGCACCCGGGGCACTTCATAAACGCCTGCTACTCCTCTCTGAGTTCCTGCTCAAGCTTGATGCGATTTGTCTCATCGGGCTCGTAGTACTCGCTGGTGAGCTTCTGGTCCTTGACGTTTCCGATGACGTTGCTCAGCCATTTGGCATAATCCATGCAGGCCTTGCCTTTGGCGCCCTTGATGTGCACCCTTACCTCTCCGGTTTTGGAGATTGTGATTTCTATATCGTGCTGCGGCATCAGTCAACCCACCTCCTTACATGCAGTTTTATGCTTCCATCCTGCTCAACCTGCTCATCAAGCATCTGAAAATTCTTGTTTTTAAGCTCGGTAACAGTCCGGTGATAAGCGTAGCACTGGGTAAACTTTTGCGTAAACTCCTCTGCCGCGTGTTTGAGCTCGGCCTTGGAAAAGCCTTTGCCTTCGGCACATACCGAGCAGCGGCCGCGATTATCCCGTTTGATGATAATTTTCATTCCGTCTTTCTCCAGCAGCATCTCGCTGCCTGCTGAGAGGTTCTGGGCAAACTGGGCCTGCTCAAGCTCAATTTCGACTGAATTGTTTTCATCGGCCATCTGTTCTTTTGACTCCTGTATCTCCTGGGCGACAGACATGCCCAGGCTTGAGGCGGCAGCAGCGGCCGCGGCGGCTATTACAGGCCAGCTGCCGACTATCACCGGTGCCAGAATTACTACTGTGCTCATGTTTTGCTCCTGTTATTTATATATTGTTATATTTCAATCTGCCGCTGCTGCTTCTGCTCAGTAAATAGCCTGCCCGCGGCCGGACGAGCCCTGCCCTGGGCCCATTCGCGAAGCGTGTTCATATCTTCGCTCATTGTTTTAGAAAGTGGCACAGTACGGCTGACCGCGTTTAGTATATCATCTGTGGATAAATTACGATTCTCGTAGAAAACATCGAACATTGCGCTGACTACAGCCTCTTCGATTTCCGCGCCGCTGTAACCGACTGTTGCCGCGGCAAGCCGTTTTATGTCAAAAATATCGGGATCGAATTTGCGTTTTTTCAGATGAACTCTGAATATATCCTCACGCTCTTCGGTCAGCGGCAGATCCACGAAGAAAATCTCATCAAACCTTCCCTTTCTCAGCAGCTCCGGTGGCAGGGACGTTATATCGTTGGCAGTCGAGACAACAAAAACCGGCGAGGTCTTCTCGGACATCCATGTCAGAAATGTGCCGAAGACTCTGGCGCTTGTTCCGCCGTCGGTACTGCCGCCGCTGGAGCGTGAACCGCGAAACGCTTTGTCGATCTCATCGAGCCAGAGTATTGCCGGCGCAACCGACTCGGCAACCCGTATCGCCCGCCGCACATTTTCCTCCGACGAGCCTACCAGAGAACCGAATACCCGTCCAACATCAAAACGCAGCAGCGGCAGTTTCCAGACACTGCTTATCGCTTTTGCCATCAGACTTTTCCCGCAGCCCTGAACTCCCAGAAGAAGAACCCCCTTGGGTGCGGGCAGGCCGAACGTCCTGGCCCTGTCGGTAAAGGCCTCGCTTCGCCTGTCCAGCCAGGTTTTGAGCTCATCAAGCCCGCCGACAGTATTCATGTTTTCGCAGGAATCATAATATTCGAGCATTCCGTTCTTGCGGATAATCTGTTTTTTCTCGCTGTTGATAACCTCCACACTTTCTGCGTTGAGAGCCCGGTTCTGCACGAGAGTTTTGGCAAGCACGTTTTCCGCCTCTGCCAGAGTCAGCCCCAGAAGTGAATGGACAATCTGTTCGCGGACATCGCCTGAAATATTAACTTTGAGTTTGGGGTTATCTTTTACCTGCTCAATCACCCTGTCCAGCAGTTTTGCAAGATCCGCCGCACACGGCAAACTGTAATCTATAACCGTCAGGTCTTTTTCAAGGTCCCCGGGAAGCTGAAACGTCGGGCTGATTATGATAATTGTCTTGAACGTGTTTTTCAGTGAGATGGCGATCTCACGCATCCGCCGCACTACCGACATGTTCTGGCCTTTGAGGAATGGGTGGAAATCCTTGAACACATACAGCGCCGGCTCAACATGCTCAACAACCGTATCAAGAGCAACAAGCGGATCCTGCGAGGCCGAATCCTTCTGTTTCTGCGACTGAATCGAGGTTCCGCCCGGGACCAGCCCCATGGTAATCGACCACTCGTACACTTTTTTATTCAGGCGATCGGCGATATCCCAGACCTCCTTAAGGACGCGCTGCTCCTCCCAGCTGACTACATAGATCAGTGGATATCTGGCACGAATGAGCACCTCTAATTCGCTTTGCGGCGGTGATTTCTGATTTGAAGTCTGTTTTTCCATTTGCATTTGTTCCTGTCAGTTCCGCGATGTTGAATTCTTGAACTCGTCCCGGAGTTTTTCTGCCACATCGAGCATACCCTGGTCGGGGGCTATGAATACGATTCTGCCGTCGGCGAGTATCCGCAGCTCAAGGTCTCCGGGCATTCTTTTTATCGGCATATCAGCCGGTTTGTGATTTGTATTTTTTTTGTTCACTTTTACATCAGAGTATAATTCAATTCGAGTTTTTGAGAATATTCCGTTATACATTCCTTTTCGTCCTGGGAGAGATAACCGCCCGGGCAGTTTATACTTCCACTCGGCGGTATGTAACTGTACCACAAGCTCAGTTTCACCTTCGCCAGCCGCCGCCGAACCCAGTCAAGTATCGGCCTTGTGCAGCAGTCAAAATGCCCCGGCAGAACCACATGGCGGATTATAACATCAGCCGTCTCGGCGGCGCGAAGGATGTTTGATTCGGCATAATCGCAGTAATCGCCCGCATCAAGTATGTTTTCGCAGCATTCGGGAGCATAGCACTTGAAATCCGCCAGATAGATATCTACAAACCCCTCGAGCAGCGGCCAAATGACGGGCAGATAATACATGTTTGAGTTCCAGACGATTTTGGGCATGGTTTTGATTTTCCCCAGAAGCTCAATTATGCCGGCAATACTCACCGCCGGTTCACCGCCAAGCAGGTTGAGGTTTAATGCCCCCTGCCGCCGGCGGATATCTATGCTTTTTATAATCTCCCGCTCACTCAACATCCCCGCCGAGATGGGTTCTACGTTCCACTCGCCCACACTGCAATAACAGCACCTCATGTTACAACCGGCGGCATAGAGCTGGTGCGAAGGAGAGAGAATCTTCTCCTCAAACGGATTGAGAAGTTCACGGTAAAAATATGCCCTGCCATCCAGCCCGCAATAACCCGTTTGGCCCGAAAGCCGGTCAACGCCGCACCTTCGCGGGCATATCCGACAATTTTCTAAAAGTTTTTCTGCCGCGTTATTCTGCATTTTCAGTCCAAATCTATAAAATCGCCGCTTCGATGGCCTGTTTCCGGTTTGACGGCACTGCCTGAACCGGCACTGCGGATTTTCCAGCATAATTTTATATAGACGTACGCTACAGCCGCCCCGGCGATCCATACGAGGTTGGCAGGCTGTCGAATCGACATAATGAGTGCGGCGATTATAGCTATCCATATCAGCGTTCTGATACGCATCCTGCACATAAAAAAATTGATTACCCTGCCCCGCATCAGCAGGCCCATAGCACCAATAAAGCCGAAAATACATGGAGACGGCCCAATCGCTGCCGAATCCCAGAAGAATAAGAGGAAAATCACGCCGCAAACGACCGAAACAGCAAGCCAGAGCATGATAAAGTTGAATCTGTCCCACTGCCGTTCTATCATAGAACCTAAAAACAGAACCGCAAGCCCGTTAAATACCATTGACAGTGGATCAGAATTGACGAAAACATACGTGAAAAGCGTCCAGATTTTGCCCGAAGCTATATTGCCGCCCGACAAACCCAAAAAGCCTGTAACTAATTCAGCGTTTATAAGGCAAAGCACAAAAAGCACCAGCATTGCACCCAATATCCAAGTAATAACAGGTGTGAACAGTCTTCCGGCAGAAGGCATTTGAAAATGCATCTGCTGATTCTGATACTCCGGCATAATATGTCCTCTCCTCTTTATTGAGCTAAACAAAACTCAACAAAGAACTTAACAAACAAGCACACGTCCGGTCAAGCAGTTCAACCGGGGCTAAAAATTGTCATTATATGAAAAAGGGCCTTTTACAGACATCTCTTATACTCTTTTAATATATTTTATGTTCGGATACAAGTCAATCAGCAACTGACATTTATCTGTTTTCGACAAGTCTGTGCAGCCAGGAATCAGGGTCGGCTATGTCGGCTAAGGTCGCGGAGAGATCCTGGTAGCGGTAGGGCAGCGAGTAGAGATTGCACATATTCTTGAATTTCTTGAGGGAAAACTCGCTTAGCTGCGACTGAACCTCCTCGTCGGCCCTGCACAGAAATATCCGGCAGCCGGCAAAACGGTATTCATGGATCGAGCACTCGCCGAAAACCAGATACGGGCAGACACCGTTTACCATCTGCTTTCGCTGGCCGGCTTTTATTTTGCTCAGGAAGTATATCATCTCCGGCGTGGTAACAAAGAGCCTGTGGCCGTATTTGTCAAAATCGCAGCAGCTGCCGCAGCAGTCGCACACCTCCAGGGGCGTAATCCTGTCCCGCAGCACCATGTCTATCCACTGGTACACCCTTTCAACATCGCGTTCTATGCGTTTTATGTCCATGCTCTCTCCGCCGTTATCTCTTCGCGGCTACCACCATTTCTGCTGGGTTCGACGTTTTTCTATTTCCTCATAAGTATATAGCCTGCCTCTGTTTATGCCGGGACACCTCTGTGCGGCGATATTCCAGGCATCCGGGCTGATCAGGTTTATATCCCAGAAGGGCCATGTGCGGCACTGATTCGGCCGGCAGTCGTATATCCGGCAGCCCCGAATTTTGCCGATGTCGGCGAGAAATACGCAGTCGTTCGTCGCCGGATCCTCTACAATACTGCGGTTTTTGCCTGTTATGCGTTTTGTATATGTTGATTTAAATTCCTGGACGCTCATGCTCAGCTTCTCAGCGATCATCTTCGACTCTTCCTCAACGAGCCAGATGTAGCCCTCTTCCGGGCCGGAGCAGCAGTTGCCGCAGGCGAGACACTCAAAATGCAGGCCCGCCGCGTACCAGGGAGTTTCGTTGTCGTTTTTAAAAAACATTTTCTGCCTTATTTCAAATAGTAAAAATCTAATATACAGTAAATAAAAACATATGGCAATACAAAAAACAACGCCTCCAGATGCTCAATAATACCAGGCAATACATTCGTAATCCCACGCAGGCCGCCCCTTCCAGCCGGTAAGAGTACACGCTTCAGCGTGCAGTAAGATTTCACCCGTCATAGTGTCAACCCCATCTGCCAGGGCTTTCAATATTCTAATAGTATCTGAAGTCTCCATAATTAAGCTCCTTATATTTTCTCATATTCTAAATATTATCTACACCCAGCTTTTTCCGCCATTTAATCAAATCTTTTAGTTCTTCTTTGTTCATATACTTCTTGTCCATTTCCCAGAACTCCCCTCTTTTTTCAGGCATATTGAACCAGTAAGAATTCTTGACTAACATTTCAAGTAATTCGTCTATATCTCGCTTAACCGGCTTACCACCGCATGTAGAATCAAGATAAAAAGTAGTAACATACTCCGTTCCAAAACAGCACGCCTGAAAAAGCCGCTCGGCAGCTTCGAATAATTTACGAACGTCTGAAACTCTCATACCTTCAACTCGATCTTTATCATTTACAATAGCCCTGTGGGCAATAATCTTGTTTCGCATATTAGCGGCCTTTTTTCGAAGGATTCTTATTTCACTGTCAAATTTAGCCTTCTTTACATGTTCCCTGAAGTCACTTCTCATATCATCTTTGATCCACAGATCGACTTTGTTCTTCATTCTTTGAAGTGTAAGTTTAGAACCGCCTTGATCGCTAATCAACCCATGAAGAAGTACAATTACCGAATAGATAAAATTCCAGTGAACCATACTCCAAAAAATATTATTCTGTGGCGAAGAAATATGTTTTAATGGATAATTACTAATAGTCTCTAATATAGTGATACTGGTATTTATCTGAATCAGTCGCCCCCATATGTCTTTATGAAGCCTCTCGTACTCTTCAAAAAAATCAGGTTTGATAACATCCTCAGCTGTCTTGTCATAAATATTCATAAATAAATCCATGAAAACAGTAATCTACTATTTAGTCAAATAAAGTTCGTGGCATCTTCTCAATGGATTTGATTTCACTGAAAAAGATACGAGGTCTTTGATATTTAAAGTTCCCTTCTGCATCCTCTCTCTCAACCCTACCCCAAACTTTTACTTTTTCCGAAAAAATATGTCCGCTGTCTGGTGAAACTATTTGAGACTTAAATTGCTCAAGGTTACCTGATTCTGGTTTCATTGTCAGAGTATGTCCTCCGTAGAAAAAACCAACACTCTTTTCCTTTTCATTAGTTCTTGTTATTTTCCCAACAAGTTCAACATTATCGCCGTGTTTAAGTTCGGGCAATACAATATCCATATCATCTTCTTCCAGCTCTGGTAAATATATACCCTTTTCTTTATTTTGTATTCTGACTTGTTCCCCATCAGATGTTTCAATGACCATCTCCCGATTTTCTTCAATGATACCAACACTATTTTCGAGAAGATTACGCGGGCATTCTTCAGCAAATCTTAAAAACTCGACTGGCACTAATAACGGCTTTCCTTCTCCGTTAATGATTTCAACATGTACACCACTAAGAGTATTGGAACCTATCTCACATCCTTCAACATCAAGCGTTCCGATATGTTTTGTGATTTTTATTAAATACTGAACTGCTTTGCCGCACCACTTAATCAATTCTCCAATATTTCTTACAGTTCCTGTTTCCTGAAATCCAACTTGAGACGCTTTTAGAAAAAAACCAGAAATGTAAGCAGTAAACGCAATTTGGCAGGCCCCTGAAAAACTTATTTCCCAACTGCCTTTCCTAATTCTAACTGGTAGTTCAAAATTTACGTTTTTCAAATCAGGTTCTTTCTCGCTAATTGCATACCTGAACATACGGTCAAAACCTATTAAAGCTTCTGCAGAAGTTCTTGCATCCATAATTCCATTCTTAGTTCTTTCTCCTACATATTTCACAGATATTAGACTTTCAGAGTTATCCATGTCCTATTTCCTTTTAGAGTTGTAAAAAATTTTCAAACATTAAATCCTGTTAATCCTGTCCAATTTACATTCGTAATTCGTAATTCGTAATTTCTAATTAACCAACGGTTCAACGTATTCGCTGTACAGGGCGAAGAGGAATTCGAGGCGTTCGGTTTCGCCGGCGAAGGGCTTACTGCGGTAGCATTTATCAACCGCACGGTCGAGCTTCTGATGCGCCTTGACCAGCACCGGCGGCATGGTCAGCGGGTCGTACAGGTCGGCAAGCGAGCTGTCCGGAAACTGTGCCCGGTCGTCAAGCACCCCCTGCGCCGCCGCCTCAACCGCCGCGGCCTGCTCTGCTGATACGTCCTTTGGCCACGGGTAGTTGTTGTAAACGATGTCCTTGGAATACCGGAAACGGCTTTCTAATCGCCCACAGGTATATTTCACCCAAGCCATGTGCATCTCGGAGGTCAATACGCCAAAATGATATAATGTAGCGTCGGGGATTGACTGGCAGGTATCGGATACAATAGTATCTTTACCAAAAAAGCCTATAGGAATATACTTGCGTCTTTCAGATGAAACTCTGGGTACTAAAATAAAAGATTCTGGATTCTTTGTATCACGAAATTGCGTTGGTCTTTCAGCTAATTTACGAGCACCAGAATCAACACTGTTTAGTCTCATGATTTTTACTTTTTCGATTCTCTCCATTAGATGAGGCATTGATCTGATTTCTTTCGGGTCTGCATCAACTAACCAAAGGCACCAACGGGGAATATCCTTTAAATAATTACCACCCGACAATAAAGGCTTTATGAATTTTGCAGCTTCTGGCTGTTTTTCTAAGAACTCTTGTTTTTCTCCATCTGACAAAATTAAATTTCCACCATCAACAGGTTTATTACCATACACCATTTTGGGAACATCGGAGAGAGGTTTTGCCCTCCTCATAATTATAATATCGTCTCCGTCTATTAGTAGAGGATTGATATTTCTAGCTTCAATTTCGTGCGGCTCACCTTTAATATTTTCATATTCGAAAAGTCGTTTATTCTCTGTATCAAATGCTCCAAATCCGATAATAACAACATGAACAGCGGCTTTGCCCCTTGCCTCGCTTGTCCAGCGGAATGTACGATGTGCGAAATGAATCTTGATATTGTAATTATTGAATAACTCGTTCCAGAGTATTCCAACCTGTTCGCCCATAGTGATTGAATTTGTAGAAACAAAGGCTACTTTTTTTCTTGTTCCCTGAATATACTCTGCCGCTTTTATATACCATGCTGAGACATAATCCAGACTTTTAAAATTTTTAACGCCTTCAAAAATCAGAGCCATATCTTCATTCTGGGTTTTGTTCTGAAGGTGTTTCCCTATAAACGGCGGATTTCCGAGGATATAGTCAATTTTATCTTTCGGTGCGAACTCCGCCCAATCCGTCTGCAGCGCGTTTTCGTTTAGTATGTGCGCGGACTGTATCAGCGGCAGCGACGCCCTTTGAACGTTGACGGCGATGGATAGCTCGAGGTTCATCTGGTGGTTCATCAACCACATGGCCGTCTCGGCGATGCGTGCGGGGAATTCCTCTATCTCTATGCCGTAGAAGTTCTCTACGTTTACCATCGAGACCCACTCGCCCATCTGCATCTGTCCGGCGTGTATCTCTGTGAGTATCTCAATCTCGAGCCGGCGCAGCTCCCTGTATGTAATCACGAGGAAGTTGCCGCAGCCGCACGCCGGATCAAAGAATCCCAGCTCTGATATCTTCCGCTGAAACTCCATGAGGCGTTTTTCTTTTTCCCGTTTGAGGCCGCGGAGGTGCTCAAACTCCGCCCGCAGCTCGTCGAGAAACAGCGGGCCGATGAGCTTTAGGATATTGGCTCCGTAAACAATAAAGGCTGTTCTCAGGCGTTTGATATCCAGATTCTGATTGCATAAAATATAGTGTGCATCAAAAAGGTCACGTGCCTGATGTCGTGCGAAAAGAGCAGCCAGTTTACCGGCAGCCAGTTCATGAATGTCAACTACAGGAATGTTCTGAGCCTGATAGCTGCCCAGGAGGTTGGAATTGAGGGTTTGGATTTCCCACAAGGGTTGCCTGAACATGTAGTTTAAGTCAACTTCAAGGTTTGAAGATATGCCCGAAAAACCTCGAAAAGTCAGTTTCCACTTTCCGCCTGCATGTTCTGCTGGTATGCTCCTTACAGTGAAATCTTCACGGGAAAATACCGCCTGCAAAGCCTGTTCAATTTTAGGACGTTCAGATAGCATTTGCTCCCTGTCAAGGCGGCCGACATAGTTCAAATCGATATCGACAGAGAGTCTTGGTATATCAAACATAAAAAGGTTTAGTGCTGTTCCGCCTTTGAGTGCCAGTTTATTCTTCAGGAAAGGATGTGAGTTGATTCTGTTGAGCAGATTCAGAAGTTGGATAACCTTCTCAACAATACCGGCTTCAAAACCTGTCGAGGCGGAGATAGAAGTTATTTCCTGTCTGGATAATTTCATATTATATCAGTCCATGTCCTGTGGAGTATTTCTTTCGGGACAATCAAGTTCCATTCTTTTACCAAAATGCCATTTTCTCTTTTTTGCCGAGAGAGGTAGTGTGGTTGTTTGGGAAGCATCGGTTTAAGGATTTCAAGTTGTTCTTTCTCAATAAGAAGCTCCCTGCTGTGCTGTTCAAGAAAGAACCCGAGTTTTGCTATTGTCGTGGCATTGTCAAGAAGCAGGGCATAGTCTATGACTTGTTTCAGGTCAAAATATTCAATAGATTCGAGCGAACGCCATATCTCCTCCCAACTTCCCGAGCAGTCCGGGCGGTTCAATACATCAACCAGCGTCCGTTCCAGAGAAGTGACTCGAATTGATATACCGTCTCTGTTTTCCCCAATTACGCCGAAGTTTTCTTTTCCATGTTGCTGTAAAGGTTTTGGGAACTTAACCGGCTGGAACTGCCAGCCATGAAAGGTCAGCAAACGTGTTGGGGATGCTGTCTGATATGTAAGCCGTCTATGCAGGGAATATGCACGGCCATGGAATTCCAGTGCTGTATGATAAGCCAGCACGGCATCATCGGCCATGCGGGAAGCAATAAGAAACGGGTCCGGTGTGAATGTAGAAGGCTCTGCTCCTATGGGGACTGAGGCATACAAACCTCTTTTAATTCTGATAATGCTGCCTTTTTTCTGATAGTAACCAAGCCATGAATCAGCAGAGCGTCTGCCAACTGTCCCCCGTTGTGCAAGAAGTTGCTTGACCTGCTCTGTAGAAAAGACCGGATTATTTATGAGAAACTCATTCAATTTAGTGCCTTTTGAATATAATTAACAAAACACACTATAATTTTATGCGTTACAAACTGTAATGTCAAGTCAAAGTAGAATTAATTTGAAAATAAACATCAAAACACATTGATTATTTGTGTGTTTTTCAGGAAATCATCAAGTAGTTTATGTTTAGTTGGGATGAGTATTAACTAATAGTTTAAAATCTTTTGATTTTGTAAGAAAAAGTGTTGTATCTTCTTACAGAATATAAGAGGTCATGTTTATGCAAAGTATTGAAAATAAGATGATTAGCAAGATAGAGGGTAAAGACAGGGGTTGGGCTTTTTCTCCAAATGCTTTTACGGAGATTGGAATCCGCTCATCTATCGAAATTGTCTTACATCGCCTGGAGGAGAAAGTAGCTAAAGAACGATTTATTAGATGAGATGGGAGGAAAAGTTTATTTTAATTCTTGTCATCCATATCCCCCAAATTAACAGATTTGCCCGTAGCTCAATTCCTGTCCACTTTTCATCTACTTTAATGTGAAAAAAATGTGAAAATTGGTGCTGAGTTGAGATTCTTGGGGAAATAGTAATATATTTATTTTTCTCATCTCGAACTTGACATTATTTGTTAATTTAGTAAAATATGTAAAGTTTAATTGTCATTATTGCAATTTCAATGTTCATAAAAGGTGATAAATGAATCCTCAAGAAATAGTACCTGTTAATATCAAGAGAATCAGAATCAGCCGCGGAATGAATCAGTCTCAGACCGCAGCCGCTGCGAAGATTTCACGTCAGGCCTATGCTGATATTGAAAAAGGCAAAACCAGAGAACCCAAGGTCAGCAATTTACAGTCTATTGCGGATGCGTTTGATGTTCCTTTGATATCGCTGTTTGAAGAGCCGCCAAAACTTGAAACCGTTCGTTTCAGAAGTAATTCTATAAAGACCCAGAAAGATAAAGCCAACAAGGAACTCTGCCTCATTGAGACCGCATACTGGCTGAAAAACTTTAATTTTCTTCAGTCTGCTGTATCTGACATTAAGCCGTATCAGTTAAAGAATCTTCAGCCCAAAATTGAAAAATTTGATGTTGACCGTCCCAAAAGGGCCGCTGAGTTGGTAAGAAAAACTCTGGGCTTGAAAGAAGATGAGCCGATAGGAGACATATTAGGATTAGTTGAAAGTGCCGGAATAAAGGTAAAAACCCAGAACTTTGATATCAAGAATTTCTTTGGTTTTTCCATAGCTGAAGCAGACGGTGGACCGGCAATAGTGGTCAACAGTGCCCCTTCAATTACTATCGAGAGGCAGATATTTACGGTAACTCACGAACTGGGGCATCTCATTTTACATCCGGGAGACTACAGTAAAGACTGTATTGGAGAAGGTAAAAAAGAAGAGATTGAGGCAGATAGGTTTGCCGGGTATTTTTTGATGCCTCAGCGGGCATTTGAGAAAAAATTACATGAATCCTATGGTTTAGGGTTTGTTGAAAGAGTTTTACATCTCAAACGCTTCTTTGGAGTGAGCTATTCATCTGTAATACATAGAATGTCGGATATGGGGTTAGGAGAATACGGGAAACTTCTTCCGAAGTTTATATATCTTTATAATAAGGGCAATAAAGAAAAAATCAATTCCCGTAAAGAACCTGTTCCTTTGGTAAAGTTGGATTTTGTAGAAGATTATTATCCTTCTCTGGTAAGGAGAGCGTTGGATAAATCACAGATAACTGTCAGCAGGGCTGCCGAAATGTTGAATGTCTCGCTTGAAAATATGAGAGCAACCATTAATTCCTGGGCAGATATTCCTTCATGAGGACCAGGAAACTAAAAGCGGGCATCATCTCTGATGCGAATGTGTTGATTGATTATGTCAATTCAGCTCCAAAAGTTTTGAAACTGATATGCAGACATTTTGGAAATATTTATGTGGCATTACCTGTATTGCGTGAAGTAGGACAGCTATCTGAAGAGGATGTAAAAAAGTTGGGAATAGTAATTATTGAGCCGTCTTTTATGCAGGTAATTGAAGCGGTATCTGTCAGAGAGCATAAACCGTCCCTGTCGGGTCAGGATGCCATATGTTACGTTCTTGCAAGGGATAATGACTGGACATGTTTGACTAACGATACAGCTCTAAGGACGCATTGTGCCAATAATAAAGTTGAATGTATCTGGGGGCTGGAAATAATGCTTTATCTGGTCTCAAACGGCATAATAAAGGCAGAAACAGCTTATAATACAGCTCTGAGCATCCAGAAGGATAACGCATTTATCAGAGATAAAACTGTAGAAAAGTTCAAAGAGAAATTAGGTTTATGATTTTTTGCCATTTGAGCAAATTAGTTCAATAAAAGGATAAACGCAATGAAAAAGAAGATTAGCCGAAAGAAAACTGCAAAGGGATTGGTTTCGGAGCTTGCCAGCAGTGGGGAAATATCTCCACCGGTATCTAAGCCAAAACTGGAAAGTTTTAATCATAAAGGTGTAGTTGTTACTCCATACAACGGCAAATTCGATGGAAAGGGTCATAAAATCACTGGTTTGAAATCAAAATTTCCAGGACTTGACAATATAGGCTTATTTGCTCGGCTTGGGCCAAACGCAGTTGTAAAAAATCTTTGTATTGAAGGGGCAGAGGTAGAAGGTAGAAGCAAAGTGGGAGTAATAGCAGGGCAAATTGATGAAGGAGCTCAGATTATTAACTGTAAAGTTAATGGTTCCCTTATTACGGCTGAAGATGTTGCTGGAGCAATTACAGGAGATAGTAGAGGTGAGGTTGCTGGGAATTATGTCATTGGCGGAAATATTAAATCGAACGGTAAAGCTGGAGGTGTGTCAGGTATGACTCACGGTAAATCAAAAATTAGAAACAACCAAGTTATAAATACTGAAATTGTTGGTATTGGAGCAGGCAGTAATGTTGAAGGAATTGCCGGTGAAGTAAGAGATGAAAGCCTTGTAGAGAATAATCAGGTAATCAATTGTAAAATTAAAAAGGGTGTAACGAGTGAAGTAATTGAACCTGATGATTATGAAGATATACTGAAGGCTATTCGCAATAGTGGTTTGTCCCTGGAGCAGTCTCCAAATGATTGCAAGGAATTAGGTGAAGAAGCATTAAGGAATCTTATCCGCACAAATTTAAATACAAAATATGAAGGATTAGCAACTGCTGAGACTTTTCGAAAAAAAGGGAAAACTGATATCTTGATACTAAAAGATGATAAAGCTTCTTTTATTGCGGAATGTAAGATATGGACAGGTGACAAAGTTGTTCATGAAGCAATTGACCAACTATTTGGCTACCTTATCTGGAGAGATTGCAAGGCATCAGTGATATTATTTAATAAGCACAATGCCAGTTTCATGAAGATAAAAGATAAAATCAAGGGGCTTTTAGAAAGCTATACAGGTTATATCAAAACTTTGGATTCAGAACATGGTGGAGAGTGGCGTTGTAAATACCATTCCCCTGAAGATATAAATCACGAAGTCATTATTCATGTGTTTTTATTTAATCTATATTGCAAGAAATAAGGGTATTTCTCCACTCACCCCTTGAATAGTGATTTATTCCGCGTTATCCTTGTATAAAGACACGACTTAAGAAGTAATACAAGGAGAAGCAATATGGCATCTATGGCATTTCATAAGGATTGCGGGAAAAGGAGGGTTTTCTGGCATGTGACCCTTCCAAATGGAGAAGTGGATAAGGGGAGTATGTCCTTTAACCCCAATTTCTCACTTAGGGGTGTAAAACAGGGTTTATGGTAGCGCCCGCGGCGTTGGTGTGTCGCCAAAGGGGGTCTTAATCTTTGACCTGGCTGCTGTATATTTTGGGTGGCTTCTGCAGCGGCAGATCCATGTTCAGGTGGTGCAGTATCAGACGCTGATCTGCCTCGGGCTCGGTGTATCTCTCCATCAAGAGGTACCGACCGTCAAGTGTTTCAAATGTCACATCAAGCATCTGGATACGGCTCATCGTTTCCAGGGCAGCCTGTGCGGTTAGGCCACAGGCACTCACCCGCAGCTTATGCCGCAATGTCACCTGCAGGCAATAACTTATAAACGCCACAAAGATATGGGCATCAACACGCTCTTCTTTATGGTGATATACAGGGCGAATGCCAAGATCACTCTTGAGTTCTCTGAAAGACTGCTCAACGTTGCACTGCAGCATATACTCATTCCAGAGTGCCTTACCATCCTTGCCCTTCTGATTGGTCCGCAAAAAGTACTTGCCGTCACGATAGATCATATCACGGTATTTCTGCCGGTTTATGTGATACCTGAATTCGCCGGCTTCAATCCGCTCCTTTTGCCCCGGAATATCGAGCTCCACACATCTATAAGCGTTACCGGCCTGCGATTGCAAAGCCCCAAGGCGTTTATAAAAACGTTCATAATTGCGATATCCCTTGAGTTTTTCAAGTCCGTCAAGATATTTACGCAGTTTTCTTTTACGCATGGCCCTCTCCTTTTGCATACGATCCCTGCTCCTGGCAAGGACATAGCATTCGCCCTCTTTTTCGATGTATTTCACATGAACACTGCTGTTTACCTGCTCCCAGTCCTTTTCAGAAAGTTCACTGCTATAATCATCGAGCTGTCTGCGGGGTGTGCCAACAAGATAGCTTATATTGTTCTTACGCATGAACTTGAGCGTAGCTTCCGTTGGTATGCCCCTGTCCATCAGCCAGACCCTGTTGGCCTTGCCGTACATTGTTTCTATCTTGTTGAGCAGGGGTCTTAATGTCGTCTTTTCAGATGTATTTCCCTGAAGTACTTCGTAGTCAAGAGGAAAGCCCTCCGGCGTAACAACAAGGGCTATCAGCACCTGTCTGCAATCACTGCGTCTGTCTTTGCTGTGGCCGAATTCTGACTTGGGATTCTGCTTGCATAGCCCCTCGAAATACGTGCTGGTGATATCATAGAGCAGGATGTCGTACTCAAGGTTGAACATTCCTTGCCAGGTGTCTTTAAGGTATTTGCAAAGTTCGTCTTTGTATGGAAGGATACGGTCAAGACAACGGTAGAGCCTGTTTTTCTCGGCAATCTCAAAATCACAATCAAGGATGGCGTCCATAGCACTCTGGCTGAACCAGTGCTGATGGACAAAGTATTCGGCAGAAGGTTTTATCAGCCTGCTCACCGTAAGCAACTTGAGGACTTTTGAGAATGCGACCGGCGATCTGTCTGTATCAATCCGCTCTGACCAGAAGCGGTCAAAACCAAGCTGATCCCACATTTCAGAAGCCAGCCAGCAATCGCCAAACCTACGCGGTCGTTCCAGTCTCATCTTTGAGATGTTAACCGGTATCGTATCAACATCGTGACAGCTCTGGTTGTCCTGATCAAAAGCAAAAAGGGTTTTGTGTACAGGTTTGTTATCTTCGTTGATTATCTCAATTGATCTCTGCCAGGCCTTCTTTTGAGAGCCGCTGATCTCACCAAGGTAAAGAACCACCTTCTCCACATGCCGATAACCGGAGACCTTCCGCTTCTCAGCAATACTGTAATAGGTGTTGCATTTACCGTTCTTTTTACGCCTGTGCTTTTTCAAATACATACCCAAATTATCGCATAGAAATTCACCTATGCAATAGGGCAGGTCTGTACCAAAGCCAAATCCAGAATCAAAACACCCCTCAAAGGCCAGAAACATCGAAAATATTTTTATTTTTACCCATTAGTGTCCGGTTATAAGTCAAACAATGTCAATTGGTTACAAAGCTGGTCATTTTGGTTCTGGGACAAATCGCCCTTAAACAGCTCAAAAATGGGCTTTTTCTCCAGTTGAGTGATACCCAATACCTGTAGAATTTCTGACATTGGCTGAACTATTTCTTGTTCTTTCCTTACGATAGCTACAATCAAATAGGCACAAATAGCTATCCATATCTGCACCTTTACGGCATTTGGGTTACACCCAAAGAAAGTCTTTATACGTAAATTTTGCTTTATCCATTTGAAGAACAACTCAACCTTCCATCGCATTTTATATAGCTTTGCCACAACTATTGCAGGCAGGCTAAAATTATTAGTCACAAAGACCAAATGCTTCTGTATCTCTTCTGAGTAGTAATGTATTCGCCTCAATGGTTCAGGGTAATATACTGGCGTATCCTTACCTGTCAATATGATTGTCTGGTCGCTTAGAACACCAGAGGTTTTATCTACATGGTGAGAATACCTTCTTTTCCAAAGTATATTCTTTTTAAGCAGAGAGACAAAACTTGCGTTTACTTTTGTAAATGAGTAGAGTCGCTGAAAATCTGTATATGCCCTATCGAAAAGATAAAAGGCTTCAGGCTCCGGCACGATAAAGTCCAGTGCATTTACATCATTAAGTTTGCCGTCTGATATGTGTATAAACTCCGGTATATTGCCTCTCAGGTTGATTTTTGTATGCAATTTAACAGCAGCTTTAGCCTTTCTGAATTTTGCCCATGGAAAAACGGACAGACAAAGGTCGATAGTTGTAGCATCGATAGCATAGATGTTGCCATCCCATTCGATATCTAAAGGCTCATCGGCGTAGAGTGCTCTTGCCTTTGAAATCAGTACCTGGGCAAAGTCGGCGTAGATACGCCAGTCTCTTTGCTCGTTGGCATCGGCTAATGTGCTTTTGGCAATCCTGCATCTTATGCCCATGTGGTACGCTTTCTTACCAATTGCCTTGAATGCCGCTTCTACATCTCGAAGGCTTCTACGGTAGGTGAACTGGGCAAACGCCATCGCTCGAAAATGCTCGTTACATGAAAAGTGTTTAACCTTATGATTGCCTTGGTATTGTTCAACGATATTATTAAATTGCCACCAGGGAATACAGTCCATCAATTGAGAAAATACCATTTTGCCGGAGTTCATTGCATACCTCGAAGTCAAAAAACCTGATTATACAATGATTCTCATTTCAAATCGAAAACAGCCAAAAATTTATGTATTCAATTGTTATATAGAGCTTTATGTTAATCTAAAGTCCAAACGTCCGGACAGTAGTGATTTTTACCGGTTTCGAGACCTAAGTGAGAAATTGGGGTTAAGGACAGAAAAAAGGCCAAGAATTTCAAGGAGCACTGCGAAGAAAGACAGAATCAGCTCAAAAAGGCCATTTTCGTAGAAGATGTATTCCTTGATGAGGCCATTATCCAGTGGAAGGATTTCTGCCTGGGCTTTACAAAGGCTACAAGATACCTCTATACCAGAGAGATTGATAAGTTTGTTCAGGGATATGAGTTATTTCAGTTTATTTGTCATTCTCTGGCTTTTCTGCGGGGGGGTATTTCCGCCGCGGGAACTTAGATTTTTGTATTCACGTCGGGCCAGCCAGGAAGTAAGCTGCTGAAGAAGTTCATTTTTCAGTTGCGCTGAATCAGGGTCGTCCCAAAGGTCATTCAGTTCGGAAGGGTCCTTTTCCATATTAAACAGTTGGCCGTTTTTAGGGTAATTATCATTAGTCTTTTCGTGATAGATGTTTAGTTTATAATTGCCGGATCGCAGCATTGTGCCTAAAACGGGCGGGTCCCAGGGGCTGTTTGAAGAATTTATCCCGCTGTTTCGATAACAGCAAACCGCAAAATCGTGAATGGTTCTGGTAGAATCCTGGGCCAGAGAAAGCAGGCTTTTGGAGTCAGGCATGATGGATTGCAATTGATCTTCTCCAAATCCAGCCGCCTGCAGAATGGTAGCGGCAATATCATGTGGCTGGATCAGGGTTTTTGTTTTGAACGGTTTTAATTGAGCGGGCCATTTTATTATGAGAGGCACCTTGACGGCCTGGTCATAAAAAAAAGCTCCCTTTACCATCAGGCCGTGATCTCCCAGGCAGTCGCCGTGATCGCTTGTGAATATAATGAGGGTGTTTTCTGATATTCCTTTCTTTTCCAGGGCTGCGGTCACCTTTCCGATCTGTTCATCTATGAAAGCTACCGCGGCATTGTATCCCACTCTGATTTTGTGAATATCTTTTTTGCTGAAATCACTGAAGCTGCCGAGGTAGGAATGGTTTCTTTCCAAATCTACGCCGCGGATGTGGTCGGTTTTCGGGTCGGTTGCAATCGGGGCAGGTATAGCGGACTGATCCACTTTATCTTCCATCTGCTCCGGATAATTTTCATAAGGATCGTGCGGGTCGAATAGACTCAATTTACAAAAGAACGGCTGATCCCTCTCGCTGGTGTTTATGAACTCCACCGCTTTTTCCGCTGCCCAGAACGACATGTGAAGATGCGGCGGAATATGGCCTATGGAGCGTTTCTTTTTTTCAAGCTGCCTGCAGAAATGAGGATCCTTTTCCAAGAGCCATTTTTTATAACCATGATATTGAGAATCCATACGTAATGCGGATTCGTTACACCATTCGTAAATATCGAAACCGTCGTTAGGGTGTCTTTTTTCTGCTTCGTAATGATTACTGCTGACATGGAGTTTGCCGAAAAGGGCGGTTTTGTATCCGGTGTCTTTGAGGTGTTTTGTGAAAAGTATTTCGTCTTTGGGCAAGTTGTCGTAAACTTTATAAACCCCGTGATCTTGCATATGTTTACCTGTCATTATGCTTGATCTGGAAGGGGTACAGATGGGGCAATTTACATAACAATTTTCGAATAAAACCCCTTCTTTTGCCATTAAATCCAAGTTTGGGGTTTGGATGGCTTTGTTCCCATAACAACTTAGCGAATCGAATCTTTGTTGATCTGTCATGATCAAGACAACGTTTGGTTTGTTCATTTTGATTCCTCTGAAATCTGCTGGATATTGTCAAAACAATAATATAGTCTAATACAGCAAGAAAGAAATAACATATTGCGAATTTTATTTCACAAATACGGCTCATTTCAAGCAGTGCCCATCCATTTTTATGCGCAAAATGTGAAAACAAATGCATAAAATGATGTTTTAAACAGTTGCTCTAATCTGTAAGATAAGCTAAAGTTAGAGAACAGTTATTTTGAATTGAGAACGAAAATGAACAGAAATTTGCCAAAACCGCTTCGAGGCATAATTGTACCGCTGGTAACACCGCTTTCGGGCAGGGACAGTATAGATGTTAACGGTTTGGAAAGACTTGTCAGCCGTGTCATTAAGGGCGGGGTGTCAGGTATTTTCATACTCGGCACTACCGGAGAGGGGCCCGGTCTTAGTTATCGGCTCCGTACTGAAATGATAGAATTGACCTGCAAATTCAATGCGGGAAGAGTTCCTGTTCTTGCAGGCATAACTGATACTGCTTTTGAAGAATCGGTGAGTGTGGCCCGGACTGCTCAGTTAAATGGTGCCAATGGTTTGGTCCTTGCGCCGCCTTATTATTTTGCGGCTAACCAGAAAGAACTGCTTAGTTATATAGAGCATCTTGTGCCGGAGCTGCCTTTGCCGGTGTATTTGTACAATATGCCGTTTCAAACTAAAGTTTTTATTGAACCTGACACAGTTGCCAGGGCTTCAAAAATTCCGGGGGTCTGGGGCATAAAAGACAGTTCCGCAGATATGGTCTATTTTCATAAACTCCAGAGAATATTTAGAAATGATCCCGAGTTTTCACTTTTAGTTGGGCCTGAAGAGCTGTTAGCCGAATCGCTTATATCTGGTGCACATGGCGGAGTAAACGGTGGAGCTAATCTGCTGCCTCAGCTCTATGTGGCTCTGTATAATAAAGTTATGGAAGGCGATGAGAGGGCTGTTCAGGCTCTGCACAAGCAGGTGATGGATGTTTCGATGTCGGTTTATAGTGTATGCAGCAGCGGCTCGGCTTACTTGAAGGGTCTCAAATGTGCACTTTCTTTGTTTGGAATATGCAGTGATTTCATGGCCGAACCGTTTGGCCGATGCAGCAGCGCCGAAAGAGAAGCTATTCAGGAAAATCTTGTCAGAGCGGGCATTCTAAAACTGGAAGACAGGCAGAAGGTTAAAATTCAGAATACCGCCTCGGCAAGGAGCAGCTTTAGTGGTGCGGGATGCGGTTTAGCAAGGGATGCTTTTGGTGAATAAAGTAAGATACATTGTGGTCGGTGCAGGCCAGAGAGGCCGGGGTTATGCCCAGTTTATCCTCAACAACCCTGATAAAGCTGAACTTGTGGGGGTTGCTGAACCCCGAGATTTCTACCGCAGAAAACTGGGGGATGAGCATAATATCGCCCGGGATAATCTTTGCACTGACTGGCAGCACTTGGCTCAGCGGGAAAAATTCGCAGATGCAGTGATAATTGCCACTCAGGACCAGATGCATAGGGCGCCGGCAGAGGCTTTTACAAGTAAAGGCTATCACATCCTTCTCGAAAAGCCGATGGCGGTGAACGAGCAGGACTGCCGGGCCATAATTCACGCGATTAAGAAGAATAAAGTGATTTTTGCAGTAGGACATGTTCTTCGGTACACTCCCTACACAATAAAATTCAAGCAAATACTTGATTCCGGCAGAATCGGCGAGATTGTTAGTATTCAGCACCTCGAGCCGGTCGGTTACTGGCATCAGGCCCACTCATATGTCAGGGGAAACTGGTGCAAAGAAACTGATTCGACTTTTATGCTGATGTCCAAGTCATGTCATGATATAGATTGGATAAGATATATAGCCGGCTCGAAATGCAGAAAGGTCAGTTCGTTCGGCAATTTGAAGCATTTTCGAAAAGAAAATAAGCCCGCCAAAGCTGCCGGGCGGTGTCTGGATTGCGAAATAGAAAAACAGTGCCCGTACTCGGCAGTCAAAAATTATATCGGGATGTTTAAAGCCGGCCATACCATTTGGCCCGTCTCCTACATTACATCTGATGTGACACTTGATGGGCTGAAAAAAGCACTGCGAGAAGGGCCTTACGGTGTCTGTGTTTATGACTGTAATAATGATGTGGTTGATCATCAGGTTGTAAATCTCCTTTTTGAAAACGGCGTAACAGCTTCGTTTACGATGACCGCATTTACAAAATTTGATCACAGGAAAACCAGAATTTTCGGGACGAAAGGACAAATTGAAGGCAACGGTTCCAAAATTGAGGTTTATGATTTTGTGACAGATCAGACCGAAGTTATCAATACAGACGCTTCCTCTAACGGTATTGTTGGCGGACACGGCGGAGGCGATCAGGGGCTAATGGAGAGATTCACGGCCGCAGTGCAGAAAAACGATAGAACTCTGGTTCTTTCAGGACCCGATGAAACCCTGGAATCGCACAGGATCGTCTTTGCGGCTGAAATGTCGAGAATAGAAGACAAAGTGATTATTTTTGAATAATCGTGAAAAATCAACTATAGGCGGCTGGTTATGAAAAAGAGAACTGGTTTTACACTTGTAGAACTGCCGGCAGTTATTTCGATCATTGCTTTGATATAGAGACAAAGCCAGATATTTCAGAATGGTTCGCGAAATGAAAATCAGGAATATAGGAACAGGAGCTTTTGCATACTATGGATAACTTGAAAGAACAAAGGATTGTTGCATCTCTGACCGGCGGTGAAATAGACCGGATACCGGTAATGCCGAAAATCTGGGTTGATTTTTCAGCTAAAGTCACCGGCACTGACATCAGAGAAGTCATCGAAAATCCTGTGACCGCTTTAGATGTCATCGCCAGGGCAGGGCAGCAGCTTGATTTTGATGCCGTTAGGCAGTTCCCGTTTCCTGCTAAAAAAATAATTAAAGAAGACGCAAAGCTGTTCGAAGTAGATAATAGAAATAAAAAGATCGGTGTGATAGATCTTCAGGGGGGACTTTCGACGCTTTTGTTTGAAAGTGAAGACTACAACATAAATGACCCTGTCATGATGAGTTATTTTCAGTTTTACAAACCATCAATTCCGCCGGTCAGATCCAAACAGGATGCCGAAAACATCGCGGTTCCGGATGCAAAAATTTTCGATGAACTGAAATGGTATTCTAATCAGAAAGAAGTAATGGATAGATATCCGCAGCTTTGCTACGTTGCGGACTGTAATTCTGCGACAATGTCATTTTATGTGGTTCTTCGGGGAATCGAAAATGCCATGTTCGATTTGATCGAGAATCCCGGTCTTGTTCACGCGGTTATGGAAAAGGGCGCGGCGATAGCTATCCAAAGAGGTAAGTACTGGCTGGACAAGGGATTCAGGGTGTTAAGGCTGAACGATTCTACAGGGAACTTGAGTTTGATCTCCGCCGGGCACTGGCGGGAGTTTATCTACCCTCACATCAAAGATGTTTGTGATGAGCTTCACAGCTACAACAAAGACGCTTTGATCTATTGTCATATCTGCGGTGATATCCTGGATATAGCTGAAGATCTGGTAGAGACGGGGCTTGACTGTATCGGGCCTCTGGATCCTCTGGGCGGTTTTACTGTCAAGCAGATCCGCAACAGGGTTGGTAGCGATATTGCCTTGATGGGGGGAGTTGACACGCTCTCGCTTTTGAATAAAAAGCCTCAGGAAATAAAAGCTGAAGCTGTGGATTGTATTGAGCAGGGAGGGGAAAACGGCAGATATATTCTCAGCAGCGGGTGTGTAGTCCCGCGTGATTGCAGTGAATCAAATATAAAGGCTATGGTTGATGCGGCGAAAACTTATTTGACCAGGAAAGGTGACTAATTTGGATATTAAGATCGGATATATAGATACGATAGCCATCGTAGGGTATTTCGTGGTGATGGCAGTGATAGGTTACATTTGTTCCCGAAAAAATAAGTCCACGGAAGAGTATTTTGTAGGCGGCAGATCTTTTGGCGGCTGGGTAATCGGACTAAGTTTAGTAGGAACCTCCATCAGCTCAATCTCTTTTCTTGCCTATCCGGCCGATTCTTTTAAAACTTCCTGGATTCGGTATCTGCCCAATATTGCTTTGCCTATCGCAGTCCTGATCGCTTCGAGAACTTTTCTAAAGTTTTTCAGGGACAAAAGAACCACTTCTGCTTATCAATTTCTGGAAGCCAGATTTGGCACTTCGATCAGAATTTACGCTACAATGGCCTTTATTGTAGCCGAATCGATCAGACTGGGTATTGTTCTCTACCTGACTTCCCTGATAGTGCACGAATTAACAGGTTTGCCAATAGATCTTTGTATTATCGTCGCAGGCGGGTTCGTTTCAATCTATACCATTGTCGGGGGAATTGATGCTGTAATCTGGACAGACGTTCTGCAGACGCTGGTTCTGGTTGGCGGAGGAATACTCTGCCTGGCGATGGTTGTTGCTAAAGTTCCCGGCGGCATAGCGGAAGTTTTCCGGGTAGGACTCGAAAACAATAAATTCAGTTTCTCAGAAAACATCAACGGCACTTTGCAGAATCTGGATTTTTTCGGACCGTTGAGCGAGAAAACAATTTTCATGCTGATACTGGTTGGCTTCACAACATGGATGACAAGTTATAGTTCCAACCAGAACATAATTCAGAGATACTGCGCCACAAGGGATCTGAAAGAAACTAAAAAAGCGATGTGGGTTTGCGTATGGTCGAGTTTGCCGATATGGGCATTTTTTATGTTCCTTGGCACGGCTCTGTTTGCTTTCTTTCATCATTTCCCCACGGAAGAAACCCAACAGATACTTGCCGGCGAAAGAAAGGCCGAACAGGTACTGCCGTTCTTTATAATAAATTATCTGCCCTCGGGAGTGACTGGAATTGTAATAGCGGCAACTTTGGCGGCGGCTATGTCATCCCTTGACTCAGGTATCAATGCGATCTCGACGGTTAGCGTGGTTGATATTTATAAAAGAGTTTTCGTTACAAAAAAAGCGGACAAACATTACCTCAAAGCCGCCTGGTTTTTCGCCTCGTTAGCTTCTGTCGTTATGATAGGCGGAGCTTTAATAATCTCCCATACAGATACGAATACATTGCAGGATACGGGACTGATACTTGCTTCGGTTGTTTCCGGCGGTATGCTTGGAATCTACATACTGGGATTTTTCACAAAAATCAGGGGAGTCAGAAGCGTTTGGGCCGGTATCGCCACAACTCTCAGTTTTACGGTCTGGACAGTCCTTTCTTCGAAGGACCTGCTGCCCGATGCTATCAGTTTCAGATACGATCTATACTATACTACTATATTTGGAAATCTGATCATGTTTTTCGTAGGATTTGGAGTGTATAACATCTTTTTCAAATCCAAATCTGAAGTGTTAGAAGAAGACATTGATTCAGAAACGCAGCGTCAGGAAAAAGTATATAACTGATAGCGGTACAGGGTCTTTGTTCCTTGTTTTATCTAATATTTTGTTCGCGGCAATGCGCAAAATGTGAAATTTAAAACGCAAAGTGGGATTGCGGTCAGAGGCCGTATTTGCTAAACTGATTCTACAGAAAGAATAATTGTTCAGTGGGGACAATGCATGAACGTTTACAGAGACGTTTATAGAGAAAGAAAGTTTATTTTTTGGAGGAACCAAAAATGAGAGCAAAAATCTGTACAGTTTTAACCTCAATGTTAGTGGTAGCTTTGGCCGGCTCGGCCAGTTTTGGATCTATCATCTATGAATCATTTGATTACGAAGCGGGCAGCCTGGTCGGTCAAAACGGCGGTCAGGGCTGGGGCGGTTCCTGGAATATGCCCTCGACAAATGGAACCCAGGAAGTAACGGCTGAAAGTCTCAGCTTCAGCAGCTATCAAACCAGCGGCGGGGCGTTGAAGCTGGTAAAACAAGCCGACCCAGGGACTTTTGTCAGTGTAGGTGTACGTCGTCAGCTTGGCTTTGACTTCACCGCAGGCGATGATGTTTGGGTCAGTTTCCTATCAAAATCTGATGGTGAACTTTCGGCTATGGCCAGCAGAACGGCTGAAGTAAGGCATGGAGCAACTCTCGGGACTACCAAATTAAGAATACGCCCCAAAGGTTCAGGATCCCAGGGCATTATGGTTGCTTATGACGGTTCGGCTAGTAATTCGGCGGCTAAAAGTGCTCAGGACGGCAGAACATATCTCAACATCGTAAGATTTGGAGATATAGGAACCGCCGATGGCAAATTTGCTGTCATGTGGACTTTCGAGGAAGCCGGGTACAACGCAATGATCGCCGACGGCATCATCACAGAAGATGAATTGAACCAGAATTACTACTTAAATGCTCAGGATCCGCATGAAAACAGAACTCTAAATTCATTGGATTCGGTTTACATCAATCTTTCGGATAGCCAGGACCCAAATTTTGGGTACTACTTCGATGAACTTCGTTACGGCACAAGTCTAAGCGATGTTTTGGTAATACCTGAGCCCATGACCATGCTTTTACTCGGCTTTGGCGGTTTAGCTGTTTTAAGAAAAAAAAGTTAATTAAATCAGGAGTAATATAATTATGAAAAAATCAGTAATTTCAATACTTATACTAATAACGACGATTCCGGGCTTAGCAGCAACTATTTGTACAGAGCCGTTTGACTACCCTGTCGGAAGCCTGGAAGGGCAAAACGGCGGAACAGGCTGGGGCGATGCCTGGACTTTCCCCTCGACAAGCGGCACGCAGGAAGTAGTCGCTGAGAGCCTCTTATTTAGCGATTTACCTGTAAGCGGCGGTGCCTTGAAGCTGGTGGACACTGATCCTGCCTGGAGCGTTGTCGGTGTCAGAAGGCAGTTAGGTTTTGATTTTCCAACAGGTGCGGATTTGTGGGTTAGTTTTTTGGCAAGAATTGACCAGCCTGAGCCTGACAATGCAAGCCGGACAGCTGAATTTCGCCACGGGCCGACAGTTGGTACAACAAAATTGCGAATGGCGCCCAAAGGAACGAATTCCCAGGGTGTCAGGATTGCTTACGACAGTGATGCCAGTAATTCAGCCTCAGAGAATGTACAGGACGGCAGAACCTACCTGTTCCTTTGCAGATTCGGTGATATTGGTACCGCTGACGGCAAATTTGCTGTGATGTGGGTCCTCGAGGAAGCCGGCTACGATGCGATGGCGGCCGATGGGCTGATCACAGAAGATGAACTGGCCGACAATGCTTATCTAATCGCGCAGGATCCGCACGCAAACAGGAAACTCGATGCTCTGGATTCTGCTTATCTGCTTCTGGCCAATAGTCAGGGCGATACATTTGGCTACTATTTCGATGAATTGCGGTACGGCATGAGCATTCAGGATGTAATTCCGGACGAGACAGAAGCAAGAGAGCCAAGTCCGTTCTGGGGTGAAAGTGATGTTAAACCCACTGCCGAACTGACCTGGACAGCCGGAACTGATGCGACAGCCCACCAGGTTTACTTCGGAACTGACCGTGATGCAGTTACCAACGCAACTACATCTGATCCGATGGGGGTTTATATGGGCCAGTTTGACGCGGCTCAATACTCACCGACAGGTATGGAAACAGCAACCAGATATTTCTGGCGTGTTGACGAAGTAACTTCATCGGGTGTCAACAAAGGTTATGTATGGGACTTCTGGACACTTGCAAATATCTCAATCGATGATTTCGAAAGCTATGCAGATACTGCTCAGCTCAGAGAAGTATGGCAGGATTATATTGTCAATGATTCAGGTGCAACGACTGAGTATTCTACAGTCTCAAATAACGGAACCGGTTCTATGATGTACACTTATGAAAGCCAGTACGGCGATTCCTACGCGGATTTAGTGTATCTTTCAGCTCAGGACTGGGATATGGGCGGTATCATGCTCGTGATGGACATCTGGTTCAGAGGCACAGCAGGTAATTCGACTGATGAAACTATGTATGTCACTGTAGAGGATTCGACCGGCAGTGCAACTGTTAACTATCCAAACTCGGCTGATTTAACCGATGAAACCTGGAGGGTCTGGCACATAGACCTCAGCGAGTTCAGCGGCGTTGACCTGACGGATGTAAGAAAATTCACTATCGGATTTACCGGCGGTTCATTTGGTTCCGGCGAGGTGTACTTTGATGATATCGGAATTCATCCTTGCCGGCCTGGTGCTCTGGTTAGTGACCTCAATGGTGACTGCACTGTGGACATTCAGGATTTTGGGGTCCTGGCCCGGGAATGGCTCCAGGTTAAAACTTACTGACCTTAATCTAAGTAGAACTTAATAAGGGGAGGTTTGATCCTCCCCTTTTTTTAACTATCCAGTTTGGAATCT
This sequence comes from Limihaloglobus sulfuriphilus, assembly GCF_001999965.1. Lineage (GTDB taxonomy): Bacteria > Planctomycetota > Phycisphaerae > Sedimentisphaerales > Sedimentisphaeraceae > Limihaloglobus > Limihaloglobus sulfuriphilus. The sequence goes on along the minus strand of NZ_CP019646.1, from coordinate 2,658,335 downwards.
GTTATGAAGGCCAAAATCATTTTGATCTGCATTATTAGCTTGCTTTGCGCATCAATTTCATCCGCGTTGAATGTTTCGGCTGTACTTGGCAGCGATGGTACTGATTTTGACCCCTGGAACCAGCAAAGGTGGGCAGGCTGGTACGAAAACGGCATTCTTGTTGAACCATTCATCATTGACATGTCTGTTACTTTTAAGGCCAGAAGCGAGCCGTGGGAAGTTGATACAGGCAATTTAAATCCTTATCAAGGCAATCAGCCGCAATTGCTTGTTCTTTCCGCAGATGCGGATATTGTCCTTGACGGAAACAATGTCACTATTGACAGCCGTAAACCCCGTATAAAAAGCTGGTCTTTGCAGGATCTTTACAGCAATGTTGTTGACACGACGCAGGATTATGACAGAACGGTGGGTGTCTATCTTGCCCAGTCTGATCCGATTGATAATAACAGCCGGGGCAGCACGATTAAAAATCTGACGTTGAAAGGTTTTGTTCATGGAATTGCGGCAAATCATTTTCATCTCCGGGATGTTTATGTGGAAAATGTAACGCTGGAGCGAAACATCTGGGGATTGTTTCCGCGAGGTGCAAATGCTGCTGTTACCAACAGTTATATAGCTGAAAATGTATTGGGCGGGTTATACGGCGAGTACAATTCACGAAACTGGGTCTTCACTAATAATACATTTCGGGACAACAATACAAATGGTATCCGCTCGTATGGCGATATGGCGCTGGATGCCTGTTACAATTATGTTGTTTCCGATAATGAATTTCTGGGTGCCCGTTATGCCACCCAATCGTCTTTTGGCACATATTATCACACCTCTATTTCTTTGTACCGAAATGCCGGTGAACAGGAGGATATCCGGGAGTTTGCCGCAAGAAATATTTTAATAAAAGACAATTCTTTCACCGGCTATAATATAGCTGTCGATCATGCCCCTAGAACCGGCTGGGACCATTGGCTGGATCAGTCCGGCGAGACAAGATGCTATACTGCATACAATACAATAGAAAACAATACTTTTGAGAATTGTAAAATAGGAGTCCTCTTAAGGAATAATTACAACAAAATACTTAACAATACTTTTTTGAACGTTCCAAAAGAAATAGTTATGCATAATGTCTTTTATTCGATGCACCATAACACAATAGATCAGCCGGGAACGGATGTGTGGCTGTGGTCTGTTGACAGCGATTACGAAGATTATGCACAATACATTCCTTACGCCAATGCCGGCGCCGGGATACCTGCCTGGGAGAAATTCTATCATGTTATCTGTCCGGGGCAGTATCCTGATTTTCACTATGACGGCCAGGCTGAGCTGCTCGTTGCGGAGACATTGTTAGTGCCTCAAGAATGTGATATCAATAGTGACACAATCGTCAACCTGGCAGACTTTAATTTACTCGCATCCGATTGGCTCAGTTCCGGCAGTTCTATCCCGTTTTCCCGAATGTCCACAGATATAAACTCATCAGGTATTGTAAACTCTGGTGATTTGGTTTATTGCGGAAAAGGATGGCACAAAGAAAACGATAAGATTGATGCGTACGCCTCCGGCGGAAAACCCGTTGATATAGCTACAGGGAATATGGCCAAATATGAACCCGGTGACGAGATTGCGGTGATATGGAACCGGCCTGTTTCAAGAATTAACAGCACGGACTATTTCACCGTGATAATTTATAATCAAGACGGGGTTGAATTGGACCGATGCGCTAGGAGTGAAACGAGATGGGCAAAGATTGCAGCGGGCAATTTCCTGCCGGATACCGGCTATATCAAAGAAAATGACAATTACGAGATTGCCGCAGTCCCAACCGTTCCCGATACGAATGGCTGCTATCCGTTGTATATTTTTAGAAAAGGTTTTGCCGAACCCGCAGTTGTTCTGCTGGAAGACAATACAATTCCGTTCGCAGATATTGTCGGCGGTGATTTTGACGACGGTTCAGATGAATATCAGGAAATCGCATATAAACTCGAAGGGACTGATACCATTCGCTATGCAAAGCCGAGTAATACCGCCTGGTCTGCGGTTTCCCGCAATGCTGCGACCGATATTACCGGCATCACGGCGGGGGACTTCGACGGCGATTCTTTAGATTCAGAAGTAGCGGCTGTTACAGCCTCGCCGGGCCCCGCCCTGATTTATCGGGCTGGTTCAGACAGCCACCATGCTGCCGCCGGAAATACCGGCCGCAAATGGATTCTATGTGCAGCAGGCAATTTTGACGGAGCCCTCAGAGCAAAAGATGAAATTGCACTAATTTCAGATACGCCGGTGAATGGGATTTATGAAATAGCTTACTTTGCGCTGCGAAGTGATGTCCCGTTTAAAGTTTCCCGTTCAAAATCGCTGAGCTTAAAACCCGCCTCTGTCGTTTCAGGCAAGTTCATCGTTGATGAGAAATTGAATAAATATGAGACTCTTGAAAATATTTCAGAAGAAGATTTTTTTGCTGAAATTGATAACTGGGGTGACCACCTGGCGGTCTTGCCGGAATTCAAATTGAGTGAATCTTATCCAATCTTCTGGCTTTGTACGAGTATTACGCAAGATGAACAATCTCACTACCGTCTTATTCCGCTGTTGAGATAATAAACTGGTTTATATTGGAGAGAACATGAGTTGCATACCCGCAAACAAACAAATTCTACTTTTATTCTGCGCCCTTTTGGCGTTGAGCTGCAGCGGTCAGGTACTGTTCTATAACTCATTTGAAAATCCGGAATTTGAAGCGGATTATGCCGCCGGTACTGCCAAGGCTCTCTATCATGATATGCTCAAACCGGTTGAGGGTAAAACTGGACAGGGTATATGGTGCAAACCAAACGAGTATATTAGATTCGAAACAGACGAAAATATCAGCCTGGAAGAAGGAACAATTCTTTTTTGGGTAAAACCAAATTATACCCCCCCAAGGTTCAGGCAAGAGTTCGGCCGGGAGATGCAGGCACTGTTTAGTATCAGGATCAGGACAGATCATCTGATCCAGCTTCGATTGATAAATGACAAAACCGCGCCCAGACTCCGGCTCATGACCGGAGGAGATAATAACAAGAAAAGCAATATCAATATTGATATTCCCGGCTGGCAAAAAGATCAGTGGCATCAGATAATGATCTCATGGAAGCAGCCGGGCAGACTTGCTCTGGCAGTTGATGACCAAAAACCGGTAGCAGCAGAAGATGCTCATCTTCCCCTTATGCCCGAAGCGATGCTTTACGATATGTTTTTCGGGACCAATTCCAAGCAGAGCCGTGTTTTCCAAATGGAGCATTTCGACGGCGTAATAGACGAGGTTTATATTTTCGATGAATGGCTTGTCAGAGACAAACCTCAAATAAAACCGAAAGCGAAGAAACCTAAATTGCCGTCTCATGTTACTGCTCAACCTGATTGGGTAAGCGAAAATTCACAAAGACTCAATTTTTATGTAAAACCTGAATCAAGCCAGTGGCAGAATGTTCCTGTTAAATCCGATATTGATTTGGGCCTTGATTGGAAAAAGCTCTCGCCGCAGCGGAAAAGGGCGGCAATCAATAATTTCCGTCTCGTTCGGTTTGACACCCGGACAGGCCGGCCGGTTGTCTATGATGAAAAATTAGACGGCCATAAAAAGTACTTTAGGCCTTTTACTGTTACCTCGGAAATCTATTCAGCAAGTAAGGCGGTACTGCGATTTGTTCACGCCGGAACCGAAGAAGCCGGCTACAGTTTCTGCTATGATCTAAATCATGTTTACGATTCACCCTTCCCGCTTGAGATACCTATGGTAGGAAACGGTGACAGGCTCCGGATCGGCTTAAAAACAAGCATAGGAAACCTGGCAGGGACGATCGCGGGTGTTTTCGATGTAGGAGACATTGATGGTGATGGCGATTTGGATATTTGGCTCAATTCAGGTACAGTAAGAACTCCAAAATGCAGCGATCTGATGACAGGGCATTATTTCTATGAGAATATTTCCAATGAAACCGGTGTAGAAAATATTTATGCTCCGGCTAAACTGATTATTCGGGATAATACTCCGACAGGTTACATTTCCGGAGTTGTTATCCCTGTAATTGCTGACATAAATCATGATGGAAAAGATGACCTGCTGATGCTTGGCCGCTCATGTCAGGAGTGGTGGGAATGGGAATTTATAAATGATAAGCCGGTTGTTACAAAAATTCATAAACTCCGGTTTGAAGGGCCTGTGCTGGATACGGAAATAAAGACATTCTGGTTTGACTGGGATGGCGATGGTCTGGGAGATGTCATTACAAGTGAACTTCCAAATATCGGCAAAGATGAAGTCACGCCGATCGTTCGGGTGTACAGAAATGTCGGCACAAAAGAAAATCCGGCAATAGATACCAATAATCCTCAGGATATCGCTGTTGATAAAGTAGATCTGCAGTGGTGCTATATTCCCGTTGACTGGGACTGTGACGGGGATATTGATTTCATCTCTTCAGGCTTTACACACGAAATGTATTTTCACGAGAATATCGGCGGCACAAAAACAGCCCCAAAATTTGCTGCTGCAAAGCGTCTTAAAACCATGGATCGCAGGGAGATAACGATTCCCAATTCCGTAGTTACAATTAAAATAGCGGACAAGGACCAGGATGGCGATATGGATATTCTGTGGGGTTCCGAGGCGGGTTGTATAGGGTTTGTCGAAAATATTGCCGGCCCCGGCAGAATGCCTGTTCTTCGAAATACCGTTTACCTCCAGCAGGTAAGGCCGATATTAGATGCCGGCGCCATCAATATTCCCAAGCTCGTGGACTGGGATGATGATGGTGATAAGGATATCATTGCCGGAGCCAGTAACGCGATTGTCTATTTTGAGAACCAGGGCAGCGATGATCGGCCTCTCTGGAAGTGGGGAGAAGATATGACTGCGGGCGGTTTCCCGATATGGTTGCCGGCAGGTGATGACGGCTCTGTGCAGGGGATTGAGGAATTGGGTTGGCAATACAATAATCCTGAAGTCGCCGACTGGGATGGCGATGGATTAAAGGATCTAATCATGAGTGGAATCAGGGGCGAACACCACTTCTTTAAAAATATTGGCCGAAAAGGTTCCCCTCGTCTGGCGAAAGGACAGCTCATAAAAGTTGATTGGCAGGGTGAACCGTTAAAACCGGCCTGGCTGCCGTTTCAGCCGGTGGGAAATGAACTGATAACCGTTTGGCGAACTAAGCCGGTTGCGATGGACTGGAACAATGACGGTCTTTGCGATTATATAACCCTGGATCATAAAGGGGCTATGGCACTGTATCTGCGGGCTGAAGACCCAAATGGGAAACTAATCTTGAAGCCGGGCAAAAACATCTTTGAGATTGACGGTCCATACAGTCAGGGACTGGTTTGGAACAGGCCTGAAAACGCGACTCGGGGACGCTCGGGCAGAACTATTATAAATATAACAGACTGGGATAAAGATGGCGACTATGACCTGGTTTATGATAATGTCAATGCCAGATATTATGAAAACACCAGAGATAACCAAAGACCTCTATGGGTTGACAGGGGCGATCTGGTTAAAGAACGTTTGACTAACCACAACGCCGGGCCTGCTTTAGTCGATTGGGACAATGACGGCAGCCTGGATCTGTTTGTCGGCTCAGAATCCGGCAGAATATTCTATTTTTCAAGAGCTTATATCGACGGACCGGCTCCAACCGTGATCCAAATCAAAAATGAGGAACAAAAATGAGTTATGATTTCAAAGAAAAGACTTACTGGAACGCATGCCCCGTTAAGAATTACGGGTCAATTTTATATCTTTTGCCCAAACAAAACACCGGCCTGCTGAAAGGTCCGTTTCTTGATGAGATCGGGCTAAAGCATTTTGAAGTTGACGGCAAGGTGGTCAAAACCAAAGATGATGCGACAATGTACCGTCAGTTCGATTATTCACCCGGGCGGATGCATACCGAGTTCAAAAATTTTATATGCCCTTTCATTAGCTTTGAAGAAGAGTTGACAGCTGCCGGCGGTGAATCTTATCGGCTGCGGTACACCCTCCGCAACAGGGCGCACGAGGACAAAGAAGTTACTCTGGCATTCAATTTCCTCTCTGACCGCAAGCTGGAGAAGGTAGAAAAAGACAGCCGATCTACCAGGCTTTTCTACGATCTGAACAAAAAAGATGTAAAACCAGGCCAGGGCATAAGTGACTTTTCCTATCTTTTCGAGTGGTATATTGAAAACAAAGATTTTCAAATTTCCATCGAATACCCTCAAAGTGAGACAAGCCTGCTCTCTAACAAGCAAATTCTCGCCGAGCAGGAAGTTGTAGTTTCGCAGGGCAGCCGGGTTTTGCATAAAGCAATGATCAAATCAGGCCAAACCTATGTGTTTGATGTTAAATTAAATCTTTCAGCAAGCCTTGAAACTTACAAACCCGGCTATGTTGGAAAGGAGTGGTCAGATTTTGTTGAAAAACTCCCCGTTCCTGAATTCAAAAACGAACAGGAGAAATTCGTTTATTATAAGTCCTGGCACGTTCTGTTTTCAAATGAGGTACACAGACGAGGTGTTGACTGGGTTATAGCCGGTCTTAGATTCCCCTCGATTTGGGTCTGGGACACATCTCCTTTCGTAGCCGATGCATATATGAGTTTCGATCCGGGACTTGTCCAGGGGATGATATTGGATCAACTAAAATCTATAAAAACATCCGGCATGATGCCTTTGCACGCCATCTTAGGCTATATGCAGCCAGAACAGCAAAAAGATGATATCACCCAGATACCTCTTGTCGCCAAAGCCGCATGGGACGTTTTCAAAATTTCAAAAGATCTTGTATTTGCGAAAAAGTGCTATGAATCGTTCAGTTTCAATTATCAGTGGTTTGAGAGCAGCAGAAAACCCAATGACAATGTCCCGCTTTGGGGAATAGACGATAAAAGAGCTCCGTATTTTTACGGCCCCGAATCCGGTATGGATGACTGTCCGATCTATGATAACGGGCCGGTCTATTCAGTCGGTATAAATTCCGCGAAATTCTCTTTTGAAGGAGCAATGGCAGCATTCGCTTCAGTTCTGGGACAAGAAGACCAGGCCAAAGATTGGCAGGAAAAACAGAAAACCACCCGCAAATTCATGCTGGAGAATATGTGGCACGAAAAGGATAGTTTTTGTTATCCGTTAACCTATGAACTGAAAAAAGTAGATATCAAAACATCTGATATCTATCCTGCGTTATATGTCGGTGTGCTTGATAGTGATAAGATCAAAAAAGTTGCCCGGGTACTCGAATCTGAATTTTTGACCAGGTGCGGAATGACCAGCGTTTCCATGAAGGAAGAATGTTTTAATCCTGATGTTTACGCACGAGGATCAGTTTGGCCGTTTATGAATTACATGGTACACAAAGGACTCACCTCTGCCGGTTGCCGTGAATTGGCTGATAAGGTGCTGGATGCAGTTATCAAAACATTGGTTGATTTCCCCGGCGTATTTGAGTGCTTCAACCCTGTTGAGTATAAACTTGGAAGGGTTAAGGACGGCCCCGTTTGTACAGCTCACATGAGTTTCTGTGCCGCGGGTGTAATATGTATGCTTCTGGAAAGATGAGCCTGGAACAGAAAAAGAAATTACACGATATTCATTACTAAAAAAACGGCCCCGCCGAAGCGGAGCCGTTTTTGTTTCAATTATTCGGAGAAAATAATGTTTACTGCGCCGGGCGGTTATCCTGCAGCCAGCCGGTTGCCATTTGGGCGATATCGAGGATATCTGTTACGCAGTCCTTGTTGGCATCGCCGGGCGGATACGGGTGGTCCAGATCGCCGCATCGGGGCTCAGGAGAGAGCACGCTGAACTGGTAATCGCCCATGGAGTTATACAACTGTATGTAGCAGGTGCCGGCTTCTATATACTGAGTTCTTTCAGCCAGATTATTGTAGCAGTTGAAGTATAAAAGCTCTATAAGGTGTCCGGGCATATCTTCCCGATAAATCTTCATATACTTATAGTTGGAATCGGGATTTTCAAGCTGGAAGACATAATCGCCATCCTGGCCGGCAACGAAAGTAAACCAGTCCTCATCACTGCCGAAATCGCCCATATACTCTATTTCACCTGCGACCATGGTGCCGTCCTTGGGGATTGATGCTGCCTGGTCCCAGGTATTTGGGTAATCATCTGTATAGGAATTGATATCCAGAACCTGCAATGTGTAATATTCTCCTAACCTGTTGTCGTCGCCGCACACATAAATCTTATAGTCATCGCCGTACCAGGATACGAAATTCATATCAGTATCCCAGCCGCGAAGCTCTGTGCCGCAGTCGCCGCTGAATATCTTGAAGTCAACGTTGGAATTCGCTGAATGTGTCAGTTTAACCTGGTAATGATGCAGCGCCTGAGTCTCGAAGACGAACCAGTCCGTATCAAGCGGCGGCCCGCGGGTGATGGTCGCCTCGATCGGTGCTTCATCTACCATTATAGAGTTTGCAGAGCCGCAGTCATTCGAATATTGATCAGGCGGATAGATACCAGCCTGGTCAAATGATATCCAGTAGCCGCCTGAATTGTTATACACAATTGCGTAAACATCTCCGCTCTTTTCAAAGAAAAGCTGATTTGTATTGGTTTTGTTGTAGCTGTTGAAGTAGTAAGTCTCGATGAGCTCTCCGAATTCATCTTCCTGGAATATTTTTATGAACTTATAGTTGGAGTCGGAATTAGATAGAGTAACATTATAAAGGCAGTTTTCCTGCGGGGTAAAGGCAAACCAGTCTTCATCTTCGCCTATATCTGCATCGTAGTCAAGACTGCCGTATATCTGGGTGCCGTCGTCCGTAATACCCGTAGCTTGTTCTGGGATATTGCCGTGGTCATCAGGATAACCGCCCATATCTATGACCTCAAGAGTATAGTATTCACCGAGCTTGTCGTCATCGCCTGATACATATATCTTCACATCTTCGCCAAACCACGACACGATTGTGGCGTCTGTATCCCAGCCGCGGAGCTCAGTGGTGCAGTCACCGCTGTAAATCTTGAAATCCACATTGGCATTGTTACTGTGTGTTAGCAGAATGCGGTATTTGTGAAGCGGGGTCGGCGTGAAAACGAACCAGTCCTCATCCAGCGGCAGGCCCTGCGAAGGGTCGGCGCGGGTTATTGTAGCCTCAACAGCGAGGTCATCGATAACTATCGGGGTGGCATCAACGCAGTTGGCAGAGTGAGCGTCTTCCGGATAAGTCCCTATAGCCTCTATGCTTATAGAATACACTCCATCGGAGTTATATACCTCAAGGTATATATCGTAGGTGCTCTGGAGAAACATTGTCTGGGAATTCTGGTTGTTGTAAGCATTAAAATACATGGCTTCAATCAGATCGCCGAACTCGTCTATCTGGTAAGCTTTAACATACTTGTAGTTTGAGTTCTGGTTTGTCAGGGTTACACGGTACATCGTAACGCCGGCGGCGCTGCACGTAAACCAGTCTTCATCGCCAGAGGTGAGAACCCCCTGTAATGGTGTTCCGTCCGCGGTGATCGGTTCGGCAGTGTCATACGTACTGCCGTAATCCGGGTCCTCGGCATACAAAACACCTATTGACAAAAAGATTGATACCGCCAGCAGAAAGTGAAGCATCTTGTTCATTTTTCATTCCTTCTAAAATAATTATCAATTGTAAATTCATGGCAGATAATTATACAATTTAGATTTCTTAATTACAATTAATTTAAAATAATATTACTTTAAATATCTCTAAGTCTATAATTATTAACGATATAGGTTTAATTCTATTCAGAGTTTTTAAAAAAAAGAGATGACAAGACTGCATTTACACTGCAAAAATTGCCCCCGTAGAGAAAATTCACGAATTTTCTCAAAACGCCGAATGCTGCAAAAAATAATGTAAATAAATATCCTGCCGGCTTTTTCCGTTGTTTCAAGACAATACGCCGCTTTATATAACCTGCCAAAGCCTGCGTTTATCCGCCGGATTATAAACATCTTATACAAAAATCTTAACCGCCTGAAACAGCCGCAGTGGGTTCTGCTATTATTTGCCGTAGGCCTCTTTCGGATCGTACACCTTTTCTGCGTTGAATCTGAGCTTCTTGGGGTCGTTTTTATCCAAAGTTCTGTAAAAACAGGATTTGTAGCCTACATGGCACTGGCCCTGATCAACCTCGACTTTGAGTATCAAACAATCCTGGTCACAGTCAACGAGTATATCGAGCACTTTCTGGAAGTGGCCGCTCTGTTCACCCTTTCGCCAGAGTTTCTTGCGGCTTCTGCTGTAAAACACCGCATTTCCGGTCTTTATCGTCTCATCAAGAGCCTGTTGGTTCATAAAGGCAACCATGAGAATCTCGCCGGTATCGGCTTCCTGGCTGATAGCGGTTATCAGGCCGTCAGCGTTGAATCGCGGCTGAAAATCAAGGCCGTTCTCAATATTTTCCGTGTTATTATTTGATATTGCCATTTAGTTCTCGTTTTTTCTTTGTTTTTATGAGCTATTTACACAATAATACGCTGATGAATAAAAAAATCAAGGCGCAAGTGTTGACTATTCTGCGGTTTGCCGTCGGCATAGCCGTTATAGCCGCTCTGTTATTGATGACCGATTTTGAAAGGGTTGCAGAGCTCACATCGCAGCTTAGTCTTACGGTGATTTTACTTTCGCTGCTGCTCTATCTGGTTCAGGGGTTGTTTCTCGCGGCGCGGTGGCAGGTACTTCTGCGTGCGCAGGACATAATAATACCAACGTCTAAAGTATTTGCCATCGAGTATTTAGGACTGTTTTACAACAATATTCTGTTCAGCAGTCTCGGCGGAGACCTCTTGAGGGCGTGGTATGTAACCGAATATTCAGAAAAGAAGGTTGAGTCCGTTTTTTCGATTGTAGTTGACCGTTTGGCAGGCGTGGCTGTGTTGATTTTCTTCTGCATAGGCGGTATGCTGCTGGTAAATCGTGAAGTATTTGAACTGGGCTATTCCAATGAAAAAATTACTGTAAGCGGCTTGCAAGAAGCACTGAGCGGCAGAACGGCTGTTTTTATCGCTCTGGCACTCGCGGCGGCTCTTGCAGCGGCGGCGTTTTTCTCCCGAGGCCACATAAAATCCGGTCTATCGCTTATAAAGGAGTATTTTCACCGGATTGCGGCAGCGGTAAAGATATACGCAAACAAACGAGCCTATCTTTGCGGTGCTCTTTTTTTCTCCGCCGCGGCACAGATAACCTGCATCACGGGGGTTTACATCGTTGGCAAGGCTCTCGGAGTTGAGGCTCCTGTCAAATATTATTATGTGATTCTGCCGCTATCGTGGTTCGCCTCGAGTGTTCCGGTCAGTCCGGGCGGGATCGGCCTGATGGAGGGCAGTGTAACGGCTATGTTCGCGGCACTGCCGGAAGTCTCTATTGAGCAGGGTCTTATGATAGCTTTTGCCCAGCGGGCACTGCTGATCGCCGGCACCCTGCCGGGAATTTTTATCCATATCGGAGGTTTTCACCTTCCCAGGCGAGCGTGAGAGGGCTGCTGTCCCCAATTCAGCACAGGTGATACAGGGCAAGTCTTTATCGAATTTTAAAATCAAGGAAAAACGCGGCGGAGCGGGGCGGCTTGTTGCGGATGTGGGTTATGTGGTTGATTATCAGCCGCTGAGCCTCAAGCAGCGGCCGCAGCGGTGCCGTATCAAGCTCTGATTCATTTCGCAGCAGAGAAAAACACGTCCTGGAAACCGGTATCTTGTTTACAAACGCCTGTTCACAGTCTCTGCATACCATGCCGCCGGCGTCGCTGGCAAAGTATATACCCGAGGGGTTCGCCGTAAAATTATTACTACTTTGGCCTTCAGCGGCTGGTGATTGCGGCTGCATAATTTTATCAAAAGCAGCCGAACAATTCGCGCATCTGCCGATATCCAGGCCCAGCCCTACATCTTTTAGCAGGTTCATCTGAAACCGTATCAGCAGACGCAGGACCGCTTCCGGGGTTTTGTTCTGCTGAATATTGACCAGAAAGCGCATCACCCTGTCAAAGAGCTGCGGGTGAGGGTCGTTGTTCGAGATAAACGCGGCAAGCATCTCCGCGGCAAAATACGCCCCGTTAAGTCCGGTGCTGCTGGTGCGGGCTGTGCTGAACAGCGGCTTGGGAGCAAAATCGGTTATTGTCGCCAGCCCGCCGCTTTTTGATGGGATATAAATAATTTCGCCGGCGGCAAACAGCTCTACAGCCCCGCCAAAAGCGGATTTATTACGCCGCGAGCCCTTGGCAATGCCGCCAATAACACCTGCGCCGCGTGTGAAAAAGGTTAATATCTGCGAAGTCTCGGAGTAGTCCATCTTGCGTATGCAGAGGCCTGTATCCTTGAGCTGCATTTTAGATCTTCTCTTCTTCTGTTATCTGCATTTTTTCAATGCGAAGGCGTTTTATCTGCCGCTCAGTCGCCGATATTACCGTAAACTTGAGATTGCCGTACATAAAACTCTCGCCGGAATTGGGTATATAGCCCAGGTGTGAGAATACAAAACCGCCGACAGTCTCATAATCCTCGTCCTCGGGCAGTTTGATTTTGAAATCGGCGTTGAGGTCGTCTATATATACCTTGCCATCCATCTCCGCGACATCCTCTGCGCTGAGGCGGAAACTTACCGGCGGCTTTTTCTCGTATTCATCGCGAATCTCGCCGACAAGCTCCTCGAGGATATCTTCAATTGTTACGATACCCGCTGTGCCGCCGTATTCATCCAGCACGACGGCGATATGCTGTTTGGCGTCCTGGAAATCGTGAAGGAGGTCGCGAAGGGGTTTTGATTCGGGCACAAAATACGCTTTTCGCATGATATTTTTTATATTGAAATTATCATCACCGCGGGCGATCTCGCACAGGAGGTCCTTGGCGTAGAGCAGCCCGACAATGTGGTCGATAGTCTTTTTATAGACAGGCAGCCGCGAGTGGCCGGCCTTTATAACGGTATCGACGATAGAGTCGCGGTCGCTTTCTATATCGATTGCCACAAGCTCGGTTCTGGGGGTTATAATCTCGGCGGCGGTTGCCTCGGTCAGGTCAAGCACATTCTCGATCATCGCCAGCTCCTCGGCGTCAACAACGCCGTCCATCCGGCTTTGCTCAACCACATTAAGAAGTTCATCCTGTTTTTCTTCATGCGCCTCTTCGTGGCTCTGTTCGATATGGCCGCTGAGCCGTTTTATAAACAGGTCATAAACCTGCATAACTCCGATAACAGGAGGCCAGAAGATGATGTAAATTGTTTTTACAAGGGGGGTTATCCGTACAAGCATCCTCTCGCCGACGTATTTGCTGACGGGATAGGCTATTGCCAGTGAGAAATTAAACAAAATCAAAAACGAAATGACAATTACAAGTACGCTCTTTAGCATTGCATCGGATATGCCGCCAAAAAGCATATCCACACAAAGGATCGTAATTATATTAAAGATGATTCCCAGCGAGAACATTACAAAGAGGTAGTTTGGTGCCCGCTCGGAAAACTCCAGAAACTCATCTTCCCTGTTCTTTACACGAAACGCCTCATTAAGTTTAAGCGAAGAATATGTCGCAAGCGCAAAACTTACAACAGAAAAAAACAACGACAAGAATGAAGCTGTAACAAGGCTAACTAATAGCCATCCAACATCGTCCACTTAGTATTTATCCGTAAATCAAAAACAATTAAAACCCGCCGCACTCTCAGACGGGATATATTTCATAATCAGCACAAAAAAGTATAAATTTATATAAACAACGCTTTTAAAAAAAATGTGATACATAAATATCAAACCGCATTATAATCTCTGCTCCTGAATATTCAAGCATAGAGATTTTAAATCAGCGGCTTTTACAAGGGGGGTTATATCCTTAAAACTTTTAAGTTCAAGAATAATTTAATTTTTCTAACCATTCTGCCAAAGCACCAGGGAAGCAAAATATCATAACATAGGTCAAAAGAGAGAACGGAAGTCATTTATTCGCAACATTTTTCTTTGTACCTATCAAAATGCAATTGCAAATCATATTCACGAATTTACTCTTTTATAAATCCATGTAAAGTATTTAATAAGAAGGGTTTAAATTAAAAATACAAGAAAAGGGTGTCAGACACCTTTTTAATTCCGTCATTACCGCTCATTCACATTCGCGGCTCGGATTGCTGCGAAATACACCATCACAGCCGCGACGGTGCGGCGTATTCCTATGATTACCTCGGCAACCCGACCAATGCCGCTGATGACGGGCTTTTCTACGGCGTTAACGCTGAAAACAGGGTCGTTGACGTAGATGATTCCTCCGGCGATGTTGCAGGCTACACATACGACATGCTCGGTAGGCGGATAAAGAAAACCGTTGGCTCGTTGACAACGTGGTTCGTCTATGATAAAATGGGCGGCGTGATAGCAGAGTACGAACAGATTGGGACAGGCAGTATAACATGGGCCCGTGACTACGTTTACGGAGCCTCGGGTGAGCTGGTGTGCTGTAACTACCCTCAAAGAGGACTCTCCGGCGGGATAAAAATAAATAGGGACAGTTACCCTTTTAGAAGCGATTTGGCGCGTTTTTTATTGACACGGGCCGGCGGACGTGGCAGTCTAAGTTTCGGTTTATAAAAGTATTAGAATTGCAGTGATGAGTTTGTGACGCAAATGCAGGATTGTCTCAGATTCGTTTAAGAGTAAAATGGAAAAGCAGGCAGGCAGTCGGCTGCGGCCATTACCGTCGGCAGGCCAAAGATACTTAAAAAGAAAGGCAAGGATGCATAAAAAGAATAAAAATACAAATTTAATAGGTAACTGTCCCCTGTTTTCCCAGGCTGCAAAAAGTTTAGGAGGAAACATATGAAAGCAACATTCTTGAAAGGTGGCAACCAATATTTTATTTGTTTAATCCTGATTTTAATCTGGACACCTTTTGTATTGGCTATTATTCAACCGTCTTTAGTTTTTATGTGGTACTCTTTTGTTTTTGTAAGTGTTTTTGTATTAGTTGTGACTTCCCCGATTCTATTGATTGCAATGGTGGTTGTTAGCTGTATCAGAAAAGACAAATTCGGGATAATAATCACGCGGCTAATACTTTCAATAATCTTGCTGTTTTCATTGGTCTTATATATTAATCCAACTACTTTCTTTGGTCTTTACTGTCGTTATAAGATAGCTAATTATGATAATATAAGAAATTGGATAAACACAGTCAGTCTAAATGACAGTCCAGCCGGTTTTAATGGATGTTTACCTTCTTCTTTGAAGTTCGTCAAATTCGGTAATGTCAACATTTATGAAAACAATAATGTTAGATTTCTATCTATGTGGTGGTCCTCCGGCATAATTCAAGTAAACTGGGAACTGATAATTACCGATGTTGGAATAGACAAAAGTACACTACTAACTGATAGCACAATTCGATGTGACGAAGTAAAACCTGGAGTATTTTTGAAATATGAGTCCCTGCCTTAGTATATTAGGATGTTAAATAGGGGACAGTTACCCTTTTAGAAGCGGTTTGCCGCGTTTTTTATTGACACGGGCCGCGGGCGTGGTATTCTAAGTATAGGTTTATAAAGTATTAAAATTGCAGTGGTGAGTTTGTGACGCAAATGCAGGATTGTCTCAGATTCGTTTAAGAGTAAAATGGAAAAGCAGGCAGGCAGTCGGCTGCGGCCATTACCGTCGGCAGGCCAAAGATACTTAAAAAGAAAGGCAAGGATGCAAAAAAAGAATAAAAATACAAATTTAATTGGTAACTGTCCCCTGTTTTTCCCTGTTTTTCCTGTTTTTCCACCAGACAATGGAGGCGGCTGCAAATGAAAAAACTTAAAATCATATTTCTGATAACAATTAGTCTGTATCTGATTTATGCTCTTTTAACAGGCGGATTATACGTGTATAAAGAAAAGAAATTTGAAGAATTAAAAGGGTTTGATCTCTTTTAAGATACAACATGTTTTATTGCAATGAGTTACATGTGTTTTGAAAAGTATAATTGCCGAAAACGTCTGTGACATGTTCGGATTGTACAAGGGTGTCAGACACCCTTTTAATTCCTACTGCATCCTGACTTCGGCGGTAAATTGACGTAAGTCCTTGTAAATAAAGAACTGGAGTTTTTCTTTAGTCACTACAAAGCACTTATCAGGAAAGAACTGCAATCAGAACTCCAAAAAAGATTTTAGACAGATTCTACATCAAAACCGCCAAAGTCGGGAAGACCCCTTCGGGCGAAGGGGCCTTCAGGCAGAGTTCTTATGCCTTTAAAGGGCAGCGTGGAAAGGGTATTTATCAGCCTATCGCGTCGTTTCCGGTTTCGCCGGTTCTAATGCGGATACATTCTTCGAGGTTGATGATAAAAATCTTGCCGTCGCCTATGTTTCCGGTTTTGGCGCCTTTGATAATAGCGTCTATGGTCTTTTTTACGAATTCATCGTTAACGGCTATTTCAATACGCACTTTTTTCAGCAGGTTTACGTCGAACTGGACGCCCCTGTAGCTTTCGTGATAGCCTGCCTGAGCTCCGCATCCCAGCGAGTTAGTAACACTCATCTTTGCAACGTCTTGCTCAGCGAGGCATTTTTTTACATTTTCAAGCCTGTGAGGCTGAATATATGCTATAATTAATTTCATTGTAATGTGTCCTTTTATCTTTATTCTAACTGAAAATCTGGAACCCGCCATAAGATTCCATTCCATGTTCACAAATGTCCAGGCCTCGAAGCTCCTCTGTTTCGCTTGCTCTTAGTCCTATGGTCTTGTCAATGACTTTAAACACCAGTCCCATGGAAAAAGCAATGAATATAACTACTGCGATGATACCTATCAGCTGTGTGCCAAGCTGCATAGGATTTCCGGTGTATAAAAAGCCCTCGATTCCAAGCTCAGGTTTGCCAAAGATTCCTACTGCGAGTGTGCCGAATATGCCGCCTATGCCGTGCACAGGGAACGCTCCGACCGGATCATCAATCTGCAGTTTATCAAGCAGTTCAACACCAAATACAACTAATACGCCGCCGATTACTCCGATAACTATAGCGGCCCATGGGTCAACAAAAGCACACGGTGCTGTTATTGAAACAAGGCCGGCAAGAGAGCCGTTCATTCCCATAGACAGGTCAGGTTTTCCGAACCGCTTCCATACCGTTGTGATCGCGGCGATACCGCCGGCCGCTGCCGCTATGTTAGTGTTAATCGCGACACGCGCGATAAGGTCGCCATTGCCGACAGAGAGACTCGAACAGGAATTAAAACCGAACCAGCCAAACCACAGTATAAAAAGGCCAAGGGATGCAAGAGGGATGCTGTGTGCGGGTATTGCGTTTGGTTTGCCATCGAGGCTGTATTTGCCGTTACGGGGTTTTAGTATGTAGGTGCCGACCAGAGCTGCGACTCCTCCGACCGTGTGAACAACAGCTGATCCGGCGAAATCGGCAAACCCCATCCCTGCCAGCCAACCGCCGCCCCATATCCAGTGCCCTACTATGGGATAGATAAGTGCCGAGATAATGAATGAATAAACGATGTAGGCAACAAACTTCATCCTTTCAGCCATTCCTCCTGCTACAATCGTTGCCGCCGCACCGCAGAATGCTGCCTGGAAAAGCCAGAATGCGAACATTGGTATATCAGCTCCCGATTCAGCGTTTATCAAAAACCATCCTTCGAAGCCCATAAAAGCGTTTCCCGTTCCGAACATGATGGCGTAACCCATTATGAAAAAGCCGATTGAGGCCATGCAGAAGTCAAGGAAGTTTTTGGTAAGTATGTTGCATGTGTTTTTTGCGCGAATAAAGCCGGCTTCAATCATGCCGAAACCTGCCTGCATGAAGAAGACCAGAAACGCTCCAAGAAGCACCCAGAGAGTGTCAATGCCCCGGATTACTGAACCGAGATCAGATCCCGGGATTTCTTCGCCTGCCAGGGCGTTGCCGTTCATTGTCAGGATTGCTGTTAAAGCTATCAGCATAAAACCTATACGGGCGGAGGATTGTTTTCCTTCCTTCATTTTAAAGACCTTTCTCAAAACTCTAATTTTATTTCTTGAAACTTTGATATTAAAGGGAAACTAATTCATGAAGATGTATTGCACAAAACATGCCAGTATTTGACAGCAATGAAGGAAGAGTCTGAAAAATGCTTTAGGAATGATATTTTGTTTTTAGTGCGATTCTTGTAAGTTTTTGTTTTATAAGGATATACGTTTTAGGTCGTTTAGTCCTTATTTCTTGCTGCCGGTTTATATTTTTTAGATTGTAAAGCAATGCAAGTTTTAACTAAAACGTAATGCGTTGAAATTTTAATACAAAAACGTATGCAGAATGGGTTTTAGCTACAAAATTGAAAGACCAGAAGGACGCGATCAGTTACGAAAGCGTCCTTCTCAGAGTTTTGAGAACTACAAATGTAGTGGTCAGAAAATCAAAACTCCGCAATGGTCTTCGTTGTTGGGGTTTTTATAGATTATCCGATCGCGTCATGACCGGTCTCGCCAGTTCTGATCCTGATGCATTCCTCGAGAGGTAATACAAATATCTTTCCGTCGCCGATATTGCCGGTCTTTGCGGAATTAACAATAGTTTCTATTGTCTTTTTGGCGTACTCTTCGTTTACGGCTATTTCAAGTCGAATCTTTTTCAAAAGATTAACATCAAATTCTACGCCGCGGTAGCTCTCGTGGTAGCCTGCCTGCGCTCCGCATCCAAGCGAGTTTGTCACACTCATCTTGGCCACATTTGCCTCGGCGAGAGCTTTTTTTACCTCTTCGAGCTTGTGCGGCTGTATGTAAGCTATTATTAGTTTCATTTGTTATTCTCCGTATTTTTTTTCAGCTATAGCTGTTTAAAATTTTCGCTAAAACATAATTGCTTTAATTATCAGGAGTTGAACACCTGGAATCCCGCATAGGCTTCCATTCCGTGTTCTGTAATGTCGAGTCCTTTGATTTCTTCCTCTGCAGAGGCTCTGAGCCCGAAGACAGATTTTATAGCAAAGAACATTATCAGGCCGATGATGAATGCCCAGGCAAATCCCGCGGCAACTCCGATTATCTGTACCATCAGCTGGTTGATTCCGCCGCCGTAAAACAGTCCTGTGGAATCGCCCCCGCAGGTGTATGCCTCGGCGTTGAAAAGCCCGCACATCAAGGTGCCGAACGCCCCGCATACGCCGTGTACGGAAACCGCACCAACCGGGTCGTCGATTTTGAGTTTGGTATCTATAAAGATTACGCTCAAGACAACAATTATGCCCGCAAGCCCGCCGATAATGACAGAGCCCATCGGGGTTACAGTGTAGCATCCCGCGGTTATGGCTACAAGTCCTGCCAGCCCGCCGTTGAGCGACATAGATGCATCCGGTTTTTTTCCGATAAACCACGATACGATCATAGCTGTGATGGCTCCGGTCGCTGCGGCAAGGTTCGTGGTCACTGCTACGCGGCCGATCTCACCGTCACCGAGTGTGGTTGAGCCCGGGTTGAACCCGAACCAGCCGAACCAGAGGATAAACACGCCAAGCGCCGCCAGTGTTATGTTGTGTCCTGGAATCGCCTTTGCTCTGCCGTCAGGGCCGTATTTGCCAAGGCGCGGGCCAAGAACTATAGCTCCGGCAAGTGCCAGCCAGCCGCCGATTGAATGGACGACGGTCGAGCCGGCAAAGTCTGTCAGTGCCGTTCCCATGATGTCCTCGAGCCAGCCGCCGCCGTTGTGGAGTCCGCCCCAGGCCCATGAGCCGAAAATCGGATAGATGAATGAGCAGATCAGCACGCTGTAAACTATGTATGATTTGAATTTGGTGCGTCCTGCCATTGCGCCGGATACGATAGTCGCCGCGGTGCCGGCAAATACGGTCTGAAATATAAGGAAAGTGTAGTTCCACGAAGCACTTTCGCCGTTTTTTACCACATCGCTGATCATAAAGTCTGTTGTCCCGAAAAGGCCGTTCGAGGCACCGAACATCAGGCCGAATCCTATAAAGAAAAACGCCAGAGAGCCTATAGAGAAGTCCATCAGGTTCTTCATGAGAATGTTTACCGCATTCTTTGCTCTTGTAAAACCTGCCTCAACCATGGCGAAACCGGCCTGCATGAAGAATACCAGAAAAGCCGCCACGCATGTCCATACAATGTTAAGGTTGTTCTGAAGCTCTGACTTCATCGCCTCAATTGCCGCCTCATACCCTGCCGGGGCAGGCTCCTGGGCAAGGGCGGCGGGCCCCAGCAGAAGCAGGATAAACAGTAAGTATTTGATTAGTTTCATATAATAACCTCTTGTTTTGCTGTTCGTTGATTCTTAAAAACTTGTAGATACGCCAATTCCCGTGAAGAAGTAGTCACCGTCGGCGTTTGTTCCGAAGGCCGCCGGCGAAGCATCGTCTATATCGCCAATCAGCCCGACATAATTCACGCTTGGAGTAAGCGTCCAGTTTCCAATCGCGAACGGAAACGCCGCTGAAAGCGTATAATCACTGAATTCACTGTCGGTTACGCCCCAGTAGTCTTTGTTGTAGCCGCTTGAGCCCCAGCCAAGGCTTGCCCCCAGCTCCATTGAGACAGCAATGTCATCAGAGAGCTTTGCCACCTCATCTACTGTGTATCCGATGCCGGCAGTGGCGTAGGTGGAATTAACCGCGTCAAAGTCGTAATAAACAGTCACATAGGGCGAGAGGAATACGTCAAACGCTGCGCCGGCATAGACTTCCTGTGTGTCCGGCAGACTTGGGAACGCGTAGTAGATGTAACCCAGCGATACGTCGATTCCCTCTGTTGCCTCCATTGTGTAGTCCAGATAGAAGTCATGCTCGATGAATTCACTTTCGTTGCCGGTGTAGTCAGTTGTGTCCCAGCTTGACCACCAGCCGGCAGTGATGCCCATGTATGACACTTCCGCCCAGGGCTGGATAGAGTAGTCGTCATTGACCAGGATGCCTCGCCAGATGTATTTGCTCATAAAGTCCGCTCCAACGCCGAATTCAGGTTTTTCCCCGGCCATTAAAGCTGGTGAAAGAATTGCTGTGATAATTAACGCTGCCGTGATTGTTTTCTTGTTCATTTTATTCTCCATAAATTTTGGTAATGTTTTATTGGTTTAAATTTCCTGTTTAGTATGAGACTTCTGATTTAAGACGTTTTTCTGTTTTTCATTTTGTCTCCTTAAAAGTTGTTGTTTATGTGTGTTTCTCAAGTAAGCCGCCGTATTAACTTTTTAAAAGTCGAGCATTCTTTATGGGCGTCTTAATACAAAACCCGTGCCATTTTTTTGCGGGCATCTTCATGAAAATTGTAAAGTATTTAAGATACTGCTCTTATATTAGACATTTCTCATTAAAAAAGGCAGGTCGTATAACTTCAAAAATGTTCACCATGGAGAAAAAGATACAAAAATGTATTAAAATTCAATAAAGATACTTTTTTGTAGGCAAGCAGCCGAAAGGTTTTGCAAATAAATATCGCACAGCAACTGTGGGAAAATAATTATTTTTGAGCATCCTGATGATTTCGGACGTATAATACTTATATGGTCTTATGTGTAGTAAGATTAACAATTCAAGGAGTTTTACAATGAAAAAGTCATTCCTTATTATTGCTGTATTAGCCGCGATGGCGTTGACCGCGAGTTTTGTAGCCGCCAACAAAGCCAGTTCGGGCGAAGGTTATTGCATTACAGTCTCGCCAAAGACACTGGTGCTGAGCAGTCCGGACACAATTGTAACTGTTCATTCAAATATTCCCTACGGTCTGGTTGTTTGTGAGAGTCTGACTCTTGACGATATCGCCGCGACCTATACCAAGGCAGATGCCTGCGGTGACCTTGTAGTTAAATTTGAAAGAGCCGACGTAAAGGGTGTAGTTGAGCCGGGTCAGGCAGTTCTAACGCTTTCGGGAGAACTGGCAGACGGCAGCCTGTTCAAAGTATCAGATACGATAACCGTCAAAGAATAAAGACGTCTTCGTAATTGACAGCTGCCGATTTATGTTTAAATGAGCATCAAGGCGGCTTTTGCAGAGATGTTTTATCTCGGCGGTGTTTTTCTTGTTTTATCGCGGCTAAAAGGCGTTGACATTTAATGCTTTGGCAGGCATAATCTCTGTATATGGCTACTTTGTTGAAGACAACTTTTTACTGTATCTGCATTGCCGTGGGCATCATGGCGGTATTTCTGTCTATACTTGCCCCGGAGATAGAGACTTATTACCAGAACAAAATCAGGCTTGCGCAGACCCAGGCCGAGATCGCCGCGATCAAGGAGCGGCTCTTTGAGTTTAATCAGTTTATAAGCCGGGCGTCTAAAGATCAGGATGTAATAAATATACTCTATGAGTCGCAGCTTGGACTCAATCCCGAGAATACCGAGGAGATTATGTTTCCGGCGGTTGACATAGCCAAAAAAGCCGCCGCACAGCAGGCTCTGGCTAAAATTATGGAGCTGCCCGAGTCCAATATGCCCGAGGTGCCTGAAATCATACACCGGCTCAACCGCAAAGACGTTAGAAACGTTCTTATTTTGGCCGGAGCGGCATTGATATTAACTGCCTATATTTTCGTTATTGGCATTGTTCCGTCGTCCCAAAAAATGAAAAATGAAGAAAAAAAAGAAATATAACAGTTTTTTACTGTATTTATCTTCTTGAATGATAAGCAGATAGCAAAAAATAGAAAAATGCCGAAAAAAAATTGACTTTTTCTAAACAACTGGTACTTTTTTTCGTATAATATATCAAACAAAGCTCTTTAAAAAACAGTTAATAGCGAATGAGAACGGAGACGAAACAGGTTTTAGAACCGATTTCGTTTCTTCTCCTTTTTTCTCTATAGAAACACTAATTAGACCCCTTTTCATCTTGTACTCAGGCCGCCCTATCTTCCCCCCCAGGGCGGCCTCCTTTTTTTACCCCTTGTATTAACTGTACTTCTCCTTTGCCGTTTGAGTGCCGCACTCTCGTCTTTTCACTGCTCTTAAGCGGCGGCACCGTATCCTGATCAGCAGTTTGTGCAATTCAAGCAGCGTGTTGATTTTATAATCCGGAGCGAAACTCCCGCTGTTCAATCTTGAACTTATTTATGATAAACGCAAAATTATATGGTTTTAGTTTTTGCTTTCCAGCCCATGACTGATGTGTTATAATCTTTGAATGCCGGCGGGGGCGGCCCGCCGTGAAAAGAGCAGAATAACGGGATTTTAAACTGAGAAACCCGCCTGGAGTTTCTCTAAACGATAATAATTGGAAAAAATACGAGATCAGCTACAAGTCGCAGGAGAAAGAGCGGTGCTCGTCGCGGCGCATCCGAAAACCGCGGATTATTACAATGACGATCTGGCCGAGCTGACCAGCCTGGCAAAGACCGCTGAAGTAATAATTGTTGACCGCTTTCAGCAGAAAATTAAGGAAATCAACCCGGCAACCTACATTGGCAGGGGCAAGGCCGAGATGCTTGCGCAGCGCGTGCAGATAAACAGGGCCGACATGGTGATTTTCGATAACGACCTGTCCCCAAACCAGATACGCGAATTAGAGGCGATCCTCGAGGTTAAGGTTCTCGACAGAAGTGAGCTGATTCTTGATATTTTTGCCTCGACCGCCCAGACACGCCAGGCCAAACTCCAGGTAGAACTTGCCCAGCTTGAGTACACCTACCCGAGATTGACGCGCATGTGGAGCCACCTCGACTCTGTCGCAGGAGCGGGCGGCGGAACGGCTGCCGGCGCTGTAGGCGGCGTAGGTACCAGGGGTACCGGCGAGAAACAGCTCGAAATCGACCGGCGGCTCGTCAATAAGCGGATAACTGACCTCAAACGTGAGCTCGCTGTGATCGAAAAACGCCGCGAACGCCAGATCGAATCGCGCAAGAACGTTTATAAGGCCTGTCTTGTCGGCTATACAAATGCCGGCAAAAGCACCTTTATGAACGCGGTAACAAATGCAGGGGTCTTCGCCGAGGACAGGCTCTTCGCAACTCTCGATACCCGAACCCGCAAGTGGAAGCTCGACGGCACAACAGAGGTGCTGCTCAGCGATACAGTCGGGTTTGTACGCCATCTGCCGCACCAGCTTGTGGAATCGTTCAAAGCGACACTGGCCGAGGCGGTAAACGCGGACCTGCTGCTGCATATTGTCGATGTCAGCTCGGATGAGGTGTTCGAGCAGATAAAGAGTGTCAACACGGTGCTCAAGGAAATCGGCTGCGAGAAAAAGAAAATGCTGATCATCCTCAACAAGATAGACGCTATAAAGAA
This sequence comes from Limihaloglobus sulfuriphilus, assembly GCF_001999965.1. GTDB lineage: Bacteria > Planctomycetota > Phycisphaerae > Sedimentisphaerales > Sedimentisphaeraceae > Limihaloglobus > Limihaloglobus sulfuriphilus. The sequence continues at coordinate 2,634,113 of NZ_CP019646.1, read as the reverse complement.
CATCTCGGTTCTGGAGGCCCTGACCACGATACACCCCGACGCGATACCGGTCAGCGCTTCGAGAGGCGAGGGGATTGAGCCGGTCATCGAGAGAATCACAGGATTTATCCGCGGCGAGTCGGTAACGGCAAGAATCCGTATCGGCGTGGCAAACGGAAAACTCCAGAGCTATCTTCACGCCAACAGCGAGATAGTCTCGCAGGATTACAATGATAATTATGTTGACTTTGTAGTCAGGCTCGGCGAAAAGACCCTGCCCGTCGTTCAGTCGATGAAGCCGGAAAGCGTCGAGCTGGTCAAATAACAGAGAACAATTACAAAAAGGTAGAAACGCGGATTTCGCGGAAAGCAGGCCGGCTTTTTAGTGAAATTCGCATCTAATGCAATTATGAATGATACACCAAAGACATATAAATCAGTTTCAATAATCGGCGACGGCGCGATGGCGACGGTCTGTTCTATGATTTTGGCATCCAACGGCGTTGATGTAAAAATCTGGGGCCACGACAAGGATCAGCTCCGGCAGTTCGAGCAAAACCGCGAAAACGTGCGTTTTCTGCCCGGCTACAAAATACTTGATTCGATCAGATTCTGCTATGAAGACGATGCCGCCTTCAACGGCTGCGAGCTGGTGCTCTCTGCGGTGCCGTGTCAGTATGTACGCGGCGTATTCAAGCGGCTCAAACCGCATTATCCTGACGGCCTGGGCATCGTATCAGTAGCCAAGGGTATTGAAAACTCAACGCTGCTTCTGCCGACACAGGTAATCAGGCAGGTACTTGAATCAACCGAAGATATCGGCGTGCTCTCTGGCCCGACTATTGCCGATGAGCTGGCGCAGAATCTGCCGGCCTCGGCGTGTGCCGCGGGCAGCAGTGAAGTCTTCGCCCGCAGGGTTCAGCAGACCTTCAGCACGCCGCACTTCCGCGTGTACTACAATCATGATGTGATGGGAGTTGAGCTTGCGGGGGCGCTGAAAAACGTCATTGCGATTGCCGCCGGTATCATCGACGGGCTCAAACTCGGCGACAACGCTAAGGCCGCACTGGTCGCCCGAGGAATCGTGGAGATCAGCCGGCTGGGCAGAGAGCTCGGAGCGGAAAACGATACTTTCTACGGGCTCAGCGGCGTGGGAGATCTGATTACAACCTGCATCTCGCCAAAGGGCAGAAACCGCTCATTCGGCCAGCGGCTCGGCTCGGGAATGAGCGCAAAAGATGCCCTTGCCGCGACAAACAGCGTTGTCGAGGGCGTGGCGACCTGTGAGTCGGTCAGCCAGCTTGCTGAAAAGGTCAATGTTGATATGCCGATTATAAACGCTGTATATAATATCATCCACGGCCGCATGAATATTCAGCAGGCACTGGATGCATTGATGCAGCGGGAGCTGAAACCAGAATAACCGATTTTTACCGGTACAGTAAGGCTTGTCGGAGTGGTAAACGATCTGTTGTGAAATATTAACGGGCAAGCGGTTGAACATGAAACCCGTCAGGCACATTTTACACGTTGATATGGATGCGTTTTACGCGTCTGTGGAACAGCTTGATAACCCGCAGCTTCGGGGCAGGCCGGTAGTTGTCGGCTCACTCGCCGAGCAGAGAGGCGTTGTCGCGGCGGCGTCGTACGAGGCGAGGCGTTTCGGCATCAGGAGTGCCATGCCTATGAGCCGGGCAGTGCGGCAGTGCAAAGAGCTTGTTATAATGCCGGTTCGCATGAAAAGGTACAAAGAGATTTCCCGCAGGATTCACGCGATTTTCCACGAGTTTACGCCGCAGGTCGAGCCGCTCTCTATCGATGAGGCGTTCCTGGATATTACCGGCTGCGAAAAGCTCTTCGGGCCCGCCCGTCAAATCGCAGTGATGATAAAAGAGCGGATACGCGAACAAACCGGACTGACCGCCTCGGTGGGCCTGGCTCCGAATAAATTTCTGGCAAAGCTCGCCTCTGATCTGGAAAAGCCGGACGGACTGGTGGTAATCACAGATGATAACAAGCAGGCGATTCTTGACCCGCTGCCGGTAAGGCGTATATGGGGAATCGGTGAGGCGGCGGCAAAACGGCTCCAGGAGTTCGGCATAAAAACGATTTATGATTTGCGAAATTATCCGGCGGTGCACCTGGCGGCGATAACCGACCAGGCCGGGAAGATCCAGCAGCTTGCAAACGGAATCGACGACCGGCCGGTTATAAGCGAAGAGAGGCCCAAGAGCTTTTCAAGCGAAGAGACTTTTGCCAAAGATATCAGCTCATTGGAAAGGCTCAGAGATATACTCAGCTCTCAGATAGAAGAGGTGACGGCGATTTTGCGAAGGCATAACATGTTTGCACGGACACTCACCCTGAAATTCAGGTATGCCGACTTTGAGACCATAACCCGCAGCCGCACACTCGGCCGGGCCTCCCAGGCCACAGATACCTTCCGCGGCGCGGCGTTTGAGCTGTTTGAAACGTGGCAGAAAACCCGCAAGGGCCCGATCCGCCTGCTGGGCTTCGGCGTCTCAAACCTCTCTGAAACACCGCCGGCAAAAGAGCTGTTCGAGGACGGCTCGGAGGAAAAACGCCTGCGACTGGATACAACGCTTGATAAAATCAGAAACAAATTCGGCGACTCGTCACTTCACCGCGGATAAACTTTGAAAACACACTAAAGTGTGAACTCTTGCAACTGATCCAAACGCTTTCACTGCATGATCAGCTATAACAGCCTTGTGGTTTCTGTCGGGCGGGGGACCTTGACTACTAATATTCGGACAACCGCGTCGGTTTCGTTGTGCCAGCAGTGGGGTATTTTTGCGGGGCTTTCGATCAGCGTGTCAGCCGCGGCCTGCTGTTTCTCATCGCCGATTTCAACCACCCCGACTCCCTCGAGAACGTAAAAGAATACATCTACGGGAGTGATATGTTTCTTCAGCGACTCGCCCGGCTTTAATGTGATATGCATCACCTGCGCGTTTTCAGTGTCGTAAAGTTTGCTCACATCAACCTTGTGCGGGTTCTCAATTGTTTGGGCCTGTTTTGCGTTTATCGTTTTCATCAGTTTGTTCTCCTTAAATATGAAATCTCAGTTATCATTTCAGCTGCACCAATTAGGTATATAATTTCTCTCTGCCCGGAACAGCTCTGCCGCCATTTTTCGTATCTCTTCGGGTGAGCATACTGCCGCGCTGAGCGGGTCGAACATCATGGCGTGAATAATCATCTCACGGTTCTGCTCAATTATTCCCTGTGCGCATAACTGGTACACAGACTGATGTGACCTGCACACCGCCGCGAGCTGCTCGGGCAGCGGGCCGAAATAGGTGGGCAGATAACCGCGTCTGTCAACCAGCACCGGCACCTCGGCAACGCATGTCTGGAGCAGATTATCGATCAGGCCGGTATTAGCAACGGTTGCATTGCAGGTAAACGGCCTGTTAAGACGGTGCGCCTCGATAATATAAGATGCGTATTCATGCCCTCGCTGCAGCGGTATCTCTTTCGTGCCGGCAAGCATTTTCTTCTTATCTTCATCTTGCTGTTTGCGCCATTTTGGCCATTGCGTGCGGTAAAAGCCGCTGCCGCCAAGGTAGCCGCCGCGGCAGAATTTCTTGATAAGCTCTTTTCTCTTGCGGTACCACGGCACATATTCCGAGAAATGGCCGCTGGACTCGGTTACAAAATAGCCCAGATGTTTCATGACGTCGAACCTTACCGGGTCTTTCTCGTATATTTTTTTCTTCTTCATCGCCGCGAACAGGTCGGGGTAGAGGTCTTTGCCTTCGGCCTTTAGCTCGGTCATCCACGCAACATGATTGATGCCTCCGCAGCGGTAAAGCAGCTGCTCATAGGGTATATCCAGATACGATGCGAGGGCTTTGGACGTGGCCTGGACGGAGTGGCACAGCCCGACCATCTGCATAGGGCTTGAGAGCAGTGCCGCCTGCATAATTATTGACATCGGGTTCGTATAATTCATAAACAGGGCATCGGGGCAGAGCTTTTCGCAGTCGGCCAGTATATCCAGAATCGAAGGCAGAGTCCTCAGCGCCTTCATGATGCCGCCGGGGCCGATCGTATCGCCGATGCACTGGTCAATACCGTACTTGAGCGGAATATCGTTATCCCAGCGCACGCATTTTGTGCCCGAGACCTCGATGGAATTGATTACATAATCTGAATCGGGCAAAACCCTTCTCCGGTCAACGCTTGATTTGATCTTCCAGCCCTTTCTGCCGGTCAGCTCTGCAATCTTCTTTGCCAGATTGGTGCTGATATCCAGGCGCCGTTTATCAATATCGACAAGATTTATAACGCCCTCATCCAGGCCCTCAATGTTCAATATATCGGTAACCAGCGGCTGTGAAAAAAGACTGCCGGCCCCTAAAAGTGTAATCTTCACCATGTTAAAAAGCCCTGTATAAAACTTTATTCTGGTTTTAACAGCTTTTACTGCTGCGGTCATTTGTATTATTGCGGCAAATAACCGGATTGTCAATCGGATTATTTGCCGCTAAAGTGCAACTCTGCACGTGTTTGAAGTTAATTTTGGTAGAGCAAATTCACGAATTTGCTCAAAACCGTCCATCTGCAACAGATTTAAACAAATACATTAACTTATGTTCAATTTCTCTGCAGGGCTTGTGGAATATCAGTTGAAAAAGCATACCGCCCGCTGTGAGACAACATCGCTCATAAAGTTTAACCGGTTTTTGGTGCAGTCTATGACGTGGATTATATCGCCGAATCTGCTCTGCTCGCCGAGAATCTCGTTTATGATGTTCGGCTCAGAGAGCAGCCGCTGCCGGTTGAAGGTAACTCCCTCTGCTTTTGGGAAAAGTGCCAGATAAAAGATTCCCGTTTCTACAAGGTCCTGGAAAAAGTGCGTCCCGAACGAGAGCTCGGGCATGAGGTTGCTGCCCTCATACGCCATCTCAACCAGCACCGATGTGTTGTTTATCTCGGAGAAGCTCACCGGCACACCCAGGCTCGGCGTGGTCGTGCCCCATCTGCCCGGGCCCATAAGCATATTTACCGAGTCTGACCGGTCGAGCCGGCGGTTTACGCGGCCGATTTCACGGGCAAGGGTGTATTTTTCGCTGTTGTCCAGGCCGATAAACTTTGCCGGATGTATGTAGATTATCTTGTCAATTTTCTGTGAAATGCTCCCGCCCATGCTGGAGCCGGTTGTCTCTAACAGGATTTTATCCTTTTCGAGAGATTCGGGTATTTTTACGTTCGCCGCGATGCCTTTTGCCTGTAGAGGGCGGCACTGAACGAGGTTTACCCTGAAGCTCTTGGGACCGTTGAAATTAACCGTAAATTCCATATCAACAGGGTAGTTATAAACCTTTTCAATGGTTTTGAGCATCCTCTGCATAAGGGCGCAAAATTGCGTTTCGCTGAGCAGTTTTTTGAACGTAAGCACGTATGAAGTCTGCGGCTTTATATTTCTCTCCCGCAGCATCTTTTCGGCTTCGAGGTCGTGTTCTGCCATCATATCAATATTCAGCTCGGGGCAGCGGTGAAGCAGGGAGTTAGCCTTTATCGTTCGATGAGTGTTCGTCTGGAAGTCGAGAATATCAACCTTTCGCTGGGAGAATTTGCGGATATCCTCAATATCAGCCTGCGGACGCAGCAGCGGGTCATCGAGAGCGATTATTCTGGGATAGTCGTCTTCAACACGGTCAACCGCCCGGGTTCCAAGCCCCGTCACCAGCCGCAGCATACCGGCCTTAGGGTCAAGGTGAGGCTTCCAGACAAAAGTGTTGTACGAGATTCCAACGCCCGCCATATCGGGGAAGAAGAAATCGCCGCGGTATGAGCCGGAGACCCTCTGGACGAGGATTGCCATCTGCTCGTCTTCCTGATCAAGGCCGCGGCGTTTGCGGTAGCTCAGCGCGTTATCGCTCATAGTACTGGCGTAGATATATTTAACTGCCGCCTCGAACGCCGCGAAACGCTCTTCGGGGCTGCCCTGATTTACCAGAAATACACTCTCATACTTGCCGGCGAAGGCGTTGCCGAACGAGTCTTCCAGCAGACTGCTGGATCGGACGATTATCGGAGACTGGCCGAACGAATCCATCATCTGCTGAAAACTGTCGCGAACGCTGTTGGGGAATCTGCCGTTTAAAAGTTCTTCACGCAGAGCAGCGGCGAGTTTGAAGTATCCCTCGGGCGTTTTCTGATCCATACGCAGTTTCCAGCAGCCGTTGTCCACGATATACGTATAAAAGACATCCGAGCCGATATAATACGAATCGTGCGGCTCGATATACTCTGACCATGCGAAATCATCGCTTCGCAGGAGAATGTTCTGCGCGAGCAGCATTCCCGCCGCCTTGCCGCCGATATAACCGGAGCCGATAAGGCGGGATTTTATCGTCAAAAGCTGCTCAAGCGAGAAATACTCAACCGCCAGCTTGAGGATTCGCGACTCCCTGCCGATCATGATTTCGCAGAGCTTTTGTCTGGTTTCGCGGATCTGCTCCGACGCGGCGGAAGGATTCTCCAGAAGCTCCTGCGCATCGAGAAAGAGCTTGTCAAAGTAGTCAATGCTTGATTGGGTCAGAGTGGCGGTGTTGGCGGAGATATGTTCAAACAGCCGCGAGCAGTCAACACTGGAGGTGACCGCGTTGAAATTGTCTCCCTCCTTTTTGTGCGGCAGAAACATTGTGGGCGAGTGGCGGTTCCAGACCTTTACCGGGTGTATGTAGTAGCTGCCCTCGAAGTGGTGCAGATCCAGCAGCAGCTGGGTGGTGTCGCGGATTTTGGCGACAGTTTCGTGCGAATGTGAATCGCGGAGGATTCCGAAATAGGCGATAGTATCCAGCTCGTAGAGATACGGGCAGGTCGCCTTGAAAAAATTGCCGATCATAAGGTCCGTCGCCCAGGGATCCTGAAGCTCTGAAAGACAGTCAAAAACGTAGTAAGCCCCTATGCCGGCATCTTTTATGATATTGTGGATGCGTGATGTGAACGTCTCGAACCCCTCGGCGGCATTCATGGTGTGCCTTTCGACATCGGGCCGGTCGGGAATTATCGGTTCATGCGTGGCGAAACGTATGTAGATTACCCTGCGTTTTTGGGCGAGGGACTCCTCCACGAACGGCACCGCGAACCGGCGGTAGTCGTCCACACTGTCAACCTGCCAGACGACATTGTCGCCTATCATCAGGTTGCATAATACTTTATCAAGACCGGGAAAACCGGTGCCCGCTGTTCTTGCCATAAAATACCTTTCATAAAAACTCCAGTTGCGGCAAGTATATCAAATATTGGCTATTTTGAAATTGTGTTTTTCATATTTCCTGCCCTTTCAGGGCTGTCGGTCCGCGGCAGGCGGTGGTGACAGGCGGCGGCATCTGCTATTTGCTTGCATAGAGCTGATTTGATTTTATAATATCAAAAATGCAGGCAAAGCTCTCAATCATAATACCGGCATACAACGAAAGTGACCGCATCGTCCGAACGGTGAGTGAGCTGCTCGAGTTTGCCGCTGCAAATCCTGCCGTCAACCTGACGGAGGTGATCGTTGTTTGCGACGGCTGCAGCGACAACACCGAGGAGAAGGTAAAGACTTCTATCGATTCAAGTATTGTATCTACAATAAGTTATGCAAAGAATCAGGGCAAGGGCTTCGCTGTACGCACCGGCGTACTGGCAGCAAAGGGCGAGATTATCGGTTTTATGGATGCTGACGGTTCGACATCGTTGGAAGAGATTCCCCTTTTCACGCAAATTCTAACCGAGAGCAGGGCGGATGTAGTTATAGGTTCCCGGAGTCTGCCCGAATCTAACATAACCCGCCGCCAGCCGTTTTACCGCTGGCTGCTGGGCAAGTGTTTTTATCTGTGCACACTCTGGATAGACCATCTGCCCTATCATGACACGCAGTGCGGGTTTAAATTTTTTACTGCCGACGCCGCCAGATCGCTTTTTGAGCCTCTGATATCAAAAGGATTCGAGTTTGATATCGAAATACTCGTAAGAGCGGCACATCTGGGGCTTAAGATTCAGGAAAAACCCGTTACCTGGCACAACGATCCCCGCTCAAGCGTCTCGGTCATAAGGGATGGATTCAAAACATTGATTTCGCTTTGGAAATTCCGCCGAATTTAAACGAAACGGATTTCCAGGGCGTCGCCGGGGCTATGTTATTCAAGCCTTACAGACTTGGGGAATATGCCTCAAATATCAATCGGCGATATTCTTTACAGCCGCAGGGGTTGTTTTCTGTGGTTTTAGGCTTTACTTTGTTTACAGTTTTGCATATATTACTTTCTATAATAAGAAGAGATGTAAATCTTTTATATATATTTACAAAGGAAAAATATGGAAAGCATTGAACTCGAGCCTAAACCACAAAAGAATACCCTGAAACTTTCTATTATTTCAATGATACTTGGGGTGTTATCCTTAGTGTTTTTTGTTCTTTTTATTCCTTTTTTAGACTTTCTGTTGGCCATATCTGGGCTGATTGCCGGAATCATTGCACTGAGAAAAATAAAAAAGAGTGCAGGGATATTCGCCGGCCGCGGTTTTGCAATAGCCGGAATTGTGACATCCTCAATAAGTTTTCTCAGATTTATCTTATTTATTGTGTTCATGTTCTTGGTAGCGTTTCCATCTGGTTTAAAAGATAGAGACCCGCAATCTATAATCGAAGACGGAAGACTGGCTCAACTTCCTGAATCAGCTTTTGGCGTAAAAGCTGAAGGCTGGAGCAGTATGTTTACCGGGGATGACTACATGATGTTCAAAGCCGACCCGGAAGATATAGAAAAATTTATAGCAGATTCTCCAAGCTTAAAAGGCATTGAGCCGGAACTGTTTTCTCCTGAAAAACAATATATGCCTTATCCCGAAAAAGATGATTTTGAGACCGACCAGGAGTTTTTGGAACATTGTAAACATTCATATTACCATATAGGTGGTCATTTGCCATATAGGTGGTCATTTGCCGCAGTGGTATAGACCGATGATCAGAAAGAAAGGCCGCCGATATGAAATCCCTGCAAAGGATTCTCATAATTGGGGCAATGTTATCATTGACGATGAAACCGGAACTGTCTATATCAAAGTCACCTGGTCCTGAGTAAAGTAAAGGGGGGATGAAAGGGGTGAAAGATCTTTTTCTTAAGTACATCATGTATATTATCTAATAACAAGACTTTCTCAAGCCTGAAGGGCTTGAATATCATAGCCCAGGGCAACGCCCTGGGGAGCTGAATCGCCGTACATCCCTTGCCTGACCCGCACTGGCGGCGGCGGTGCGGGTCAGGCAAGGGACATTAACGCATATACACATAGGGCGGTGCCCTATGCTATGATATTTCGCACCGTTGGTGCTGCGGGACCAGACTTTGCTTTGCCCAAACCGTAGAGAGAATTCACGAATTCTCTAAAAACTGCAAGCCAGCCAGAAGTGGAAATTCAGATAACAGATTCTTTTTAGCATAATAATACATTGCCAGGATTATTACACGTAAACCCCTTATTGTCAATAGAATTATACTAGTTATTGTCGGTGAATGTTTGACAGAGAGCTAATCGCGGAGCGTCAGCTTTTGTCCTTCAAATACTATGTTTCGCCGCAACAGCATTAGAAATCCGTGCAGCGCTGACGCTTGCCGCCGCACTTCAGAGATAATGCCGCGTACAAAATTTTCGCATGAGCCGGTTTTGTCTCGAAATTTGAGTGAAAATGCGTATAATTTTGTGCTTATTGTATATAAAAAGACGAAAAACAGTAAACACTGGGATAAACATATATGGCTAAAAAGGCAAAAATGACATGGAGCGGCTTTTCGCTGCAGCCGCGTAAAGAAATGCCTCAGGGCGTATGGATTCAATGCCCGCAATGCAAGGAAACCCTTTTCCGCAAGAAGGTTAAGGAAAATAGAGAGGTATGCCTCCACTGCGCGTATCATTTCCGTATCGACGCGAAAACCCGTATCAGCCAGCTTGCCGATGAGGGTAGTTTCGAGGAATTTGACGCGATGCTGACCACTTCAGACCCACTGAATTTCCACTTCCGCGGCACCACCTACGCCGAACGTGCCGCCCAGGACCGCGAAAAAACAGGCTCTATCGAGGCAATCAGGACCGGACGGGCGTTTATCCGCGGCCGCCGCGTCATACTGGCAGTTATGGACCCCAGCTACCTTATGGGCTCAATGGGTGAGGTTGTCGGCGAGAAATTCTGCCGTGCGGTTGATGCCGCGATGGAAAAGAACCTGCCCTTTATTTGCGTTTCATGTTCCGGCGGTGCGAGAATGCACGAGGGCGTAATCTCCGTTCAGCAGATGGCGAAAACCTCCGCCGCACTTGCCAGGCTCGATGAGGCTAAGGGGCTGTTTATAAGCGTGCTCTCAGACCCGACAACCGGCGGCGTGAGCGCCAGTTTCGCGATGCTGGGCGATGTGATAATCGCCGAGCCAAAAGCGCTTATCGGCTTTGCCGGCCCGCGTGTAATCAAACAGACGATAAATGTTGACCTGCCGGAGGGTTTCCAGACAAGTGAGTTCCTGCTGGAGCACGGTTTTGTGGATATGATCGTTGACCGGCGTGAGCTCCGCGGCGAGATAGCCCGGCTCATCGACTATTTCGGGAAGGGCTACTGATGGCGTATTTCCGCAGCAATATCGAGGCGGCCGCCGGATATGTGCCCGGTTTTCAGCCGGAAAATCCGGATGTCGTTAAGCTCAATACCAATGAGAACCCCTATCCTCCATCGCCGAAGGTGCTCGAGGCGCTGGCGGCAATAGATCCGGAAAAACTGCGAAGATACCCCAGGCCGCTGGGCGATGAATTCCGTAAATCCGCCGCGGCGGTACTTGATGTCAAGCCGGAAAACATAATCTGCACCAACGGCGGTGATGATCTGCTGACGATATGCCTGCGGAGCTTCTGTGACGGCGGGCGGCCGCTGGTCTATGCCTCGCCGACATACACGCTTTACCGTGTGCTGGCGCAGATACAGGATTGCAGGGTAATTGAGGTGCCGTTCACAGACAAGGGCGGTCTGCAGACAGAGCAGCTCGCCTCGCAAAACGCCGGAATGGTGATCGTCTGCAACCCCAACGCGCCGACGGGGGCGTTTATCCCGCCGGCACAGATAGAGGAGCTTGCCCAAAAGCTCAATGGCCGCTCTGTGCTGCTTGTTGACGAGGCTTATGTGGATTTCGCCGAAGATAACTGCGTTTCGCTGGTCAAAAAATACAATAATGTAATAATACTGCGTTCCATGAGCAAGGGTTATTCGCTGGCTGGAATACGGTTCGGCTTCGGCATCGCTGATGAATCACTGATCTCCGGTATGCTCAAGGTCAAGGATTCTTATAACGTTGACACCCTCGCCCAGACCGCGGCAAACGCGGCGATACAGGACCGGCAGTACTTCAAAAAGAATGTAGCCGGGATAATAGAGCAGCGCGAATGGCTGGCGCAGCAGCTCCGGGGGCTGGGATTTGATGTGCCGCAAAGCAGCACCAATTTTCTGTTTGTAAAACCCGCTGGCGGCGACGCTGAAACAATATATAAAAAATTATGTGATAAAAATATCTATGTCAGATACTTCAGCGATCCGGAGATAAGCGAGCGGCTGCGAATCACCGTCGGCACGGCCCGCCAGAACGAAAAACTTATAGAAGCACTGAAAAATATCTTGTAAACCCTCAGCGGTTAAGTTAAACAGGTGAGAAAATGGACAGAACAGCAGAAATAAAACGCAAGACAAACGAGACAGATATAAAACTCAACATCAATCTTGACGGTGAGGGGCGCTACGATATAAATACCGGTGTCGGCTTTCTTGACCACATGATCGCGCATCTGAGCAAGCACAGCGGCATTGATATAAACATATCAGCCAAAGGCGATTACGAGATAGACGACCACCACACTGTAGAGGATGTCGGCATTGCACTGGGCGGCTGTATCGATAAGGCGCTCAGCGACAAGAAGGGTATCCGCAGGTACGGTTTCAGTGCTGTGCCGATGGAAGATGCTCTGGCTGAAACGGCGATAGACCTTTCGGGGCGGCCGTTTTGTGTGTATAACGCGGCGTATCCGACGGAGAAGATCGGCACTTTCGACACAGAGCTTATCGAGGAGTTTCTGCGGGCGATGGTCAACAACGCGAGACTGAATCTCCACGTTAATGTGCGGTACGGCACCAACAGCCACCACATCGCAGAGGCGGTTTTTAAGAGCCTTGGCCAGTCGCTGCGGAAGGCCGTAAGGGTGGTATCCGACGATATACCCAGCACGAAAGGCACGCTGTAATCTGAAATATGATATCTCAAATTTCAAATTTTCGGGTTGAGATGTTTGAACAATAAAATCATGAAATGAACCGAATACGGCAATGAGAACAGACGATTTTAAATACATATACCGCGTCGGCCTGGGCACTGATATTCACGCCCTTGCCAAAGGCAACCGGCTGATGCTCGGGGGCGTTTTCGTCGAGCACCACTCCGGCCCGATCGCCCACAGTGACGGCGATGTCATCATACATGCCGTCATAGACGCGATCCTCGGAGCTACCGGTATGGGCGATATCGGCGAGGTGTTCCCGGACGATGACCCGGAATTTGAGGACATGGACAGCGGCGTAATGCTCTCGAATGTAACCCGCAGGATCGAGGAAGACCGCTGGGAGGTGGTTAACCTTGATGTGACCGTAAAGGTGCAGGCGCCGCGGCTCAAGGAATATAAACCCCAGATGAAACGCTCGCTGGCATCATTGCTGGGAATGGATTTTGCCGCGGTAAACGTAAAGGCCAAGACCAATGAAGGCCTCGACGCGGTCGGCCACGAAGAAGCAGTAGAAGCCCTGGCGGTTGTACTGCTGCGACAGAGACAGCGGAGAACGCTTTGAAATAACAGGCATTAGGCAAAAGGCAATAGCGTATAAAACAATCAGAGCCGTTCTTCACTTGTTTATCAATATTACCAGAATGTGAAACAAGTGAAGAATTATGGAGCGGTTAGTTTAGACAGCAGACAATATGCAATAATTAGACAGGATTAACAAGATAACAGGAAGCATTTTAGATGGCTTTAAAATTTTATAACTCGCTTACAAGACAAAAAGACGTATTCACCCCTCTCAACGAGGGCCGTGTCAGCATGTACGTTTGCGGGCCTACGGTTTACGGGGATTCCCACTTAGGCCACGCAAAAAGCTACATCAGCTTTGACATCATATACAGATATCTCAAATACCTCGGCTACAGCGTAACCTATATCCAGAATATAACTGATGTTGGACATCTCACCGATGATGCGGACGAGGGCGAGGACAAGCTCCAGGTCGCGGCGAAAAAAGAACGCATCCACCCGATGTCGCTCGCCGAACACTACACCGCCAGCTATTTCGAGGACATGGACCGGCTCAACTGCCTGCGGCCGGATATCTCGCCCAGGGCCTCGGGACATATCCCCGAGCAGATAGCACTGGTACAGAAACTTATGGACAACGGGCACGCATACGAGGTGAACGGGTCGGTGTATTTTGACGTCGCCAGTCACAAAGCCTACGGAAAGCTCTCGGGCAGAAACCTCGAAGATATGCGAAGCGGCACAAGGGTTGACGTTAAGAGCGAAAAACGCAGCCCCGCGGATTTTGCCCTGTGGAAAAAGGCAGAGCCAAACCATATCATGCAGTGGGACAGCCCCTGGGGCAAAGGCTATCCGGGCTGGCACCTGGAATGCTCGGTGATGAGCATGAAATATCTCGGCGAGACTATCGACATACACGGCGGCGGGCTGGAAAACAAATTCCCCCATCATGAATGCGAAATCGCCCAGTCCGAGGCGGCTAACGGCAAAGAATTCGTCCGCTACTGGCTGCATAACAACATGGTAACCGTTGACGGGACGAAGATGGGCAAGAGCCTGAATAACTTTATCCTGCTAAAACAGGTTTTCAGCGGCGAGCATGAACGCCTCAGCCGAGCCTATGACCCGCTGGCGGTGCGTATGCTGGTTCTCAACAGCCATTACCGCAGTCCGCTGGATTTCTCCGACTCGGCTCTGACCGCCGCACAAAGCGGGCTTGACAGGATAACCGAGTGCGTAAAGTCTCTGCGAAAGGCAATGGAAAAGGCAGACGACGGTGAGGCGGATGCCAAGGTGCTAAAACAGCTTGAAGGTTTCCAGCATCGTTTCCGCAAGGCGATGGACGACGATATAAATACATCGGTCGCGCTCTCGGTGATATACGAGATGGAGAAGATGACCTCGACACTGCTGCAAAAGGGCAGGCCGAATAAAAAAACGCTCGCGGCGGTAAACGATATGTTCAACTGTCTCGGGGGAGACGTTCTCGGTATCGTTCTCAAGGAATACCCCCGGGAATCAGGCATAAACCAGGATTTGCTGGATTATCTTATGGGTCTGGTCATAGAACAGCGCGCAAAGGCCCGCGAAGAAAAAGACTGGGCAAAAGCCGATGAAATCCGTGATAAGATGGCGGCTTTCGGTGTTACCTTCAAGGACACCCCCGCCGGAACAGATTACGAGATAAAATGAGACTATTAGGCATAGACCCCGGGCTGAGAATATGCGGATACGCGGTTATAGACGCGGATATTCTCGGCGAAAAACTCATCGAAGCGGGTACATTCCGCGCCGACCCTAAACTTGAGCTGGCGATGAGGCTCGACCAGATCGCTACGGATATTGACAATATTTTATCAAGCTACGAGCCGGATATGATGGCGGTAGAAGAGCTGTATTCGCATTATGCCCACCCTAAGACCGCCATACTGATGGGACATGCCCGCGGCACAATTTTTCAGCGGGCGGCCGCGGCAAATGTACCGGTGAAGGGCTTCTCGGCTACAAGAATAAAAAAATCCATCACCGGCAACGGCAGAGCTACAAAACAGCAGATGCAGCGGTCTATACAAACACTGCTGGGGCTGGCCGAAATGCCCGAACCGGCAGACGTGGCGGACGCGATTTCAATCGCCCTGTGCTGCGCCAATACGCTGAAGATCGAAACAGATACAATAACAGACATACGAAAATCAAAATTCTAACTGTTTCATCATTTCAATTATCATATTTTTATTTATGATAAGATAAACGGAAAATAAAACACGTTTTATGGTTTCAGAATATTTCAGGAAATAACAAATGGCTAATACCACAGCTTTTGAGAAACTCCACATATCGTTTAACGCGAGATTCGATGAATACGGCGACTGGCTGGTGCCCTCTGTTTACAGCGATGTAGATACCGAATACGCCGCGATACAAAACGGAATCGCCGCGGTTGATCTCAGTGCGTTCGGGCGTGTAAGTATCACAGAAGACTCGGAAATAGACGCACTTAACAGCATTACAGAGCTTGATATCTCGATGATGTATGAAAACAGCTGGGCTTATACCGCTGTTGTAACTCCCGGCAGGGAACAGGCAAAACCCGTACGCGTAATTCGCAAAATCTCGGAATATACCCTGCTGACAATGCCGGCGGATACACAGTACGTAATCTCAGTTCTTGAGTCAGTAAACGGCTCCGGCGACGGTATCAGGGATATCTCGGCAAAGACAGCTATGCTCGGCCTTTACGGTCCCAAAGCCCTTGAGCTGGTAACGAAGATTCTGCCCGTCGATATTTCCGGCATCGAGCCTGGCCAGGTCATGGTGCACAAGGTGTTTATGATGAACCTTACAGGCATACGCGGCTCCTGGGCCGGCGGCGACGGAGTCGAGATTATATGCCCGTCAATGGCGGCGCAGCTTGCCGGCAGCTCGATCGAAAAATACAGCGGCCGCTACAACATCGTGCCTGCCGGTATGGAAGCACTTACCCGGGCTATCAGGCAGTCCGATATGCCGAACAAACCGGAATCGCTCAAGTGATTTTATGAAAAGCTATGTTTTCCGAGGTTTTGTATCGGCTACGGCGGGAGGTCAGAGCCTTTCAAGCCGTTATTTGAGGGATATTACCAAAGCGATTTCGTCGCAGTTGTCCTGTTTGGGGCACATCGCGCAATCGCTCCAGACCTTCATGGGCAGCTCAAGACGGTTTACACGGTGAAAGCCGAGTTTCTCGAAAAATTGCGGCTCAAGTGTCAGGGCAAAAACATCTTTTATTCCCAGAGAACGCGCCTTTTCCAGACAGAATTCAACAATTGAGCGGCCGATGCCCTTGCCCTGGCAGCCTTCGGCGACAGCGAGTGATTTTATCTCTGCAAGGTCTTTCCAGACCACGCTCAGCGCGCCGCAGCCGAGGACCCGGCCGTCTTCTTCGGCAACGGCAAAGGTCTGGATAAGCTCATAAATGCTTGCCATGCTTCTAAAAAGCATCTTGTCAAGCTCGGCATAACGAGAGATTAACTCGTTTATCGCCTCGGCATCACTGGTTTTTGCTTGTCGTATTATCATAGGCGGCTATTCTAACAAAATTCCGGAATGATTACATCATTTTTTTTATATTGCTCTCTTGCGGGCAATGTGTTGCTTGTCGTCTGCCGGTTTTTATCTGCTTTCCATCGCCGCTGACCTTGCGGGTGAATCGTTGGGGGGCTTTTCTGATACCGTCAGCAGGTTTCTGCCCGCCCAGGAAATAGCAACCGAGCCCAGCGGGGCGGTTAAGAGGATACTCATCGCCGCGACCGCCAGTATAATCTCGCCCGGGCCGGTATCCATATTTCCCGCTTTCATAGCCGCCAGAGGCGCCGCACCGATTGCCGCCTGCACCGTGGCTTTGGGCAGGTATGAAACGCCGAGAAAAACCCGTTCTTTAGCGTTAAAGCCGCTGCCGAGCATACAAATCTGCACGGCGATACTGCGTCCGATAAGGCCGATGCCGATAACCGCAGCGCCTGCCAGGCCCGCCTTGAGGGCTACGGGCACGTTTACTTCTGTGCCGACGAATATAAACAGAAGCAGCTGGGCGAAAACCCAGATTTTACCCAGTTTTGATGAGAGCTCATGTGCGAAATGCTCGCGTTTTTCCAGTATAATAAAGCCCATAGTCATTATCGCCAGAAGTGAAGCGAAGGGGAAATATCGCTCTATGTACCGCTGAAAGCTCAGGATAATTACCGAGACACCCAGCAGTATCAGTACGCGTTTTGTGGCCCGCGGATTGAACTTCTCGAAGAACCTGCAGAACAGAACCCCCGCCGCGATTCCTGCACAGATTCCGGTTATAATAGATATGGGCAGATGAGCGGCCTGTTTTGCGATGCTCACGCCGGCTCCTGTGTACATGCTGATAAACGAGCCGCACAGCAGTATCGCGACCGCGTCATCGCATGATGCGCCGGCGAGAATCAGCGTTGGTGCTCCCTTGTCATCGCCGCGGCCTTCTTGGATAAACCTTATCATCAGCGGCACGATCACCGCAGGCGATACGGCACCGAGTACGGCTCCGAGCATAGCCGCTTCCAGACGGGTTATCCCCAGCAGCATCGGCGCAAAGAGTGTAACAGCGGCGACTTCAAAGATACACGGCACAAACGCCATCAAAGCCGCGCGGAAACCAACCCGTGCCAGTGCCTCTTTGCTCATCTCCAGCCCCGCCCGCAGCAGTATCACCACCAGCGCAATCATTCGCCAGTCTGCCGCGACTGACCTTGTCTCGGGGTTTATCTGGTTGAAAAAATGCGGCCCCATAGCCACACCCAGTATCAGCAGGCCCACCAGTCCGGGCAGCTTTATTTTACGAACGGCCCATTCTACAATAAGGCCAAGAAGTATAAGCTCTGCGATTCCTATTGCCATAAGCCCTTTTTAGGTAAATTTCTCTATCAGTTTTTCGGCCTTGTCCCGGTTCTCTATGTTATCGTTGAGACAATAAACTATATTGTCCAGCCTGCCTGTCTGGTCGGCTATCCTGTCCAGAAGCTCATACGGTTTATCGCTCAGGTGCGAGATAAGCTGTATCTTTTTTCCGGCATCGGTGATTTTCTTATGCACCTCGGGCCAGTCCTCAAGCGGTTTCTGGCCGGCGCCGGGTATCCACTGAATGCCCTTTAGCGATTCGATTTCCAGAAGGCTCTCAAGATGCACAAGCTCGCCTGGGCCGTCAAGGTGATAAAACGCGTTGTCGAGTTTATCAGATGTGGCCTCTAACTCGGGCTTTACGAACCGCTCGAACATGTCCGGCCCGATCATGTAGCAGAAATCGCACTGAAGCATATAGTGCGGCTTTTCGGAGAAAAAGCCCGCCCAGGTAGAATAGCCCGGGTTAGTATCCTGTGTGATGGTGTTGAGCTCATCAAAATATTTCCACCACATCTCGTGCGCCCGCCAGTTGAGCTGTTCGACTAACTCCGGCGCATCGTAAAGATCGAGCAGAAGTTTTTCGGACGGGCGGAATGTCGAGAGGATATCCATATTGCCGCCAAGATCGGTCATTGCGATTTCAACGATTCCCTGCCATCTTTCCGCTCCGGCAGAGATGATTTCCTTTGTCCGTTTGAACCACGGGTTGTCGGGGATGTAATCAAACTTTATCTGGGAGAGTTCGGGGCTGCCCACAGGGTGAAACCATGCGGTATTGTCGCCGTTTTCGAGCTCTGCGCCCATATACGCGGCTATTACGCCCGGGCCGAAATTGGGAAAGAATACCGGAAACGCGTCTCCAAGGAATTCGGTGCCGCAGAACCAGTAATCGATTGCGTCGATGACTTCCTCCGCCGAAATAGACATATCATAGAATGATGTGAAATGATGATACGGGTGCCGCGGCCTCTCTCGGCCGGGGTCTCTGCCCGCCAGACGGGCAAGAATCAGCGGCCTGCCAAGTGTACCATCCCACCAGGCGTTTGTGTCCTGTTTAATTGTTTCCCAACGCTGCGAGTCAAAATTTATTGCCATGCTTTAGGTTCCCTGATTTAAAGTCATTTCAAATTTCAGATTAATATTTGACAGGATTACAGGATTTACAGGATATAAAATAATTAAATAAGATCATGTTAATCTTGTTAATCCTGTCTATTTATTGTCTTATGCCTGAGCTCACCGCTCCATAATTCTTTACTTGTTCCGCATTCTGGTAATATTGATAAACAAGTGAAGAACGGCTCTGAATCAACATCATTCCATTTCCGCGATGAATGCCGCGAAATCGTCCACTGATATGTTGAACGATACGGAGAATATATCGCCGGAAACAGAAGTATTGAGCGATGAGAAGAATTTCAACACTGCCGGAGGCACCTGGTCGGCGTGCATCTTCGCCGCGGCGACGGTACCCATAATCGCGTCTTTAAGCCCGCCGGCGACACGGGACGATGCAGTTGCGGAATCGCAGTTAAAATATACCGTATCGCCCGCTTCGCTTACAGTAAAGATCACATCTCCAAGATTGCTCAGCACCGGGTCTCTCATGCCCTTTTTTGCAAGTGAGGCTCCAAGCCCGCGTGTAACTCCGGCTACCATTGCCTCCGGCGGAAAAACCCGATTGAGCTGATTGAAAGATTTCAGCAGGCTCTTATCCTCTATCTGGCTGATCGTCTCGAGGACTTTTTCGCTGCCGAAAGATACCACCGCCCAGCCTTCGCAGGCAGCGCCGTACACATTCAGCCCGGACATGTCATCGACAACGCATTGATGCAGCACTTTGCCATCATGCTCGCCGGTTCTGTATGACCTGTAGCTCTTGAAAATCGAAAATAGCCGCTTCGGATCAAAATCGCCCTTTAGCAGGACCCTGATCCCGTCACTGGAATAATCGTTGTTGTAGATCGTTATCCGTTCGAGGTCATCGCTGAGTTCTTCTTCGCAGCGGCCGAGAAATTCGGAAACCGCTGTCTCCTCGTCCTCCATGTCAGCCGCGAGTTTTTCAAATTCGTCGTTGAGCCGTGAGCTGTAGAGCCTTTCGGCGTCCATACGAACCAGCCAGGCGACCTCGCCGCGGCACAGGCCGCAGAAAAGCGATGATAATAAAAAGAAGATTAAGCTGCGTTTCATAATAAAGCCTGATAAAGTGATTCTATGTATTTTCGGTGATTTTAAATTTATTATTTTGAAAGGATTACAAGATTAACCGGAAAAGGCAAAAGCCGCAGACTTGGCATTTGCCTGATACCGTAATTCTTAATTCTCCCCTGGCTGCATTTGCGGTGCAATTTTTTGTGTTGAACTCTGCTGCGCCTTTTTTATGAGCTCTGCCAGCTCTTCTGCCGGGTACTCATACGAGAGACTGATTTTGCTGCCGTCGTTTGAAATTTTCAGCGGCTGGAGCATTTTGGCAACGGGAGAATCCGGCTGCTGTTGAGCCTGCATACTGAACATCGCGGTCATGCCGGTAATCATCTGCTGAAGCTGTGCGGCGGCCTCGGGCGAGACGGCTGTAACGAGCGAATTCACATAGAAATTCCCGCCGTTCTCTCCGGCGGATATGACTATATCCTTTACCTGCCGTGCCATGGGGTTCTGCTGCGACTGCTGTTCGTCCATGTTTTTGCCGATATCTTTGGCCGTTACATAAAAATAAGCATTCTTTGACGCGGCGGTTTTGTCTTTCTCAATCAGCTTTGCCATCTGTGTCTGGCTGTTTTTATCCAGGCCGTCGAGTGTCTGGGTGAGTTTTGCCTTGTCCGTGGCGGCAACTATGAAGCTCTCGCTTATGATAGAGCCCGCCAGCTTCATATCTTCCTGTGTCCACTCGTGAACTGTGTATTTGCCGTGCTTTGATGTGCTGTGGGTGTTTTCTTTTTCGAGAAACTGCTCAATTTTTTCGGTTTTAAATTTGCCCTTGAGCAGCATAACGCCCTCTTCTTTGCCGAAACTCGTGTTGTACGCGGTGAAACTGGTCAGGTCTTCTATCGGATTAAATCCCAGCTCTTCTTCTGAAAGGCCGATAGATTCGGCAATATCCTTTTGCCGGCCCTCGCTGTCGGCGTCTTTCTCGAAGAATTTGTACAGGCTCGATTCACGCAGTTTTTCGATGTCTATGTTTATTCCCCATGCCGGCTCCTGTGCGGCAGAAGTACCTACAAATACAGATAAAATCAAAGCTGATAAAAAGATGCGTTTCATAATATTACCTTTCCTTTTGAAATTTCATTAAATAAAATTACGTTTAAATCTAATATATTACTCTATAAAATTACATTTTAACAAGAACTCAGAGATATGTTAGAAGATTTTCTTCACTTTTTGCCGAATTATGAATATAATACCCGCTTTAAATTAGAGATATAATTGAGTTAAATGGATAAGAAAT
The DNA here is from genome assembly GCF_001999965.1 of Limihaloglobus sulfuriphilus. Taxonomy (GTDB): domain Bacteria; phylum Planctomycetota; class Phycisphaerae; order Sedimentisphaerales; family Sedimentisphaeraceae; genus Limihaloglobus; species Limihaloglobus sulfuriphilus. The sequence goes on along the minus strand of NZ_CP019646.1, from coordinate 2,612,929 downwards.
GATATCGAACCAACTTGTTCCAATGGTAATTGAAAAGACCGGCCGGGGAGAGCGGGCCTTTGACATATACTCGCGCCTTCTCAAAGACAGGGTCATATTCCTTGGCGGGCCTGTGGATGACAACTCGGCGAATCTGATTATCGCCCAGATGCTGTTTTTGAGCAACGAGGAAAGCAGCAGCGATATTCACTTTTATATAAACTCTCCCGGCGGCTCGGTTACTGCCGGATTGGCGATTTATGACACGATGCGTTTTCTCCGCTGCCCGGTAGCCACATACTGCATCGGCCAGGCGGCAAGCATGGGAGCGGTTCTCTTCGCCGGCGGCACAAAAGGCAAACGCTACATGCTGCCAAACAGCCGGATAATGCTGCATCAGCCGCTGATAAGCGGAGTTATGCAGGGCACGGCAAGCGATCTCGAGATAGAGGCAAAAGAGATAATTCGTTTGAGGAAGCTAATTTATGAAATACTCTCGGAGCATTCCGGCGTAAAACCGGAAAAAATAGAGAAAGACTGCGACAGAAATCTCTGGCTCGAGGCTCAGGAATCAATCAATTACGGTCTCGCTGATAAGGTGCTCACAAAGGCACCCTCAACAGGTAAATAAATCTTGCCCCGTGAGGGGGCGTGATCAGTGTTTCTGTTCGCCCGTTTTGGTAAACTCAAACTTTAAAAGTAGTAATAATATTCAACTGTTTTGTGAGTCAGCACTATGCAGGTTTTGATAATACTTGCCGGGATGTGGGTCCTGGTTATCGGCTTTGACCTCGTTTATGAGCGGTTTTTCCGTAAGGATAATGTCCGCCAGGACGTTGCGCCGCTCACCGGTGAAAAGACAAAAGAAACCAGCCTCAGCATTAACCGTGACGAATCGGTGCTTATCGGCAATAAACTGGGCAAAATACGTGTTTCTTATCTTGGGCCTGATGATGACAACCGCATAAGGCTAAGCGTTACCACGCCGAAAAAGATCAAAGTGTTTCGCAAAGAGAAAAACGGCCATGAAATCCGCCGCGACAAGAAACTCTACCAGAAAGAGCTGGAATACTGGCGCCGCGAGGTGAGAAAACAGGACAAAATCCGCCGCGAAAAGGAATTCCTCGTACAGCCACGGGTTGATGAGTTGCTGCTCAAGAGTGATGACACAGCGAAGAAAATTGCTTCTCGCTGTGATGTGTCAGTTGATTTTGTGGAAAAACGCCGCGAAACCCTTGAAAACGCCGGCAGTTTTGACACACCCCTGTTTGATTAAGGCTGCATAATAGAGAGCATCTGGCGGTAGAGCCCGGCGGAGGCGGCTACCTCGTCGAACGAGACGGCCTCGTCCCTGGTATGAGCCCTTGCCAGTCTGCCGGGGCCGAGAATTACCGGTTTGCAGCCTGCATCCCGCAGTAGATTCGCGTCAGAATGGCTCTTGAAGGTTCCGGGTTTCCAGCCAATTCCCTGGTTTGAGTATGCTTTTTTGAGTATTTCCCACAATCTGCCCGACTGCTCGAGGCTGTAGCCGCCGGCAATGGTTGGAAACGTGATCTCATGGCTGGTAACCGCACCGCCGCAGAGGCACTCGTCGGCAAGTTTTTTCAGGGTACTTACAAATTCGCGGCTGTCCTGTTCGGGTTTTATGTGCATATCCAGCCATGCCTCACTGCTGCCGGGCACCGCGAAGCCGGATTCGGAGCTGTGAACGGAGCGTATGTTCATTACCGTCTCGGGGAATTCGGTCTCGATTGTCTCAGCCAGCCGCAGAAGCGTCCGCAAAAGGCTGAAAACCGCGTTCTGGTCGCGTCCTGCCATGGAGGCGTGCCGGCGTCTGCCGTAGGCCTGCACAAGCATTTCGATATAGCCGAAATGGTCGAAGCATGGAACCAGGTTTGTCGGCTCGGCGACTATCGCCCAGGGAAAACTCATAGCCTCGAGCATTGCGGCTGTGCCGTCGCCGTTGTCTTCTTCGCCGACGACGAGAAAGAGGGCTGTGTTTTCGATCTTGCCGCCGTTTTCGATATGCGATACAAACGCCTCTATCATCGCCGCGCATCCGCCTTTCATGTCGGCGGTTCCAAGGCCGAAGACCTCGCCGTTTTCTTCCTGGTACTCGTAGTTTTCTATATCAAATGCCGGCACAGTATCAATATGGCCTATAAACGCCAGCTCAGGAGAGCCGGGTCCGAAAACAACCTCGATATTGCGCCGCCCCTCGGTAACCTCCCGCATGGTGACGGGAAGATCGTTTTCATAGAGATAGCGTGCCAGATATTCGGTAATCTGGCCCTCTTTGCCGGTGGGGCTGTAGATGTTTACCATGTCCCTGAAAAGCTCGCGAAGCCGCTCTGTGTTTATCCTGCCGGGCATCACGAATCCTCAAGGTCAAGGTTAAGGCTCATATACACGTGGTCTATGGGGTTTGAAAAGCCCTTTTTCTCGAAGAAGCTGATCGCCGCGTCGTTGTCCTTCTGTGTATCGATAAGCAGTATCCGCACGCCGGCCTTTCTCATCAGCTCGCTGAACGCGTCAAACAGCGTGCCGGCAATGCCGTGCCGTGAGTAATCGCTGTCAACACCAAGCCATACGAGATGTCCGTAGGTCCATGCAGTGGCGTTTTTCTCGATAACCGTGCCCATCGCGAAGCCGACTAATTTGCCCTCATATTCTGCTACGAGCATGTGTTCGGGCTCGGAATTGAACAGACCGGTAACCTCGTATTCGTCCCATGTGCGGTAGAGGTTGGAGACTTCCCGCGGGAGAAAAAGTTTCTCGCCAAGGTGGAATATATCCGCCAAATCGTCTATTGCCGCCGGACGGATCTCTATATTCAGCGGTTTGTTGTTTGTCTCTGCCATAGAGTACATTATATAAAAAAATTGATCTTTGAAAGTAAAAAACTGTTTCATCTTTCCAGGCCCAGGGCAATCGCATCTAAAGTCCTTTATTTTGTTGTGTCAGCACGCGATATAGGTATTGCTCGTTCCAGCCGCAGCACAGCCTTCTGGTCTTTATGCCGACCTTGTGCTTGGTTTGCTGTTTTAGCAGATTCAGTGCTATTCGTGAGAGCCTTGCAAAATTTTCTGTTCCATAACCTTTTCTTATTCTCCTTTCATCGTCGGCAAAGCTGATATCTAAACACCAGTGCAAGGAGTTCTCTACCCCCCAGTGGCCCCTGATATATTTGAGTAAATTTGGCGGATTTTTGCAAGTCAGGCTTGATATGTAATACCGTTTCTCTACGCTTGTTTCATCTCCTATGCTCCTCTTTGCCTCCACACATATCAGGCTCTTGAGCCCGACCCAGTTCTTCTTTTCAGAGTTAAGGAATCCTACATTTGAAACAGCCCGCAATGTGCGTTCTTCAACCCTGCCGTGGCCTCCATCAGTTTCACTTGCAACAGTATATTGAATATTATAGACATTATCGTCTATACATTCATCAAAAAGGGTAACTGCATTTTTATGCAGGCCGGTCTGATTTGCCTTTAGCTGCAAGATATAGTCCCCATCATTTTCAATTACAGCATTAGCAATTTCCTTTTGGCAGCCCATAGCATCAGTTGTTACAACTGCACCATCTAAATCAATTAACTCCAAGAGCTTAGGTATAGCCGTTATCTCATTGCTCTTGGTTTCTGTTGCAATCTGCCCAATGACCATTTTGTTGGTGTCGCACCAGGCATTTACCATGTGAACAGCCGCTTTTTCAGATGCATAATCAACGCTTCTACGCATAGTCTTGCCGTCAATGGCTATGAGCCTGCCTTCACTCTTTTGGGCTAAGGCATTGACCCATTCGAGGAAGCATTGTTCAAATGAGTCGGGTTTGAGAGAAGAAAATACTCGTCCAAATGTGTCGTGAGAAGGAATGCCATTAGGCAAAGAAAGAAAACTTTTAAACCACTCTTCTTTGCACTGAGCGAACTCTTCAACCTGTGTCCATCCATCAGCGCCACAAATTATTGCACAAATTGCAATGGATAAAATATCGCTAAGCTCATGCTTGCGAGTACGCTCGACTCTGGGGTCTTCAATTGTCGAAAAATAGTCCATTAATCTGCGTTGGTTTTGTTCTTTTTTCATAATTTTCCTCGTTTTAACGTTGCAAAGATATAGAATACTATATATTATACTATAATGAAAAAGACAAAAAAAGCTATAAAATTATTAGAAAAAATCGCAAAAATAGAGCGAATGGAACGAGGGAAAATATGTCAGATGAAAAACCGGCAGCATTTCAACCACCAAACGTGGAAAAATGGAGCCAATGTTGTGCGATATGTCCCAAAGGATGAGCTTGAAGCACTGCAGGCTGACATAGATAGTTACAACCAATTCATGGACTTAGTGCAACAATATGCTGACGAAATCATACGGATAACACGCCTTGAAAGAAAAAATAACCGAAAAGCCTAAAAAATGATATTTTAGATGCGATTGCCCTGGAAGACGCAGTGGTTGATGGTAATGTAGATGCCGCGCCGGCAAAAAATGCCGCGTATCTTTACAGGAGCTTGTACATTTTCCCGGCCTGTTAGTTTCAGGATACGCGAGTTGCCGGACTAAAGAACTGCAATCTTGCAAATACCTGTTTTTACGTTACAATAGCCGTTATGATAAAACAAACTCAAAAAATAAACTTTGGAAAACGCAGCGGTCTCGAAGTTTACCCCGTCAGCATGGGAGCGATGAGATTTCCCGAAATGGACAAGGCAATTCCCCTTATCAGGCAGGCAATTGACGCCGGTATGGTATATATAGACACCTCCCGCGGTTACGGCGACAGTGAAATAAAGCTGGGCAAAGCACTTAAGGACGGTTACCGTGAAAAGGTGATCCTCTCGACCAAATGCTCACCGTGGGTTTTCAAGGCCGAGGACACCGACGACAGCTCGGCAGACTGCACGTATAAGCGTATTTTAGAGTCGATGCGGCGGCTGGATGTCGAGTATCTGGATTTCTACCAGGTATGGAACATTAACAGCCCCGAGAATTACGAAAAGGCAACCTGCAAAGGCGGGATGGTCGATGGTATCCGCCGCGCTGTGGACGAGGGGCTTGTAGGCCATATCGGCTTTACCACCCATGATGAGCCGGAGAATATCAGCCGCTATATCGACGAGGCTGACTGGTGCGAGGTCATACTTTTAACGTATAATATATTCAACCAGAAATACAAAGATGTGGTTGCCAAAGCTCATGAGAAGGGTATCGGCACGATAATCATGAACCCCGCCTGCGGCGGCATGCTGGCGGAAAATTCCCCGGTTATAGCCGATGCTGTAAAATCCGCCGTCGGCATAAGCGATGCGGTGGAAGCAGGGCACAGATACCTCAAAAGCGATCCGAATGTCGATACCATTATCTGCGGCATCACAAAACCGGAGGATATAGAGTCAACCATAGCCAATTTTAAGAAACCCGCCTTTGACGCCGCCCAGATCTCGGCCATTGAAAAAGCCATGAACAAGTTATCGCCCGATAATGCCAAAGTTTGCACGTCATGTAAATACTGTATGCCCTGTCCGGCGGGGATCGATATACCGGCAATGATGGATGTGGTTTTTCATGATAAGGTATTGAAGGTTCCCGGCATAGCAAAAGAGAAATACGACTGGCTGACCGGCGAAAATAACAAAAATGCCTCCAAAAAACCCTCCGAATGCACCGCCTGCAAAGAGTGTGAAGCCAAGTGCACCCAGAATATCCCCATAGCCGCTGAAATGGCATACCTCGCCCGCCGCGAAGAACAGAGTTGGAAATAACCGGATTTTTTTTAGAACGCAGGCAGTAGGGTAGAGCAAATTCACGAATTTGCTCCAGACGCTGCTGTCCATCTGTACGCCCAATAGCTCCCGATGGCCGCTGGTACCGCTCCTGTGTGTATTTCAGAGCCGCGAATGTCAATGAGCGGTTAGTCTATGTGCCGTATCACGACAAAATACCGTAATAAACGCTGTCTGCTGTGAGGGGTATAAATTCCTGCCGTTTTTTTACGGGCAAGTGCCGCCGTAGGTCGGGCTTCCAGCCCGACAAAGTGTCAGGCTGGAAGCCCGACCTACATTACTCGCGGCTCTGATGCGGTAAATGCAGTATGTGCGGTATTTTGGAGTGCGCGCGACAATGAGCGAAGCGAGGCGGCGCCGCTTTTATTCCGTTGAGCAGCATCTTATAAAACAGCGGTGTATTTGGGTGTATAACATTTTCAAAGCGGTGTCGCGCCGGCGCTTGCCACCGCATTCCAAAGTGTTTTTTACGCCCCCGTAAAGTTGCATTGCATGCGGCGATTTTGACTGTATCTCAGTTTTTAAGTCCATCATCTGCATAGAGTTGAGAGACGCAAGCATTGCGTCTCTACGATATTTTGTCAGTTTTTTGGTATTTAGAAAGTGCGCCTTTCTAAAGCGGTCTTACTTTGTTCCGGGGAGGGCTTCTACGAACTCGCAGGGTTCAAACTCGGCGATGGCGATTGTTGCCGTATTTCAATGTGTTACTAACTCCGGAGTGCTTTGATAACATTAAAGATTCTTTTAAGTGTGGAATGTTTTGTTATAATAAGCCGCAGCAGTTACTTGGCCGATAGTTTTTTCGGTTTTGATTAACATTTTATAGAAGCGGTATCTTGAATGAGAGCGAATTTTACTAAATATCAGGAAGTAACCTCCCGTCTGCGTGAAATGATAGATGAGATGTTTAAGGCCGGCCAGGTCAAACTCCCTACAGAACAGGCCTTAGGCGCTAAATGGGGCGTTAGCAGGGGTACGGTTAGAAAGGCGATGGAGGAGCTGGTTTCTGCCAGGATACTTCAGCGGATTGCCGGCTCGGGCACCTTTATAAACCGTGAGATGCTCAGTGACGGTGTGTTTGCCCGGAAAAACATCAAAACGGTAGTTCTCATATACGACATACTTGAGATATCGGATTTCCGGTACAGGATTATACGCGGCGTTGTAAAGGCGGCTAATTCAAAGGGATACGATACCGCTATTGCATCATTCGAAAACGCTATGGAGATATTCCGGGAGAAATTTTTCTCTACAGACTCCAAAGATACCGCGATGGTGAGCTGTAACTTCAGTACGGAGCATATCAATCAGATAAAGGAGTTTCCCGCACGCATTCCGTATGTAGCACTTAATGATTACAGGTACAGCGATATAGCCCAGTATGCGGTGCTGGGCAGGCCGTGGCTTGAGTACGGCCTGAACTATCTGCCGCAAATCGGCCATAAAAAGATACTTATCTTTCACGATATGCTCACAAAGCCCTATATAGAAGAGGTGCGAAACGCCGTGCGTGATGTAAAAGAGAAAACAGCGGCAGACCTTGATGTTACAGTCAAAGAGTGCCGGTATGAATACAATCGTGTCGTTTCCGAGCTCAACAGTATCTTTGTCCATAAAACCCAGCCGGCACCTACTGCTATACTGTGTCTTGATGACAAAATCGCCGCCTGGGCAATCTCACACCTGCGTAATATCGGCGTAAATGTCCCTGAAGATGTTTCTGTCCTGGGTACAGGCGATTTCGATATCTGTGAATCTACCTATCCCCGCATAACGACCACATCGCTCGATTACGACCTTATGGGGGAGATGGCGATTGATATGATAGATAAACAACTCGGCGGAAAAGCCGTTGACCAGAGCCTTTCTTTCGTCGCTAATAAGCTCATAGAGCGTGATTCTTGCAGGCCGATATGATGCAATTGCTTCAAAAACGTTTATTTTTAAGGCTGAATCAGCGAAAAAAGACAAAATGTATATAAATGTATAGTAAAATTTTAATGCTATTTAAGTCTTTATATATTAGTGATTTAAGATGTAAGAATGTTTATGTTTAAACTTTTTTTTTAAATATTTCATAAAATGTATAGTATTGTTTCGTTGTTGTGTTATAATTAAGCCATCGTTTGAAGATTTTGATAAAGTAATGTTGTTTAAGTGGAGTTTTTATTATGAGAAAGTTAGTCGTTATAACTTCAATCGCATGTCTTTTATCTCTCGTATGCACGTCTTTTGGTGCCGGAGTCAATGTCGGCAATTCCTATCATTGGGATCAGTGGACAAAATCCACGGTCAATGACTGGACGAAAGTAGGTTCTGCCGGCTACGAGAACTATCTTAACCTGGTGAGTAATGTTGACAGCCCGCTCGATGTCCTGGACCCTTACGATGGCACATCGAATGATGTAAGGCTGAGGGTAGAGGCTTTGGCTTCACCGTCGCCAAATACAATACCGGCAGGTACCTGGGCAGGTTATGAGTGGAGTGTTCCTGATGGTGTCAACGAAGAGGTTGTCAGTGCCTGGCTGCCGGGTTATTTCAACTTTCTGACAGGTTCAATGGAGATCCGCATTACCGATGTCAACGAAAATGTTCTTTGGTCGGCAAGTCCTGCAGGAGGCTGGATTCAAAATCAAGGTCTGGATAATCCAACATTCGATAATGTCGATGCATTGCGGATTATAGTTTATGCAACCCAGGCCCATAATCTTTGGGGTACGAATAATGCTTATTATACCCAGCCGATATATCTAAATACGGAGACTGTTCCGGAGCCGGCTTCAATGGCGGTTCTGGCTTTGGGTTCTCTGTTCTTAGTTAAACGAAAAAAATAGATTCAGAAATATCCGCATACGGGCAGAGTAAAATCTGCCCGTGTTTATTTACAGCGGTACAAAGTTATATGAGTGGTTCTGTGAATCACTTTAGTTTGGTTTTTGAGGTTGCGGGGATTTTGCGCCTTGAATGACTAATTAAATGTTTCTATAGTAATTAACAAAAGGAAACAAAAATGAGTAAATTAAATTACGCACTGTTGTTTTTAACTCTCGGTTTTGTGGTTTTATCGGGTCTGTATGCTGACGGGTACCTTGTTGATGAAAATACCCTCAAATGGGGTGTGGGCCCCGACCCTGAAAATCAGCCTGACGGCCAGCTGTGGTACACTTACACTGACTGGACGTGGGTTGAAGGCTCATTTACCTTGGACTCTGCCTGGGAGGGCGACCCTGCAACGCAACCGTGGCCGGGCGAGTTTGTGCCTCAGACTCACGGCCTGCAGATACGGGCGGAAAATCAGGTTGTCGGTTCTACGATAGATCCTACAGGTTATGAATTCGACCTTGCTTCCGCCGGCATAAGCGGTAAGCTGATTTCCAGCGTAAAGGTTATTAACTCCTTTTGGAATTTCCCAAGCGGAGGGAATTCTTCTGTCGCCGCATCGTTTTATGATGAAGATGACAAACTGGTATATACGGAAAATCCCGTTACGATGTCTGTGCCGTGGTGGCAGGGAACCGTTGTGGACTTCAGCCAAAACCCAACTAAAAGGATAAAATTTGTCCTTACACCATATGCTGCGACATGGGTCTGGTCAGGTAACACCATGTACATTGAACAGCTTGAGATCACACTTATCGATGAAGAAGACGCAGAGTGCGGCACGAAATACAATCCATATCCGCCCGCTGATCTCAACGGCGATTGCGATGTTGACAGCTCTGACATACAGCTTCTTGCTCAGTACTGGCTTGACTGCAATGACCCTGCTGATGTGAACTGCGTCCAGTAACTAAATTTGCATATTAACTCTACAATAGGAGATATTATATGAAAACGCTCAGATCTCTATCCCTGTTAATTACAGTAATAACAGTCATAACGTCTTTTTCTTTTGCCGAGACTCTGGTTTTTGACGGCACCAACGGCCTTGCGGGCTGGGATTTCCTCGGCAGCGGCAATGCCTACAATATTGATGACGGCGGTTCTCTAGCACCGATGCAGGATCTTGTTTCAATGGAAAGCCCTGCCAATACAAACAACTTCGGCCTCGATGGCGCCGCCTGGGGCTGGGACGCGGCAAAATTTTCACCCTCTGCCTACATAACACCTGAATCGGGTGCCTGGGCAGGCGCAAGGTTTGAGGCTCCGGCGGGATACATCATAACTGGTGTGAATATTCCAAAGGCTTATTTCAATGTCGGGGCTAATATGGCGGTTGCGGTCGCTGACGGTGAAGGTAATATAGTGGCGCAGTCAGCAAGATCCGCTTCTAACGAGATGGTAACGGATATAGCAGCCGCGGGACTTAGTACAACGGCAGTGGAGATAAGATGGGTTAATACGTCTTCTACCACGACTAACGTCTGGGCAAACAACGGTGTTATAATCAGCTCGGTTGAAGTTGCTTTAGAGCTTGATACTAATGCAATTACAACTGAAGTTTTTGCCGAGGCAGGCCTTGAAGGCTGGGAGTATATCGGTTCCGGGACGGCTTATGATGTTGCTGACGGCGGGGCGGAAAAACCTTTTAACGAGATTGTTAATTTTATAAGCCCTGCCAACACGAATGATTTCGGCACTGACGGGGGAAGCTGGGGCTGGGATGCAGGAATGTTTTCTCCGGTTAACCAGATTCAGCCCAATTCCGGTGCTTATGTCGGAGCAAGATACACCGCTGCCGAAGGAAAGACAATTATTTCGGTTAGCGTACCCAAAATGTACTTTAACGTCGGTACAAGCATGGTTGTTCAGATGGTTGATGATGCAGGTAATGTGCTTGCTCAAACCACTCGCGCGGCTTTGACTGAGATGGTTACCGACCTGACCGCCGAGGCGCTGGATACTTCATTTATTGAGCTGCGATGGGTAAATACTGCCGCTTCTACTATCAATCTATGGGGTGAAAGTAACGCGGTAATTTTCAATACGGTTGAAGTGTCAACGGCTGATGACCCAGATTATGATCCTTTTGATCCGATAGTCTATGAGAACCCGAGTAAACCTTCAACCTGGTATGGCTATTATCATGCCTATACTGACTTCAATAACTGGGGAAATGCCTTCCCCGAGGTTGGCTCATTTACAAACCTTAACCACGTTTTCCCCAATCAGGGCGCGACAGATGCCGCGGTAGCTAATCATTCTTATATGCTTGTGGATACCCACTGGCAGCTGTTTGAAGCAGACGGCAGCGGCGGTTATCAGCTTAAGAGCAATTATGAAGATGCCGTTAGCGGTCTTGTTTCTCTCTTTAACGGTTATGAAGAATACGTTGGCGCGTTTTCTCCGATAGACGAGCCGTATCACCGCAATGTTTCACAGGCCGACCTTGAGACAGCTATTGCGGCACTGAAAGAGGCTTTCCCTGGGGTACCAGTCTATGTGAATTTCGCACCCACTGTAGCTCCCAATTTAACGGCAGAGACTCTGCCGGCAGGTGCGGACTGGCTTGCGTTTGACCTTTATGAAAGCGGTGACGGCCAGCCGGTGCAGATAGCGGACATTCAGGCGATTGTGAACCACATGAAAAGCATAAAACTGCCTGAGCAGAAATTGTTTATCATTCCGCCTTCAGCGATGAATTTAGTCGCCGATTATACCGATCAGCAGCTTGCTGATTCAATCAACGATTTTTACAGCCTGATGCAGAGCGATGATGAGATTATCGGTATGATGGTCTTCCCCGCCGACGGCTGCCGCCAAGAGCACTTTGACGGTGCGGGAAGCACGATACCGCTGGCACTTGCCGCGCAGCAGGCGATCGGCTCTGAGATAGCCGGCGAGGTTTGCGGTGATATATGGAACGGTTTCTATAAATTTGACTACAACCGTGACTGTCATGTAGATCTGATCGACTTTGCCGCGTACGGCGCTGTTTGGTCATCTGAATAAAAATCTAAAAGTCTCCCCGGCAGTGAATACCGGGGAGACTTTAATCGAGATTATAGAATAAAAGGTAATTAATCATGCGAAGCAAAAAAGGTTTTACACTAATAGAACTCTTAGTTGTGATTTCGATCATAGCTTTACTGATGGCGATTATGATGCCGGCGCTTTCTAAGGTCAGAAACATGGCCAGAAAAATCGTCTGCGGCTCTCACATGCACAATATGGGTATTGCTATTGAAAATTATAAGGCGAATAATGACGGCTTTTATCCGATAGCATACTGGTCGAACAACAGTTTCGCAAGGAGGACCTATACCGAGTCTTTAATTAAGGCCGACTTGATAGACGGCGAGGAAACGGTAGAGGGCAACGATGAATGGGTTGTAGGGGCCAGCTCTGTTCGCGAGGCTTATTCCTGCCCCTCGTTCCGGAAGTTTCTGGAGAGAAAACGTGAAATGATATACGGCTGGGGCGACAATATCGCCGAGCACTACCCAATCGGCTACGGTTATAACAGTCACCTCTCCAGGTATAATTCCTGGAATTCGGCAACTAACCAGCCCGAGAGGACGGATAACTGGAGTTATGCCGGTAACAAGGCAAAATCAGATACTCTAGTTTTGATAGATGCCGCATCGTTTTTTGTTTCCAATACAGGCGGCGGGAGATTTTATCCCGTTTACAACGTAAGCTCCAGATATGTTACCTCAAACGGTAATATCGCAGGCAGCCATTCAGGCGGCATCTCCAATTCACTCTGGGCGGATATGCATGTCGAGGACCGCAGGGCGGATGAGTATTTTAGAAGAGACCCTGACGATCCATCCCAGCTTCTGGGCAATTCGGTCCTGGACCATACAGGTTATAAATATTCAGACAGGGGCTATAAGTACAGCACTCCTAAAGGCAGTATTGCCTGTCCTGAATAATACATCGATTTTCCCGCAAAATGTTTAGTATTTATATTATTAAGAAAGGATACTCCTGTGATAAGAATCTCTGCGTCTTTAATATTGGTTTTTTGTGCTTTATTTACCGTAAACTCTCAAGCTGAAATGAATTACCCGGAAATTACAATAGAACCCTTTCCCATAATGACGTGGGTGCCTCCGGCGCTTACCGCCGAGCAGCTGGGCTGGTACGATGATGCAGGCTTCAACGTTATGTTTATCTACCCGGAAGAAGAAGCCTATCAGAAGATGAAAAAGCACTGGGACGGCAACTGGATGGTGTTCAAGGAATGGAATACAAAGGGCTACAACTATAAGACAATGAGCGATTTTCACGCGGATGATCCCAAGAGAATCGGGTTTATGCTTGGCGATGAGCCGACAACCCCCGAGATAGAAAAATACGTGGAACAGTACGAGTACCTCCGCCGCAGACACCCGCAGGATATATGTATCGTGAATATGTTCCCCTCGTATGTCAGCGAAACGCGGCTTGGAAGCACTTTCAGGCAGTACGTTGAAACATATTATGAAAAACTCAATCCCCGTTACAGCTCGCTGGATCATTATCCATGTTTCAGGTTCAACGTGGATTCACCCAGTTTTTATCACGACCTTGAGATACAGCGGGAGCTTTCCCTGAAGAACAACTGTAAACAGTTCGGCTTTGTCCAGGTCTATTCATCTTACAAAGACAGAAATGTCAGCGGCTCTGACCTTGCATGGCAGATAAATTCATTTCTGGCCTACGGCTGCAAGGGACTCTGGTATTTCTATTTCAGGCATCCTGTTTGCGGAATAAATGAACTTGCACAAAAAGAAGCGCTCAGCCATAAAACAGAAGGTCTTGCAATAAATTATAACAATGGCGGTATGAGAGAAGAGTACTACGAGCCGGTTTTCAAATTCGGCAGCGGTGTACTGGATTCAAACGACCAAAAAGGGCCGCGATACGATGACGCCGCGGCGATTAACAAAGAAACCCTCTGCTGGGGCAAGGTTCTGCTTGAGCTGGAGAATATCAAGGTTCGCCATATCCGCGGCTTCGGTGAGTCCTTTGTTCCGGTGGGGACAGATGAGTTTGCCGGCAACGTAGGCCGTTTTGGCGCAGCTGAAGAATATATCGCCGGCGTAGATGCCCGGAACAACGTTCTAAGTATGGGTTACATCGTCAGCTATTTTGAGGATAAGGACAACCGCCCGTATGTGATGATTGTCAATAAACGCCACGGCGAGTATATGAGCAGAGACGGCGGCAGCCTGAAAACGGTTGTTTCTTTTACAGACGATGTGAAAAATGTTTATGCTGTTTCTAATACAACCGGCCGCGAAGAGCAGGTCAGCCTGAATAATTCAAATGCCTGCGTTGAGGAGCTTGGCGGCGGCGGGGCTGTTCTGTATAGAGTGGAAACAAAGTAACAACCGTTGCTGCAGAATAACTTGTTAATATGACTGCTTTTGACCGGATAGAACGTTATGTAATTTTTCAGCTTTATTTTATCTGTTAAATTCGGTACAGATGCCGGTTGAAATCAGCAGGGGCAGAATAAATGCAAAGAAGAGATTTTTTGAAAACAGCTTTATTTTCAACAGCTTTTGTTTCCGGCGTATCGGGTATGGGCAGCAGACCGTCAGAACAATCAAACGCGGATAAGGCTAAGCCTCGCCGGCGGCCGAATATTTTATGGATAATGTTTGATGACGGCAGGGCGGACGCGTTGGGCTGTTACGGGACAAAGTGGGCCAATACCCCGAATATTGACAGGATAGCTCAAAATGGGGTGCTCTTTACGACCGCAATTGTCCAGAACCCCGTTTGTGTTCCGTCAAGGCGCAGCATGAAGACAGGCAACTACTGCCATCAGAGCGGCCCTATGGCTATGGGTAAGGCGGCGCAGCAAACGCCGGCTTACATGAAGGGCAAAGACAAGGGTGTCTGGGACAGAGAGGCCATACTCCAGTCTTTGGGTTTGGTTGAACAAAGCGGTGATTCTGGGATTGAGGATGTTCCAAACCTGCTGGATATCTGGACCCGGGCTCAAATGAAGCCGATTAACATAGGCAAGATTCACGGTTTTCACGACCAATGGGATTCTCTCGGCGATGCCGAGCAGCTTCTGGACGTTTTTGGAAAGCCGACCGCGTTTTTCAAACAGAAGTATCCGGACGCGGCAGAGAGAATATTAAGTTCAGTCAGGACTAAGACATATAACTGGCAAATCGGAGGCGTACTGGACGTAAAGCCCGAAGATACTACTCCATGGCGGCTTGGCGATATGGCGGTAAAAAAGATTGATCAGCTTTCAAAGCAGGAAGAGCCGTTCTTTTTACGGGTCTCTTTCCACGCGCCGCACGTTCCATGTCATGTGCCGAAGGAGTTTTTTGTAGATCCCGAGAAAATAGAGCTGCCTCTGCCGGATAAGACCCAGCTTGAGAGCAAGCCGGAGTTTGAGAAAAACTGCCTGCGTAAATATGCCGGCAGTCTTGATCTGACTAAAGAAGAGATAGATATCAGCCGCGGCACATATTACGGCATGGCAGGCCTTGTCGATGTACAGGTCGGCAGAATAGTAAAAGAACTGGAAAAAACCGGCCTGTTGGATAATACAATTATAGCGGTAAATTCTGACCAGGGCTTTGGTCTCGGTGAACATGGATTGTGGAAGAAAAGAGCCTTCTACGAAGATTATGTCAAATCGCCGCTGATCATAAACTGCCCTGAAAGGCTGCCCGGGGGTAAACGGATTGATGAGCCGGTAGAGATGATTGATTTTCTGCCTACTCTGCTTGAATTATCAGATTTAGAAATCCCTGATGCTATCCGGGGTAAAAGTCTTGTCCCGCTGATAACCGGAAAAGTTAAAAAATGGAGGAGAGCCTGTTTCTGTGAGATTGACCACAGCAGCAGCATGTATAATGAATTAAGAAACGGCACCGGACGCAGGGTAATGGTTCGGACAAAAAATTACAAGCTGATATTCTTTATGGACGAACGGGTAAAAGATAAGGACGGGGCATTGTACGATTTAAAGAATGACCCGGGTGAAATCCGCAATCTGTATAACGATTCTAAATACACCCATGTGATAGATGAGCTTGAAAGCTATGCGTATCAGTGGAGCAAGGGCGAGTTCTTTTAGTGTATGAAAAGTTTATACGGTTCTTTTTATGATAGAATGCAAACTTAGAGATAGAAAAATATGGAAAAAGCCGCGGCAGCAAAAATAAAACTCAAAACACGAGAATTGTGGGGCTACGCCTCCGGTGAGGGTGCGACATCGATTACCATGAACGGCATAGGCAACTTTTCTATGCTGTTTTATACGCAGATTTTAGGCATAAGCCCTGAGCTGGTGGGTATTGCTCTGTCTATAGCCACTGTCTGGGACGCGGTTACAGATCCGCTGATGGGCACCATTTCAGACCGGACATACAGCCGTTTCGGCCGCCGCCACCCTTATATGTTTATAGGCGGGATTCTGCTGACCCTTTCCTTTCTGGCGGTCTGGTTTGTACCCGAATCGTTCGAGGGTGAGAAGGTGATTTTTGTTTATCTGCTTATAGTGAATATATTTGTTAAAACGGCATTCACGCTGTTTATCGTACCATATACGGCGCTTGGCTTTGAGATGTGCAAGACCGATAACGACCGGGCCAGGCTCCAGGGCGTTCGCTACGCGTTTAATATGGTAGTCAATATCCTCACCGGCGGCCTTGCCTGGGTGCTGTTCTTCCCTGACCAGCAGGCGGCAAACGGCGCTGTGATTGACGGTACCAAGATACACCAGAACTATCTCAATATGGGCGGCGTGCTTGCCGCAAGCTCTTTGCTGCTGACACTTTTCTGTATCTTCGCCACCTATAAATACGCCGAGAGGGGGCTGAAAAAGAATGAGGCCGAGGGCATGGCAGAACACGTCAAGGCGTTTATGCACGACCTCAAAGATGTCTATTCCGACAAGCTGGTATGGTTTGTGTTTGGATTCTTCGGCATCGCGCAGTTTTCCATGATGGTAGTCTCGCAGGTGCAGATGTTTACCTACGTAGAGTATATGCGGTTTACCGCCGCGGAAAAAACATTTGTGCATACCGGCGGTATGGTCGGCTTTATGCTTGGCTCGCTGCTTCTGGGAACGATGGTAAGGCGGCTGGATAAAAAACTCACCGGATATATCGCCATGGTTGCGAGCTCATTTGGCTGTCTGGCTCTGCTGGTAATCTTTACCGGCGGGCTTATGGATCCTCAGGCTCAAATCGGCAGTTTCCCCGTCGCAGTGGCGGTCTTTGGCCTTATGCAGATGCTGTGGTGGGGCGGCTGCGGCATAATTGTGCCCCTTGCGGCCTCTATGATAGCGGATCTTTCGATGGTAAAACGGATTAAAACCGGTGAGATTACCGAGGGCCGCTATGCCGCGGGATTCTCGTTCTTTCTCAAGGCAGCAAGCGCGATAGGGCTGCTTATTACCGGTTATGTGCTCAAGGGTGTCGGCTACGTTTCAGATGCGGAGTTTCAGACCCCCGAGACGATCGACAAACTGGCGCTGATGACTTTTATTATCGGCCCGATTGTAATGCTGATTTCTTATCTGGTGCTTAGGAAATATCCTATTACCCACGAGTTCTTGAACCGGCTTCGTCGGCAGCACGGACTTGAGGAAGAACCGCAGACTTTGTAAGATTTAAATTAAAACCAAATCTCGAGGCGGTCCCAATACGTTGTAATTCTTGCCGAAAAGGGCCTGCTGAAATTATATGTAATAAACCGAACACAACTGATGATAGAAAAATCGATAGATAAAAATACAAAATGGATATGGCTCAAAGATGAGCGTTATCCCTTTAATCACTGGGTGGAATTCAGGGAAACTTTTCAGGTTGACCGGCTCAGTGAAACAAAGGTTCTTATAGCCGCCGATACTTCTTACCAGCTATGGATAAATGGTGAGGCGGTTGATGACGCTTATTTTTCAGAATTTCCGGATGACAGATATTATCTGACCAAAGATATTTCCGGCTATATCAAACCCGGGAAGAACTGCTTAGCCGTTTTAGGATACTACCAGGGTATAAATACTTCCCGATACGTTAAAGGGCGTGCGGGGATTCTTTTTGAAATACAGACAGAGGGCGGCTCTCTGGTTAAAAGCGATGCAGGCTCTCGGGCGAGAACAAGCCCTGCTTATTTGTCTGGAGATGCAGCGATGGTTACTCCCCAGCTCGGCCCGACAATTCAATACGACGGGTCTAAAGATGACGGCTGGCAATCTCTAAGTTATGATGACAGCGGCTGGGGTTCTGCTCAGGAGATAGCAGCGGCGGATGAATTCACTGCTAACGGTCTTGGGCCGTATCCCCTGAAACGTTTTGAGCAAAACATAAAAACAGCCAGAGTCTGCTCAAACGGACTGCTTGAGAATGTCCCTGACGGGGGAACCTTTGCCGATATGGTAAGCGGTGCGGATTTAAAATATCTGGACGGTCAGATCGGCAGCAGCGGCATAACTCTTACCGCCGCCGCTGAGGGCAGCTTTGTTATCTTTGATTTATTGAGCGAAGAATGCGGCTACCTCCGGCTCGAGCTTGAGGCGGACGATGTGACCGTAATCGACATTGCCCATGGCGAGCACCTGGCAGACGGCCGTGTCCGGGCTAAGATAGAAGATAGAAACTTCGCCGACCGGTATATCGCCCGTCCGGGTGCGCAGCTATGGTCGATGCCGGTACGCAAACTCGGCTGCCGCTATATAGAGCTTCATGTGAGAAACAGCCGCGGCAGAGTAAATATAAACTCGGTAAGTCTAAGGACGCAGCAGTATCCGCTGAGCTTCAGCTCGGATTTTGCCTGCAGCGACAGGCTCATAGAGCGGATTGTGGATGTGTCAAAGAAAACCGCAAGGCTCTGTATGCTGGAAAATTACTGCGATACCCCCTGGAGAGAGCAGTCGCTTTATCCGCTTGATGTGCTCAATCAGGCATTGTGCGGCTATTATCTCTTCGGTAATTACGAATACGCCGAAAAATCCCTGCGGGTTATGGGCAAAGCCCGCTTCGATGATACATATCTTGCGATGTGCGCTCCAAGCGATAATGAAATAACCATTCCATCCTTTACTATGTTCTGGATAGAGGCCCTTCGGGATTACACCCTCTACAGCGGTGACACTAACCTGGCGGAAGAGCATTTCGGCTTCGTCAGAAATTTTATCTTTTCTATGATCAGCCGGTTAGAGGATAATGTGCTTAAGGTTGATACGTCGAAAAGATACTGGAATTTTTATGAGTGGTCCCCTGGGCTTGACGGCAACGGGCCTCACAGCAGCGACGAGAAATCATACCACAGCTGCATATCGCTGTTTTTGATTGAGTCTATCGGCTGTTATAACGATATCTGCGGCTTTCTCGGCCGCGATTCGAGAGTACCCGGCGATGTGATTAGAAAAATACAGAGCGGTATCAGGGAAAAATATTACTCTAAATCTGCCGGGCTGTTTACGAATGAATTTCCCGCCGATAAGGATTGTGTTTTCTCCGAGCTGACCCAGTCGCTTGCCTGTATTTATATGGATCTTGAAGATCAGGAGCTGGAAACGGTCGGCAGGCATATCGGCACCGATACTGACCTTAGCGGCGCTACTCTAAGCATGAAGAGATACGTTTTCAACGCTCTGGAGAACATATTTAAAGACAGCTCGCCGCCGCTTGATATAATTCGCAGGGACTGGGGTTATATGATTTCCAAAGGCTGCTCAAGTTTCTGGGAAACAATCAAGGGCGAGTCCGATTTCAACGGCGCCGGCAGCCTTTCGCACGGCTGGTCGATAATACCGGTGTATTATATCTATTCCAGGATAATAGGCATAAAGCCGCTTGAACCGGGGTTCAGGAGATTTGCCGTTTCTCCCCGCTG
This sequence comes from Limihaloglobus sulfuriphilus, assembly GCF_001999965.1. Taxonomy (GTDB): domain Bacteria; phylum Planctomycetota; class Phycisphaerae; order Sedimentisphaerales; family Sedimentisphaeraceae; genus Limihaloglobus; species Limihaloglobus sulfuriphilus. The sequence continues at coordinate 2,593,412 of NZ_CP019646.1, read as the reverse complement.
CGCAGACCTTGACTCTATAAAAGGCTCTGTTCCAACCCCTTTCGGTGAGATTATTGTCCAGCGGCAAAGAACGGCCGGCAAAACGGTTGTTGAGGTTGAATACCCGGACTGCCTCGAGATGGCTGCCGATATCAGCGATGATTTTGAGCTGATATCTCATGCGTACGCAGCAGAAGAAAAAGAAACTGCGGCCTTGATAGTATAGCTGAGGGCAGATATAAGTGGGTGGTTAACAGCTTAAAGTATGTCAGAAAGGTAATCAAAATGAAATCTAATAAAATATTGTTGATGAGTTTGTTTGTACTGGGTTTTTTAACTGCCGGCTGCGTATTGGCAGAGTCTTTTGAGGGATTTAAAGTCGAAGAGAACACTGTTTTTCTGCCCGCCTCAGATTTTGCCCTCTGGGATAAAGATGCCCGGGAGTTCAGTTTCTGCGTCATCAGTGATCCCCATGCCGGCGAGCCGGTAAGAGCCGGCTACGAAAAATTCGGCCCGGCACGTGATAAATTTAAACTTGCCCTTGACCACATTGCCCAGAGTCGTGAGAAAAGCGCCGATTTTGTGCTGGTCTGCGGCGATATACATCTGCACAAGGTCAAAGACATTGTCGATGATTGCGAACTTAAACTCCATTTTATAGCCGGCAACCACGAGGGCGTTAAGGACAGAGAGCTGCTGAGAAAATCATATCCCGAGGATTTTAATATCAATGGTAAAGAGTCTGATTACTACTCGTTTGTGAACAAAGGCTGCCGTTTTATAGGCATGTGCAACGCTGTTGCGACTGATCATGTAGGGCATCTGAGCTCCGAGACGATAATACCCTTCGGCCAGTCAGACTGGCTGATTTCCGAGCTGGAAAAAGAAGAAAAGATAAAGGTGGTTTTCGGGCATATCCCCCCGCACCCCGACTGCAAAGACCGCAATATGTATATGTCGCGGAATGATTCTGCCTTTTTCAATAACCTCGTTAAAGAGACACGGCCGTCGTTTATGTTTTTCGGCCATCAGCACCAGCCTACGCGTGATTTCATGATAGGCTCGACAAAATGTTTTGTCATGCGTTCGATGTCATGGAACGGCGGCAACGCTCCCATCGGATATATGAAGATAAGCATCAGCGGCAAAGGCGCAGAATTTAAGGAATACACGTTTAAGGAAATTTCAGAATGAATTACAGCAAAATGACAAGAAGAGAATTCACAGCCGCAGCGGCGATTACTTCAGCCGCGACGGGTTTATCATTATTTACCGGCTGCAGCAGCAATGCTTTCAGTTTTGGTAAAAGCGGCAAGCGCCCGAATTTTGTGTTCATCATGACCGATGACCAGAAGTGGGACGCGGTAGGCTTTGAAGATGAGTATCCGTTTCTTAAAACACCCCAGTTAGATAAAATAGCCTCTGAAGGGGCGGTTTTTAAAAACGCGTTTGTAACTACAGCGTTGTGTTCCCCCTCGAGGGCAACCTGTCTGACAGGTCTCTACGCCCATGACAGCGGCGTTCCGGTAAACGAGATAGCCGATCACCGCCTCGACGTTCCATCTCTGCAGAGAACTCTCCGCCAGAACGGCTATGAAGTGGCATTCATCGGTAAATGGCACCAGAGGCTCCACGCCAGGCCGCGGCCTGATTTTGATTACTGGCTCAGTTTCCGCGGCCAGGGGCAGTATTATGACCCCGAGCTGAATGAAAACGGCAGAGAGTTCGAGGCCAAAGGCTACATTACCGATATTCTCACAGACCATGCCCAAAGCTGGATCGAAGAGAAACGCGACAAGTCAAAACCGTTCTGCCTGTTCCTCTGGCACAAGGCTGTTCACGCCCCGTTTGAACCCGCTCCCGAAGATGAGAACCTGTATGCCGACGATCTGATACCCGAGCCGGCCAACTACCATGACGACTATGCAGACAAGGGCAGCTGGCTTCGCAGAGCCTCGACCTACGGCGTTCACCGTGATGCCTATATGAAGAGCAAGGGCAAGCCGACGCCCGATAAAACTCCGCCCGCAAAAAAATGGACGGGCAAAGAAAAGGCGTGGATGGACTATCTAAAGACAATCTCATCTGTTGACCGAAACACCGGCAGGCTTTATGACAAGCTCAAATCGCTGGATATCCTTGACGATACATTCTTTATGTTCACCAGCGACAACGGTTATCTGCTCGGCAACCACCACAGCGTTTCCGATAAGCGGATCATGTGGGAAGAATCGATCAAGGTACCGCTGATTATCCGTTATCCGCGGCTGATTTCTGCCGGCACAAAAATTGACAAGATGGTTCTCAATGTCGATTTCGCGCCGACGTTTATCGACCTGGCAGGTGCCAAAGTACCCCAGACCATGCAGGGCGAATCCTTTGTTCCGCTGCTGCGGGGCAGGACCAGAGGCTGGCGGAAAGACTTCCTCTACGAGTATTTCAGGGAGGGCTACGCGCCCGGCATACCCAGCGTTGTCGGCATACGCACCGAAAGGTACAAGCTGGTTGACTATCCGGAGCTTGAGGGCAATAATGAGATGTACGACCTGAAAAACGACCCGCTTGAGTTGACTAACCTCTATTACAAAGAAGAATACGCGGGTGTCAGAGAGCGGCTCAGCAAAAGGCTCGAAGAGCTTAAACGCCAGACCGACTACAAGGTGCCCGATTATCCCTTTTAAGGGATTTCTGCCCGTTATATGAGCGATGCGATATTCGACTTAAATCCGCAGGACATTTTGTATGAAACAGAAAAACGTACTTTTTATAATGCTCGATCAGCTCAATTACCGCTGTCTCGGGCTAATGCGGCACCCTGACGTGCGAACGCCCAACATTGACGCTCTGGCTCGCGATGGTGTAAATTTCACCAACTGCTACGCCCAGTCTCCGGTCTGTCAGCCGAGCCGGATATGTTTTTTCACGGGCCAGTACCAGAAAAAACACCGCCAGTTCGGTTTTGAGGGCATGGTAAAACCATCCGCGGAGCTGATGCCGCTGCATTTCAGGAAAGCCGGCTTCAGTACCGGCGCCTTCGGCAAGCTGCATATCAACTCACTCGGGGCCAATGTCGGCTTTGACGTCGTCTCGGCGACACTCGAAGAAGACCAGCACAGATGCACCGGCCCGGAGAGGTGGTACCCCAATTACCTCAAAGAGAACTCGATTGAGTTTCCCACCGCGCAGTGCCACGGAGCCGCCGCCGGCGATGCGGTTCCCGATGATAAACCCCGCGGCGGGAAAAAAGCAAACACAGACTGCGAGATTGACACCGACAATTACACCGCCTGTGCCGGCAGGTGCGGCGTTGAATATAAACACAGCATAGAAAAATGGACAACCGATCAGGCACTGGACTTCCTCGAAAAGGACAGAGACGGCAGCAAGCCGTTTTTTATGTGGCTTACCTACGACCGCCCGCACGCGCCGCATGGTGTATCTTCTCCGTATGACAAACTTTACGACCCCTCAAAGCTAACGCTTTTGCCCTATGAAACAGCGGAAGAGATAGCGGGCAAGCCGTATGATTATTTTCAGCGGCTCAGGAAGTTTTTCGCCGATGACAGAAAGCTAAGGCGAGTTCTGGCGGCATATTATGCCATAATAACCTGCATTGATCAGGAAATCGCCAGGGTAATCGATTATCTCAAAGAAAACTCGCTCTACGATTCAACCACGATAATATTCACAAGCGATCACGGCGATATGGCGGGAATGCACCGGACTTTCGAGAAAGACCGGCTGTCTGACCAGGTTATAAAGATTCCGATGATAATAAAACCCGCCGGCGGCTCTAATCTTTCATGTCCGGCTGCGTATGATGGGCTTATCGAAAGCATAGACCTCTACCCGACACTGATTTCACTTCACGGGCTTGATCCAGTCCGGGACATCGACGGCACGGACTTCTCCGCAATATTCCGCGGCGAAGATATCCCCCGCAAACAGGCGGCTCTATGCGAGCAGTACTCCATCAAAGCCCTGATCAAAGACGGCTGGAAACTCGTGTATTATCTCAAGCAAAATCACGGGATGCTCTTTGACCTGAGCGATGACCCGCAGGAGAGACGCAATCTCTACGAGCTCAAAGAGTACCGCAGCAAGCGCCTGGAGCTCAAAGAGCAGCTTGTAAGTGTGCTGGCCGGCCCCTGGGACGAGGAAGATGTCAGCGACATAGAGGATACCATCTTCAGCCGCGGCGGCAGATACAGCAAGGTTCACCACACAAAGCCCGGCTGGGACGCAAGGCCGTTTTATATCACCGAATACCGCGGCATGTATGTCGTGGAAGACTGCCCCCGCCGCCGCCTGCTGTTTTACCCACTCTACGGCAGGGAGTGTGAGTTTTTCCGGCTCGGGCAGGGCGGCAGTTCCAGGCAGCTGATTGACCGCGGCGAAGACCTTGACAGATTCGAGGAGTTTATCGATGCCCTGCTTGACTGGCAGATTACATCTGTAACGCCGATTGACGTCGTCGCAGTGCAGGCCTCAGAGCTGCCCGGGCATTATCCGGCTATCGACGAAGTTGAATCGTTCCTGAAGTCGGCGGAATTGAACAGTAAATCTGCTTTATAACCTGTTCAAGTTCCAGGAATTGCCGCGGCATCGCTAAACGGCGGGTTTTGTCTTTCGGATAACATCGATCATTGCGTAATACTTTTCTTTAGGCACGTAATGGGGGACGCTGTTTCCGGTTCCCAGCGCATAACCTCCTCTTTTAGAGGCTCTTTCGAGCATTTTCAGACATCTATCCCTAATCTGCGTCTCAGAAGCGGTGCAGAGATAGTCAAGATCGATGCCGCCAAGAACTGCTATTTTGTCGCCGAATCTCTCATAAAAATCCTCAACAGGTTCGATGGCATCCTCATAAGAATGTTTTGCATCATAGCCTATATCAGATATTATATCATCCATCACAGCGCCCACATTGCCGCATGAGTGCAGTATAACAGGCTTATTTGCCTGGTGGCAGATTTGAGCGATTTTTTTATGCCAGCCTGTCACATATTTCCGCATATATTCCGGCGAAAACATTGTCTGGGTTTTAAACCCCCAATCATCATTGGAAATCAAGGCGCCGACAGAATCGTATCCGGCACATATCTTATAGTACCCGGCAAGCCTTTCGCCGATTTCGCCAAATATCTTTTCCGCAAGGGCGGGGCTGTCTATAAGCATCATGCACAAGCGTTCAAAACCGACTAAGCTAATCGCGTTTTCAAGCACGCCGCCGGGGCCCGAGACAACAAGCTTCATTCCCGCCGGCAAGTCCTCTTTGACTGTTTCTAAACGGCTGTAGTCATAGCTGCCGGGATCGGGCCATTGGAAAGACTTAAATGATTCATGATCAGTTATGGCATGTCCGGCGTTTAATGAGATGCTTTCCCTGGATTCGGGGGCTTCGGTTACAAACCGCATATCACAGCCGTTCGCCTGGACATAATCATAGCCGGCATTTTTAAACGCGTTAATTTTGACAAGGCCGCACCCTAAAAAGTCAAAATCAGGCTCCATTGCCGCAATATCGGCTCCGGCAAGCTCTCTGTATAAATCGGGATTCAGAAAAAACTCGAACAATGTCGGCTCGTCCGGCTTCTTTCGCTCTAAAACTCTCAGTAAATTTTGAAAATCCGGCATAGTAAAATCCTATAGTCAACTAATCAGCCATATTCAGGGCTTAGGGTTACAATTGCTTAAAACCAGTCCCATAATCTTTATTTATAAAAGAATAAACTATAAAACTAATAATCAAATAAATATTTAGATAATTATTACAAATCGTTACTATTTTACAAAGACGGCCTGTGCCGCATTCGCCGTAAGAAGTTCACACTTTAGGGTGTATTTATACACGTTACGCGGCGTATTCCCCAAGTCTGAGCGGACTGGATAACTTAACCCAGGTTAGCGCACCTGGAATCCGTGCCGCCGCCAAACCATCTCCCCGCCCACATCGGGGGGGGGGGGGGCTGCGCTGTGTTATAGTTGTCTTACAACAGTAGAAATTTTATATGCCTCTTAGAGTTACGCATACAACGTGTCAATAAACTATCTACAACAGTAGAAATTTTATATGCCTCTTAGAGCGATTCGGCTATAGGTGAGGAACTGAATCTACAACAGTAGAAATTTTATATGCCTCTTAGAGAGGTAATGTCTGATTTTACCCCTGTAAGGGCGATTGTGCCAGTAAAAAATACCAAAATATGGCGAAAATTTGACATTAAGACAGAGGTTTGCATTTTATTCAATAATTATCAGTTCATCGTTATCGTTTATCGCGTATCCGTAGCAGTATTTTTTACACTGCCTGCTAAGGCGGAAAATAATGACGCTGTCGGTCTGCTCGAATTGTTTCGAGAACTCGGTCTCAATCTCGGTTGCCACGTTCCTGAGCACCGCGTCACTGTTTTTAATCTGGTACACAGAGTACTGCAGCCGAAATCCAAATTTCGTAAGAAATTTAGAAAATCTTGTTCGCAGTTTATCATTGCTTATATCATACGAGACAATCAACATTTTGCAACCTTTCATATTGTAAATACTGGAAATTCATTTGCCGGTTTATTCCTCATAAATGCCCTGTAATAACTTTGTATATAGATAAACATCTCCTGCTTGTGATTGATCAGTTCCTTGAGAATAAGGGAAGTGTACGGGCCGGCGTTCTTCCCGAAGAGATTGTGTCTGCCCTGTTTTACGTAGAAGTCGCTTATGCGGATCTGGCCGAGCCTGTGTGCTTTTCTGATACGCAGATCGATCAGGGGCCGCATAGGTTCAACCAGATCGCAAACCAGAGACTTACGCTGATAGAATTCCCGATGGTAAACCCCGCAGTAGAGATCAAATCCGTAAATGCTTAAAAGAGCCTCTACAATATTGAACAGGTACGTATATCCAATGTCAAGCAGACAGTTTGTAGTGTCGTGTTTTACTCTGGGCCGTCTCGCTTTCCAGTTCATCTCGTCAAACAATGTCTGAAAGTAAATTCTGGACGCGATACCCTCTGTTCCTAACAGGCTCTGCAGGTCTATCTTCTTGCAGTCTTCAATCGAAGCTAAGTAATCCATAAGTTTTTCCGCAGCTTCAAGTCTTTTCACTTCTCTGGGCCGTATTTTTTTAAGTGCGGCAATCTGGTTGGTAATCTTATTTTTCACAATATGAGCGGCTATGTTAAGGTTTTCATGATTATACTGCTTTCGTCTGAGTATTACGTTTCCTTTGCTCTCATTGGCCCACAAACCGTAAACTCGCAGCCCGTGGGTCATCAGTACAATGCTGAAACCGAATTTCTCGGCCCGCTGAAGCAGTCCGGTTGTTATCGAGGCATGGCCTGCTACAAAAAGGGCAAAAAGCCTGTAACAGGTTGACTGATGTTTTATCCTGCCCTCGCTGTCCTTGACTATAACATTGTCGTTTTTGAAGCTCAGCCTCTCACCGCGGCTGAGCATGGCAAATACTATCTGTTTCTGTTTAAAATCCGGTGCTGTCAGCATAATGATACATCACATAAGGGTTCATAAATACAGTTGCGGCATTTTTTAACGTTAGTCTGCCGGTATTCTTCTATATCACAGGTGCGGATATCTTCAATTATCATTTCAAATTTTGTTTGCATTTGAGGGTTATCTGCCGGCAAATCGATAGGATATACCCTGTTGGTGTCGCTGCTGTAGAAACGCAGCTTCCGAACATCGTGTCCCATTTCAATCAGAGCCCAGTATTGAGCATAAAGCTGGTAAACATAACCGTCATAGATTGTTGATATATGTTTTTTTCGCTCTGTCAGCAGCCCCAGCTCGGTATCAAATAGGTCAATCTTGCCGCAGACTCCGTACTGCTGGGAATAGACTTCAAGCCCCTGCAGGATAGACTTTTTTGTAGAGTAGCCTGCGATATCTATGGCCTTGTGTGCGGCTTTGCCCTCTATCTGCGGCGTATCGTGATACAGCCGGGTCGAATACCCGCCGTACAACTGGTGGAAATATATAGACTTAGGGCAAAAAATAAAATCGTTGAGCTGCGATATAAGTATGTACGTTTCCATTTTTAATACCTTTGTCGTTTTTGGCTTCTGACTCTGTAAAGCCGTTCTGTGAAGCCCCCTTTCTGTTCAAAATCTTTCGCCTGCGACTTTATCTGCTTCTCAAGCAGATAACAGGTCAGGTTCAGCAGTGATAAAACTGCATTGGCTGCCAGCATCGCCGAGATCATCCTGGACGGACACGGACGCTCACTGACAATCACGAATTTTTCAACATGTGATTTGCCGCCCGTGTTAGTCTGTGCGTGTCTGTGCGGGTCTGTTTCTTCACCGCCGCGAACCAGAATCCGCTTTTCTTTGTCAACCCACCCTCGAAACTGTTCTAAACTATTGCACCGCAGTTTTTTAAACCGCATCATCGCCGGCTCATCGGGCAAAAGCTGAGGCAAACACCGCTGCCGCAGAAAATCCTCGTAGTCGAGCCGAAGTTCTTCAAGGCTTGCCCGTGCCACGCTGGTTAGTTTCAGCTCTGTCTTCTTTGATGTGCCGGAAGCCTGCGAACCCTCGGCGATATTCTGTACACCCGAGCGTGCCGCCTGCACCATCTGGTCGGTGGTTCGGCTGAATTTGTCAACATAACGCCCGCAAAACACAACTGTTATGTCGTAAACAAGCTGTGCAAGCTGGAAAGACTTCAGGTTTCGATACCCGCCATGAACGGGAATAAGATTTTCGTCAGACATAGAGCATATCCTTTTTTAGCCTGTCAACATAGACTTTAACCGACAAATACGGACCAGCACCTTATTTTACTTAAACGGTGCCGGCCCGTGTGGAGGTCTGTATTAGTCAATCTTCATTCTGCTGGGCGAAGTCTAACCAATCGGCGTTTGAGATTGGCTTGGGCTTGCCGCTTTCGCGTATCTGCCTTAGAACCATAAGACCCTTACGGGCAATATTATAAGCACCGTTTGCGTCGGCGTCATGGGGTAATTCCATGTTAAGTTTTTTTGCCGTTTCAGAACAGAAGAATGTACCGTCAGCCGCCGCGACAGGTGAGATAATGCAGTCGATCTCCTCGCCGTTATCCTCGAATGTGTGCCTAAGCTGGGCGGTGAGTTTAAAATTAAATGCAAGGCTTTTAAAGAAAGACGCATCATCTACGGATAGTATTTTGTCTTTGATACTGCCGCCGTCAGCGAAATTTATGCCTTTGCCGCTGAGCAGGCTTGCCAGATTTTCTGTTACATTGTGAATCTCCAGTTTTCTCTGTTTACGGTTGTACCATGAGCGTTTGTCTCCATGGGTGCAGATAGTCCATTTGCTTTTGGCGGCCTTGTTATGAAAGTTTTTGTAGTCAAATCCAAACTCGAAGTAATTTTTATCCGGGTTAAACCTTATCGAATCGAATTTACCAAAAAAGTTTTTAAGGTACTGCATTGAGTTCTTTTCGATGTAAAACTGATTTACAAAACCGGTAACAGGGTCAATCTTTGAGGTGTTCCACGCCGGCACATAGTATATAAATCCGCTCTGTTTGCCGAGCTTTTTAAAACTTTCAAGAGGTGCGGTAAGCTGGTATGCGTTGAGATAATGCCCCGGCTCTGCGGGCCGGGCGTCTTTGAAAACAAGATAGTTCAGCTTTTCTATGAGGGCCTTTTCAAATTTCTGGTAAACCTGTTTTTCAACCTTGAATCGGCCGCGTTTGAACCCGAAATTAAGATCCTCAAGCACCACAACTGCATTATTCTTAACCATCAGTTTAGCGAGTTTATGGACAATATGCGAGAGATAGCCGCTTTTGAGCTCTTTAATGTTTTCAATCATTGACCATGATTTTCTCGCCTTGTCCCGTTCTTTTTCTTTTGTATCAAGCAGGCCGCGGTAATCGGTGGTTTTGGGTATTTCCCTGCCGCCGCTGTTGAGGGTACTGGTTATCTGGTTAAGTGTGCCCTGCTCCACGATTCTGCCGCTCTGGTCTATGAGGCTGTAATAGAGCAGGTGCCTCTCTCCTCTGTCAATGCCTATTATCCTGATGTCCGGATTGCCGGCGATATATTTGTTGACTTTGTCGTTGAACCTGCCGGGTCCGGCCTCTTTGAAGTTCAGCGTAATAGGGCAATGCAGAAAAAATTTATCCTTTGTAAACCGGCGGTCTTTCACGAGGTCGTATTCAAAGATGCTTTGTTTCTTTTCGGTGAGGGGGTTTTTGTTTTGTATCGGCCGGTTGGCTCTGTGAACCACCTTCTCGTTTCTCTTTATGGAATGCTGCCGGAAGAAGACCTCCGCCTCGCCGTTGAGTTTAGTTACGAGATTTTGGAGATTCTCTTTTTCAAAAAGACTTTTCCAGTACATTGTATGCAGATTGGGCCGTCCCTTGCTGTGTGGAGAAAAATCCTTATTATATATTTCAAAGAGATACAGCTCTCCACTGGCAACCTTTTCTTCTATGTAACTTGTTTTTATTTTGTCAAAAGTAACAGAGTAGCCCTGCTCTGCAACTTGTTTGTAAAAAATACTGATATCCTGATAATCTTCAGCGGGCTCAAATTCAAAGTTAAAGTAACTACCCCATTCAGGGTGTTTTAAAAGCGATGTTTTCATGAAACCGATCCACTTTTTAAGGGACTCTTTATCGCCGGCGTCTTTCTTGAAAAGCCCATTTTCCCTGATATATATTATTTCCTGGGAAGGGTTGTAAAATTCAATGTTTTTGGCGCTGAAAAACACTTTTGGCAGCATTTTAGCAGGGTCAGGCAACAGTTTATATATCATTTTCTCGTAATAATCATCCGTTGCCCCTGCAAGTGCTATTTCTGAAAGCTGTTTTTTGGCGTTTATTTTGTTTTTGCTATCGCTCGGCTCTGGGCGGTAATTGAGGATATTGCTTGCGCCCTGCTTCATTACACCAAGGTAATATTTGCCATTTTTTAACAGCAAAACAGAGCTGTTGGCTGATTCTTTGTTTACATCCCAGCCGTCGAGAAGGGTGCTGTTTTGAAAATTGATTTTAAATTTATCCTTTGAATAGGGTTTTTGGGTAACGTAATTTCTTACTTTGTTGTATATGCCGAATACAACATCGAGTTCCTTATATGCCTCATTCAAAGGATCGTAGAAGTTGCTGTTGCAGTCTTCCAGCTCAATCGGCTTACCGCTTCTGAACATGTGCAGCGGTTTTATAAAGTGTTCTACGTTTATCAGGCTGTCAAGATACTCCCGAACAAGTTCTACCTGTCTGAAACCTTCTCCGGGCTCGCCGCTTTCTGTGACGGGACGCCTGTCTTTGTGAAAATCCTCTATACCGAAAATCGATTCCATTTTCGCGTAAGCACTTTGGACAACTTGAATAAGGTCGTTTTCGCCGGATTTAAAATTTGTGAAATATTCTGATATATTCCGGGTTTCAAATTCTTCGTTATCTTTCAGGTACGCTTCTATCGCTTCCTGTACGGTTTTCAAATGGTAGGCTTCTCGTTTCAGCCATTTTTCTCTGGCTTTAGCATTCATGTCAGTTATGTTTTCGGCGTACATTTCGAGTGCTTTAGGAATAACAGACCACTCGCCCCATATAGCGTTTGAAACTGCTGTAAGATCGGTGCCGCTTTTGATGTAAATATCCTCCGAATTGTCTTCTGTGAGAAATTCGTTAAGAGTTTGTTTAATCTTGAGCAAAATCTTTTTATCAGTTAATTCTCTGTGGAGTGTTTTTACAGCATCCAAAAGCTCGCCGGCGTTCTCGAACTTGTCGATAATGAGATCTTTATTAATATCGCTTAATATCTGTTTGTAGAGTACGGACATAATCGGCAGCTCGCGGCCCTTTATGCTGTTTCTCTGTCGGTATTCATTGATGAACTGGTTGATACCCTTTGCGTTTATGTCATCAGACTTATGGCCGACAGCTTCGTTGTAAATATCGATGGCAGTCTGGCTTAGATAATCTTTATAGTTTCCGGGGGCGAATTTGCCGCTAAGCGGCTCAAGCTGTTTTACGAGTTCCGGATATTTGTTTTCAATACTGGAGTATCGAATGCAGTTGTCAAAATATCTGGTCATATTTTCGTTTATTACTCTGTAGCTGATAGCGGTTTGCTGTTCAGCATCCGTGTAGATATTGTCACGATTCTGGTTGAATCCGGTGAAATAGGTGCTGAAATTATTGAATTTGGCTAAGGCTTCTTCGGCTTGTTCAAAAGTTTGGCCGTCTCCGAATTCGTTAACTCCTGCATCTGCCTTAGCTTTAAGCCAGTACCAGAGTTTTCCCGGCCCTTTGTCTTTTCCGGTCTTCTTTTCGTTTATCAGTTTGCTGAAGTCGCCTTTGTAAAGACAATATTCTTTGCTCTTATTCTCAAAAGCCTTTGCGATTTTCTTTCTTAAATCTGTAAAAATTTCGGTGATTTCTTTTTTCAGCTTATCATCATTTTTACTCGCCATATATTTGCGGTACACTTCGAAAGCAGATTCCATTTCGTTTGCGGTGAAGATGTCGTCATTGAGCACCTCTTCGATAAATTCTTTGTGATAATCGTCGAGAATCCTTTTCATCTTTTTATAATCTTCTGCTCGTTGGCGGTCTTCTTCAACAATACTTTTGAGCCCCTGATTTTTGAAATCCTCGATCCTCTCTGCCGTTTCTCCGACGGGTTTGAGCTCAAACCTCAATGTCTTGCTCAGTGAATACTGATGTGTAAAGTCCTTCATGGTACTCTCCTTGATTTTAAATACTGCACTCATTTATTAAAACAACAAGAGGGCTTTGGAGGGAGATGATTCAAAACCAGAGCTCGGTTCAACCCCGTTAAACTTATACCTGTAGTGTAATTAGATGAACTCATTCAGTCAACAACAACCTTAAAACAAGCATCTAAATGTCCTTTATACGCCCTTGTATAATCTTGTAAATCCTGTCGAAAACAACAACTAAACGCAATTCTAACAAGCGATTAACCGTTTTTCCACAACAAATTCAAAAAAACAGCCGTTTCCCCGCTGCTTCCTAAACGCCGCGGCGGGGAATTGGTTCTTGAAAAAGCCGCCTTTGAGGGTATAATCCGGTCTGTAACGTTTAAAAACAGCGATTTATCAATCTTGGCGGAAATAATATGGACGATAGCAGAGAGCTTCTTATAACAAACGGGCGGGTGATAGACCCTGCTAACGGCCTCGACGAGGTGACGGATATCTATGTCAAAGAGGGCAAAATCCAGAGCATTGGCAAATCCGGCCCCGCAGCCGCCCGCACAATCGACGCGGCGGGCCAGATCGTCTGCCCTGGGCTGATCGATATGCACGTGCACTTTCGCGAGCCCGGCGACGAAGAGGAGGAGACCATCGCCAGCGGTTCGCGTGCCGCGGTTGCCGGCGGGTTTACCTCGGTTGTATGTATGCCCAACACCACGCCGCCGATCCAGAACGAGACCAGCGTTGAGTTCGTCCACAGAATGGGCCGCCAGACACGCAAGACGCATGTCTATGTGATGGGTGCTGTCACCAAAGACCGCCAGGGCGTTGAGCTGGCCGAGATGGGGCTTATGTCCGAGGCCGGCGCGGTGGGCTTCACCGATGACGGTGCGGGCGTTCAGGATCCTGCGATGATGAAACGCGCTCTCAAATACGCCGGCATGTTCGGCAAGGTCGTCGCCCAGCACTGCCAGGACAATTCTCTCGCCGGCAGCGGCGTAATGAACGCTGGCTTCAACTCGTCCTCACTGGGCCTGCCGGGCATGGATCCGCTTGCCGAGGAGCTGATGCTGTGGCGGGATATCGAGCTTGTCCGCGGCACCGGCACACGTTACCACGCCCAGCATATCTCCACACGCGGCGCTGTTGAGATAATCCGCCGGGCGAAAAACGACGGCCTGCCGGTTACCTGCGAGGTGACGCCGCACCATCTGCTGCTCGATGACAGCATGGTAAAGGACTACGATACAAATTTCAAGATGTCGCCGCCGCTGCGTTCTCTTGACGATATCGCGGCGCTTCGTGAGGCGGTCAAGGACGGCATAATCGATGCTCTCGCCACCGACCACGCGCCGCACCTCTTGAGCGAGAAGGAGCTGGAGTTTCTGATCGCGCCGTTCGGCATAGCCGGCCTCGAGATCGCGCTGCCGCTGTACGCAAAAGCACTTATAGACACCGGCACGCTCGACTGGCCGCAGATGCTGGCAATGATGACCTGCCGGCCGGCGAAAATCATCGGCATCGATAATATGAAAGGCTCGCTCGACGCGGGTAAATGGGCGGATATCACGATTTTCGATCCGGAGCGGGAGTTTACCGTGGACGTGCAGAAGTTCCGCTCAAAGGGCAAAAACTGCCCGTACAACGGCTGGCGGCTAAAGGGCGTTGTTATGCATACAATCGTCGGCGGCGAAATGCGATACACGGCGGAGGATTGATGTGCCCTATGTTATCGACGGACATAATCTCCTCTTCGCGGTTCGCGGCTGCAGCGACCAGTACCTCGGGCTAAACGCGGAGTTTCTGGTTCAGTTTCTGCACGAATATATGCGCCGCAGCAGAGACCGGGCGGAGCTGTTTTT